>DATGYM010000419.1:0-4929 GCA_035297925.1 Pyrinomonadaceae bacterium | reverse complement strand
CATCAATTTCATTCTTTCCGAACAAGTCGGCGTCGTAGCCGAAGTCGCGCAGGAACCAGATCAGCTTCCACATAGCCCGGGGCGTGCAGTACAGGCGTCCGGTCATGAAACACCCGGTCAGATGCCGGGGCTTGAGGACGGCAAAGCGGATCTCGTAATACGGTTTCTGCTTGTGCCAGCGGTACTGGGCCCGATCCACCCGGACAAGGAATATCCCGTCCGGAACCGAGTGAATGGCCGACACATCCGTCGGGCGAAGAGACTCGAAATAGAGCCTCACGCTGCACCTTCTTTGTTGCTGGGATAGCTGTTGAGCTGGCAGAGCAGGGCATTGCGGTCTTTCTCAGCCCAGTCCGCCAGGTGGGCGACGAAAGCTTCGACTTGCTCGCGGGTGGCTTCGCGGAGGCTTTTGGTTCCGCAGAAATCGACGGCGTAGGACTTCACGAGGTTGGCATCGAGCTGGTGCCGGCGAATCAGCTGGCAGAGGCGGTCGCGAACCTTCGGACCGCCGTAATTTCTGTTCTTGCCGTTGACTGGTGGGGCCGGGAGCTTCTTCGACTCCCGTGAGGACGGAGCTGATTCGGCAAACGAACCGATTTCCTCGACCGAGCAGATGCCGATGCCGTAGGCTTTGCGCAGAGCCCGGTTGACCGCCCGGGTCTCCGCAACGCGCATTTCTGCGCCATGGACCAGGGGAGAAACGTTGGACGGATCAGCGTCACCGTAGCCCACGAAACCCTTGCAACTGGGGTGGGTATAGACGGTGGCTTTGAAGGCCCATCTGGACGTGGTCGCATCGCACAAGTCCCGAACGATCTGACTGCGAATCCCGGCACAAGACCAACGGTGTGCAAGCCGAACTAACCCAACATGCGTCACGTACCATCGGCCATCGAGAAACAACACATCGCCGAGAGGAACAGAAAACTCATATTTTTCTGACATCTGCCTCAAGACGGCGAAACCGATTGGCGAGATGCCAGCCCACAATTTCCGCGCCCAACGTGAATTGCACCGTACCTCGAGTTGGTTCTTCGTTCTTCTCAATTTCATGTTCGCTACCCTGCGCCTCTCTTTGACACTAATGAGTCAATTGGCTACAAGTTCCTGATCGACTAAAAGTGATTGGACCCTAGTACATGCCATTATGCATATGCAGTAAAGCATATGTCAAACAGGAATGCATCCGACTGAGAGGAGCTTTTGGCTACCAGTAAGACAAAACCCGACCTTCTGGCGATCGGCTCCCGTATAAGGAAGCTCCGGGGGGATGTTTACCAGGAGGAAATGGCGGAATATCTCGGCATCAGCCAAGGACACCTTTCCAAGATAGAGCGCGGGAAAGGTGCGCCGACAATCGAGGCACTCTTTCTTCTCTCCGAAAGGTTTCACAAGAGCATCGACTGGATACTGCGAGGAGAAGCAAACTAAGTAATCCGGAGCGTTGCCGAACGCGACCTATATGTAAAGTCGTGAGATCGATCTACCTATCGCACGGCCCTCAACTGATTGGTGACGGGACGTGTTTGGCGGTTCGTTAACTGTTCGGTCAATGGGACCTGTGGAACCGTGCGGTTTAGCATTCTCCTTCTAGTCATTCTAATTCCTGGACATCTTCAGATTCCTAGGCTGCGTCCACGGACGGAGGAGGGTCGAAACTTCCCTGACGCTAAGTACTTGGCGCTAGTTCCCTCAACTGTCCAATTGCTTTGTCACTTTTATATTGACTTATTTTTATCAATGGTGTATTTTGGTGGGCGAAGCGGGAGGGCGTAACTTGTCTATTAACTCTTCTCAATATTCGCCGAAGAGGCCATCAGCGTTAGAGTTTCACGTTCAAGATAACATTGAACGTGCCATCCTCGATGCCATGGGCGACGACACGGTAACTCGCTTCACCGTGACAAAGAGGGGTGGCGAGGGGATATTGCTCGAAAACGAGCAAGAATTGCCCAAGGGCGCGGATCTCATTGCCGCTGTGTCCAGCCAAAAGTTCCAGACCCTTACAATCAAGCGCCATGAGGGACAAACTGTTCGAGTCTCTCGCACAGTATCCTTCAAGATCAGTAAAGGAAAGCTTAAACGTCAGTGAGGTCAACTGGAGAACGAGAACCCGTCAAGCTGCCGGATGCTTTCGCGACAGTGCAAACCTGAGCGATGGCTTCTTCTTACACGCCAATAATCCCCGAAGCGACAGTGTGAACCTGAGCGACGGACTACCGCAGCTCCGGGCTGCGCATTCTGCGCCCTATTCGACCTGTACAGGTTTGCTATTCCGGAACGGGGCGACAGCGGAGGGGAATAATCATGAGCAATAGAAAGTCGGCAAATCGCCGCAATGCCAAGAAATCAACTGGACCGAACAACACGACCTCAACCCGATTAAACGCTACAAAACACGGATTATTGTCAGCTGGAATTACCGAGCTCGACAACGCTGAGGGTTACTGCGACGCGCTGCGCGACCTCATCAATGAGAAAGATCCTCTGGGAGTAGTGGAGACGTTTCTTGTCGAATGCGCTGCTCTAGAGATGACGAGGTTGCGACGCGCTAAACGACTCGAAGCGGAATTCATCACGGAGGCTCTACACCCACCAGTTCATAAGCCCAACCCGCTGGCAAACTTCGATCAATTCGATGTGGGATGCCTTGTTGACCCAGGTCTTCCGGCAAAAATGCCTTACGAGAGTGTTCAACGACTTGTCAACACTTTTCAGCGTTACGAGACTTCGATCGCGCTCAAGCTATTTCGCATTCTGCACGAGCTTGAGCGGGTGCAGCGGATGAGAAAAGGTGAGCACGTGTCAGCCCCCGCTGCTGTTGATGTCACCGTCTCTACCCACACTAGCAAAGCGGATGAATTCTCGGAGAAAGTGGTTTTGGAGGATTCTTTATCCACACATCCAGACAGCAAGGATGAACCCGGTTCAGCAACTGCCGCCGACGTAGGCGAAGCGACAGAATCGTCGGAGGAGCCATCCACGGAAGATTGATAAGAAGGTTTGGATTGTTGCGTTCTGCATGTCCGCTCCGTAGGCTGCTTTCGCCTTGCGGCGCGGACTCGCAGTTCTGTCTCCATGGGTGCCCTTCCAAAACCGCCAATTCGGCGGGGTGAGCACGCATCGAATTACCAAACGAAGCCAACAAGTCTTATCTTTTCAGAAGGAATTTCAGTTGAGTGGTTCGTAGTAATAATTGCGGGGATCGCGGCCCATCGGGGTAACGATTGACTAACCGAAACCGCCTCCCTTAAGTGAGTGCTGAATCTTATGTTAGATTGGTCGTCCCATCAGGCACAATTTGCCCGCGAACTCTTTGTCAGCCAGGGACAGATCTCCAGATATGAGCAGGGTCGGAGCGAAATAGGTGCGGAAGTGCTTCTCTGGCTTGCATGGAAATCGGGGAAGACCATCGAGTGGCGGCTAAACGGCAAGGACTCGCTCTAAACTAAAATCCCAGCAGTGAAGCTTGGCGAGTGAATGGAGGCTGCCTAGGGACGGATGCCGCTCCGAAATGTCGTAGTCCGGAGCAGAATCACGTCTATTCGCTACTGGACTCAAACTGACCGGAATCCTCCAGTAGGTTATTTGGTTGGTCCCGAAAGAAGAACGAAGTGCTGGTCCCGAGCAACCACAAAACGCTATCTCTTTGATTTGCTTAGTCGCAGCCCAATTCGAGAAATCGATTTGTGGGGAATGAAAAAACCTGAGTCGGAGTCGGGTCAATTAAGCGCCGGCCTGCGGCGCAGAACGAAGCTAAATCTAAGTCAAACTGCCTCCGCAGACCGCTTATGGCATGACCATTTCCTCCAAAGTGGAGAGCGGTGGCGGCTTGCGGAACACTTTAAGCCGGCTGGTTTCCTCGAAGAGCTCTGGATGGAAAAGATCGCCGTGGGTCCTGGCGACTTCGTCGGCTCATCCGTTGTGAGACCGGTCTAATCTCGAAGGCTCTTGCCGCGCACAGTATGAGATCAGACAATCAAGAGAAGGCGATCCAACCGAATCTGGGTTTATAACGCCGCGTGATCCGGAAATGGATGCCATGACGGATCATCTCTACTTGCCCGAGAAAGAGGATCTCGACAAGCTGCTGCGATATGAAGCAATGATCAATCGGCAACTCAACGAGGCGATTGCCGAACTTGAGAGATTGCAAGAACGCAGCAAAGGAGAGTCTCCCGGCATGTAGTACTTTGCGAAACAAAGCCAAAAAGTCCTTTGATTGCAGCATTTCGATCGATGTCCTTGTGAAACAAAGCCACGCGTTGTGTCACTTCACATTCTTATCAGCAGGTTAAGCATCGCACCTGAAGTATGGCCGGCATCGGAGTACCGAGTCTAACCGAGACTGTCTGTCGCGCTGGTCGTGGATGGTCGATTCTTCGAGATGGCCAGTATGTTGAGTTTGATGGCCTTACTTCCGCAGGTCCCCCAGCGGCTGCAAGCCGCGCTACATTTGTCTTTATCCGGCACCAATGAACTCGTGCCATTCCCGGGTCCGTGGAGATAGATCTCCGAAGCTGCCAAAGTCGCGCACTTCATCTCTACAGTTTTGCTCCCACCGCACTCTCTGCTGGCCGGTTTTGCGGAATGATTCTGCCCCCCTGGCTGAAGCGGTAGGTTTCTCCGCGCCAGAAGAAAGTGCGGCTGCCGAAGCTGGCCATCCAGGTAAAGAAGCCCAGCATGTCACGGACGGGATAGAGCCACGAGAGATACAAAGCGCGACGATCGCCGATGATTCCCCATCCGACCGCGATCGATTGCACGACCCGGTTGACGAAGGCCGCCGCCAATAGTCCGATCCCCAGCCTCCAGTGGCCGGTTGCGGCGGCTGAGATCAGACCAAGCACTCCGAAGGGCATGGCATAGGTGAGACCCGTTCCGATGTGGCCCAGGGGGCGGGAGAAACGCGTACTCTTCATCCAGCGC
>DATGYM010000418.1:0-5320 GCA_035297925.1 Pyrinomonadaceae bacterium | reverse complement strand
CCGCTCGAGCACGGGCGCGCGGAGCAGACCCTTTTCCGGCTGGCAAACATTCTTAGCTTTGGCCGTTATGTTCATCGCGAGAAGGAAAATCCGGAGATGGAAGTGCGGCTGGACGTTGCGCGGAGGTTGGCCTATCACACTCGCTTTCTCCAGGAAGTAGCGCGATCGACGCCACAGATCGACGTTGCCTGGGATCTGGATGAAATTAGACGCTCACTAAATTTCATAACCGCGCATGGATCTTATGCCGGTTCCAAGTCGGCAGCGGCTGCCGCAAACATTTTCACGCGCACGAAAGACGCCGAAACGCGCCGCTCCTGTCTGGAGACGCTGTCGCGGATCAACAATCCCAAAGCGAAGAGTGAATTGCTTCGCCTCTCGCAACTAAAGGATCTCGACCCCGCAGGCAGAGATTTAGTGGTCTCCTATTTAAAGAACCCCGTTCGCCCAAACGAAGCCCTCACCGTTTCCAGCGAGAAATCCAGCAGCACGCGAGTCGACCAGTAGTTATGTGCCGACTCGTCCTGAACTCGCTTTTGTCCTTCTTTTTGCTGCCGGCAAAACCAACGCGTCGGGCCCGGCGCTCGCTTAGCATGCTGCTACCCATCGCGGCGCTGCTGCTGTTGCCTGCGATTTCCCTGGGACAAACAAAACGTGTGGTGGTGATTCAGTGTGACGGATTACCTTACGAGGTGGTCGACCGGTTTGTGCGCGAGCGCGATCCCCGCACCGGCAAGAGTCAACTTCCCTGGATGGACAATATTTTTTACCAGCAGGGCACGCGGCTGGCTAATTTCTATGTACGCGGGATGAGTTTGTCCGCTCCTTCATGGTCTTTAATCGATACCGGCCAGCATCTGCAGATCAAAGGCAATGTTGAGTTTGATCGTTATACGCTGCAAACCTACGACTATCTCAATTTCATTCCCTTCTACGTGCAGGCAACCATTGGCAGGCGCGTGGACATGCAGGGCGTAGAGGTGCTTGACGCGATTGGCATTCCGCTGCTGCCAGACGCTTATCCGCACAGCGAGGCCCATGCCACTTTCTCGCTTTTTCAACGCGGTCCCCGCTACATGACGTTCCAAAAGGCACTGGAAAACAGATTTCGTCGTGGTCCCAAAGAACTGTTTGATGAGTGGACCATGAATGGGATCGGACTACGCAGTTCAGTGCCTGAGCAACTCCTGCGCGAACTAATAGAAGGCTTAAACGATCCGCGCCGTCGTTATCTTGAACTTGTAACTACCGATTTCGATCATGCTGCCCATCACAATAATGACCGCGAGTCGCACCTGCTGGCGCTGAAAAATCTTGACGCAATGTTGGGTGAGGTTTGGACAGCAATTCAGAAGAGTCCCCTGGCGTCTGAGACTGCACTGATCATAGTCTCTGATCATGGATTTAATACTGACGAGCGTGTTTACAGCCAGGGTTACAACCTGGTCAAGTTGCTCGGCAGTCCCGCCGGCGGCGGCCATCACGTAGTCACCAAGCGACGATTGCTGCTGGATTATGCAATCAAAGGCATGAATCCGTTTGTGCCCATCATCACTACCACCACGCGCGATTCGTATTACTTAAAAAATCAAAGCGACGCCTATCCGACCGCCTTGCTTGATTTCGACGGCAACGAGCGCGCTTCCATTCAGTTGCGCGACTCGGACCTGAACCTGCTCCATCTGCTGCTGCAACAACTGCAGCGTGATGACCTGGCACCTCCAGTCCGCAGGGCTTTAACGGATCAGTTCTTTCAAACAGTGGATTCGAGACGCGCCGAATGGCAGCGGAATCTGGACGCTATGAATGAAGAGCTCGGCGCCCTGCGACGGCGGATTGCGGAGCAGCGAGAGCGATGCGCCGAGCAACCGAAAAAGTTTACCAAGGAGGAAACAGAGGCCGGCAAGGACGATCAGGCAAAACGCGTTTGTGTCTGGCTGGATATCTGGATGGGGCAGGATCAGAATTATTCCGCATACGGCCGCACCGTCGCGAACCTGCTGGCTTTGCGGAAAGTTGATTTCAATCCCGCGAAACTGAAAGTTGAGGACTTAATTGCGCCGCACGCAATGGGCGAGCATAACACTGTCCATGAACTGCAAAACTATGTGGTGGGGATTGGTCCTAACGGCGTGGTACTTAAACCCGATGGTTCGCTCGACCTGGACAAGACTTTCGTGCACGTCGATTACTTTGCCCTCCTGCATAACCTCACGGTTCGCAATAACGTGCAGGCTGGAGTCTTAAATCATCCCATTGATTTGCTCGGCATTCGCCTTCCGGCTGAACTGGTGAAGCCTTTGATTGGCGAAACCGACATCGCGCCGGATGTTGTTTGGGTTAGCGAAGGTCCTGAACAACAAGCACTGATCCTTGCGCGTGAGGACGGCAGGGGTCAACTCAGTTTCCGTTACCTTCCCATCAGCCATCTGACTCAGGATGCCGCAGGTCAGTTGCATTTCGATTCGGTGCCGTGGCGCGCCGGTCTGCCCCTCCACATGCTTGAGGATCCGGATTTGAACGTGCCGGATAAAAATAAGGAAGCGTGGCTGAGCAATTGGCACACGGATCTTGAATGGCTGCATGCGCTGCACAAGACCAGATACTCGAATGGCCTGATCGGGCTGCACGAAGAACTTGCGCGGCACAAAGTTGCGCGGCTGTCACTGGCCGAGCCGGGACTTTCCGCTGACGAACGCCTGTTGCGACGATTGCTCAACCGGCAACGGGAAAATATTGAAACGGACCTGCTGGTGGTTGCCAATGATCACTGGAATTTCGACGTGCGCGGGTTCAATCCCGGTGGCAATCATGGTTCGTTCTTTCGCATCTCGACCCACTCGACTTTCATGTTAGCCGGCGGCGACAAGACAGGGATACCGCGTGCTGCATTAGTGGAAGAACCGTATGACAGCCTGAGTTTTGTGCCGACCGTGCTGGCGTTGACCGACAATTTACGCGATGATAACAACCCAATTCCGGTTTTGTGGGATAAAGGTTTTCGGCGATTTCCCGGGCGTCCGGTAAAAGAAGTGTTGGCTTCGTCCGAACACCCAAAAATCGCGATTACGGGAGCGACTGCATCTCATTGACCATTTCCGAAAATCAGTTGCCTGAACAATGGCAGGACGATCTGCGCGAGCTGGATGAACTCGTCGACGAAGGCGAGCCCTCCGGCTCGAGTGCTTCGCGCCGCTCTTTCGTCTGGCTGCAGGCGATCGCCTTTCTGCTCGGCCTTGGTCTGCTTGTCTACGTCATCAATCGTGTCGGATTGCAACCGATCTTTGACGCGCTGTTGCGCATCGGCTTTTTTGGCTTCCTAATTCTTCTGGCGATCAGCGGCTCACGACATGTGTTTCGCACCATAGCCATGTCTGCCGCCGTTCCTAAAGAACATCGTCGCTTCACTTTCCCTCAGGCGTTTGCAGCTCGGCTAGGCGGCGAAGCGATAAGTTTTCTAACCTTCACTGGGCCTTTACTAGGCGAAGCAACGAAAGTCGCCCTGCTGCGAAAACGCGTTCCGCTCACTTACGGCGTCCCCGCGCTCGTAGTCGATAATCTTCTTTACAACCTGTCGGTCGTGTTTTTTATCCTCAGTGGCGCCTCAGTGATGTTGTTTACCTACAACCTGCCATCGGTGGTCTATTACTCTCTGGTTGCCATCGCCGTCATCGCCGCGCTTGGCATCGCGGCGGCAGGGCTCGCCGCGAGGCGGCGCATCATGCTTCTAAGTTGGATATTGGATCAGATGGCCCGGCTGCACTTGAGCCCCAGAGTTATTCTCAAACGACGACAGCATATTTACCACATCGAATCGAAAGTTTACGATTTCTACAAACACCATCCCGGCGTCTTTTTCGGAATGATTGCGTGCAATCTTCTGGGCCACGTGTCGAGTGTGCTCGAAGTCTATGTGACCCTGCATATGCTTGGTTATCAACCCAATGTGGCGCAGGCGTACATAATTGAGTCGCTCACAAAAGTCATAAATTTTGTTTTCGCGTTTGTGCCCGGCACCGTGGGCGTTTATGAAGGCGGCACGGGCGTCATACTTAGGACCCTCGGATTCACTACGGCAATCGGCGTGACTCTGGCACTCGTGCGCAAGGCCGGCACAATCGTCTGGACGTCTATTGGCTTGTTGATTTTAACCTGGCGCACGTTGCCAAACGCGTGGCGGCGTCTTTTGGATCGTAGTCCGCGACTGCAAAGAGTTATGGATAGTCTTGTGCTTTCGAACATTGCTCATCGCCCCGCCCGCACCGCCGTCAGCATTATGGGAACGGCAGTAGGGGTTCTCCTGATTGTGTTTACCGTCGGACTCGCGCACGGCGTCTTACGCGAACGCGGGCGGCGCGAATCAAATATCGGCGCGGAGATCATGGTGCGGCCTTCAGGAGCGTTGGGCTTCACGGGCACGAGCCCGCTCATGATGCCGGTTAAGCGCGCGGCCGAGATTGCTCACATCGACGGAGTGCGAGCCGCCACCCCACTTGGCCAGGCGCTCGATCGCAGTGACGCGGGCTTCGGCTCTCGCTTGATTGATGGGATTGAATTCGACGATTACGCCAGAGTGACCAGTATCTCCATTCGAGAAGGCACAAAACTTACGTCCGGCGACCAGGCGATCATCGATCCCGTCTGGCAACAGCAAAGAAACGCGACCATTGGTTCGACCGTGCAACTGTTTGAGCGGCCTTTCAAGATTGTAGGTGTTTACGAACCGCCGGGCGGGGGCCGCATAAAAATTCCGCTTTCTACTCTCCAGGATCAGGAAGGCGCTGAGGGCCGCTCATCTGCGATATTGGTAGCCACCAATGACCCTGCCAAACAGGACGATGTGGCGGCACTCATACGCCAGCACTATCCCGACGACCAGATTATCTTCACTCGTGACTTGCCTGAGATTTATGCCTCCGGCGTTCCGGCGCTGAACGTTTTCATTAAAGTGGTGGTGGGCGTGGCCAGTGCCATCAGCATGCTCGTAATTCTTCTGGCAATGTATACCACGGTCACTGAGCGGACGCGGCAGATTGGAATTCTCAAAGCGCTGGGCATGTCAAAAACGGGAATCGCCTGGGTGATCGAGCAGGAAGCGATTCTCGTCAGCCTCCTGGGTGTAACGGTGGGCATTGCCTTGACCTTTGCCGCCCGTGTGGGCGTCATGCGCACGACCACGCTCGTTGTAGAAGTTGAACCGCGTTGGATCCTGATTGCGTTTCTAGTCGGTATTGTCGGCGGCAGCATCGGCGCTCTCTATCCCGCACTACGCGCCGCGCGCCAGGATGCAGTTGAAGCTCTCAGTTACGAGTAAGTGCTC
>DATGYM010000417.1:0-16912 GCA_035297925.1 Pyrinomonadaceae bacterium | reverse complement strand
CGGCAAGGTCATTGGAGTCGAGACCCTTCGTTGCACCTCGGTTTTCGACTCGGCGCGCCGTTTTAATCCTACGTTTGAGCAGGGGACAGAAGCGGTGATCGACTGCGATACCGTCATTCTAGCCATCGGCCAGGCATCCGATCTTTCCTTCCTGACTCAGGCTGATGAGATTGAGATTACTCGCCAAGGGACTATCAAGATCGATGAAGACACGCTGATGAGCAGTGCGCCCGGAGTCTTCGCTGCAGGGGATATTGCCTTTGGTCCGCGTCTGATCATCAGTGCGGTTGCCGATGGCAAGAAGGCGGCAGAAAACATCGATCACTATTTGCGAGGAGGAGCATGGAAACCGCGCCCGCGTTATGTGCAAATCACAGTTCTTGATCATCACCGGATGGCCGAATCCTACGACGAGTACTCTCGCCTGGCAGTTCCGGTAATTCCACTGGACCGGCGGACTGGAGTAGTAGAAGTGGAAGCAGGCTACACGGAAGACGAAGCGCGTCGCGAGGCTAAACGCTGCCTGCAATGTTGGATCAACACGATCTTTGAAGGTAATGAGGCCGCCGGTACGGAATGTATTTTGTGCGGCGGCTGTGTGGATGTTTGTCCCGAGAATTGCCTGCAACTGATACCTCTCAGCCAATTGACAATTTCGGAAGAAGTAAAGGCGCAACTTGTTAGTGAGGCTCAATTTCATGAGACGAGTTTGCAACACCTGTACCCGACAGACCTGCCGGCAACTCAAGGCTCGATGATGTTAAAGGACGAAACGATTTGCATTCGTTGTGGACTCTGCGCCGCTCGCTGTCCCACCCACACAATTACGATGGAAGCGTTTCAAGTATTCGATCAAGACCCAAACCAATCGGAGCTGGAGGTGCAGGCGGCATGACTGACGTCCTGGCGACAGCTATAGCTGGAAGACCAGAGGAATATGAGCGCGGAGAAATCGGACGCCGTGATTTCCTCAATGCGATTGCGGTGGGCGCGTTTGGTATTGCCGGCCTCGGTGCCTTGGTTGTGACCTATCGTTTTCTCTTGCCGAATGCTTTGTTCGAGCCGTCCATGAACTTTCGCGCGGGCACTCCAGATCTTTATCCACTCGATTCGGTTACGTATATGCCAGACCAGCAGGTCTATATCGTGCGCACTGGAGATGGTTTTTATGCAGTATCGGCGATATGCACACATTTAGGTTGCAACACACAGTGGAAGCCGGAGATGAATTTGATCGCCTGTCCATGCCATGGTAGCAAATTCAAAAGTGATGGCACCAAGGTTGAAGGACCAGCGCCGCGATCGCTTCCTCATTTCGCTATCACGCTCACGCCTGATGGTGAACTCCTGGTGGACAAGCTCGAAGTGATAAAGCCCGGACAGGCGTTGAGAGTCTGAGAGCTGACTATGAACACGATGACTTTCGAGGAAATCCTGAATCAGGTGCGCGCTACGCAAGCCTGGAGATCCATTTTCCGTCGTGGTCCAGCTCGAACCAACCGGACGCGCAGCCTGGCGATCTTTGGTAATGTCTTCCTGCATCTCCTGCCAGTTAAGGTTCGCGAACAATCGCTGCGTGTACGCGCCACCTACTACCTTGGCACAATTAGTTTCTTTATGTTCGTTGTGCTGACGCTGACAGGAATTCTACTGATGTTCTATTACCACCCCGCGGTGCCCCAGGCCTACCTGGACATGAAAGACCTTAGGTTCGTCGTTTCAAACGGCGTCTTTCTGCGCAACCTGCATCGAGTGGCGGCGCACATCATGGTGATTGCCGTGTTCTGGCATATGTTTCATGTTTTCTACCGCGGAGGTTACCGGCCACCTCATGAATTCAATTGGGCAATCGGCGTGGTGTTACTGCTGCTCACACTCTTGTTGAGCTACACGGGCTACTTGCTACCGTGGGACCAACTGGCCTTCTGGGCTATTACGGTCGGTACCAACATCCTCTCTGCAGCGCCTTTTGCTGGACCGCAGCTCCGCTACCTGCTGCTTGGCGGAAATCTTGTGGGCGAGAACGCGCTGCTGCGCTTCTATGTTCTGCACTGCGTCATCCTTCCGCTGCTGGCCGCTCTGTTGATCGGGGTCCACTTCTGGCGCATTCGGAAGGATGGTGGTCTGACCGTCGGGAAGAAATGAGCGAGACAAACAATAAATTCGAAGCAGGAATCGGATCAAACGCGCTTAAGGCCCCGCAGCGTGTTGTCTTCATTACTCCAAAGACTTCCGCCCAGGTCAAAGAAAGGGCGGGCAGGCAATTAATGTCCTATCCGCACCTCATGCTGCGCGAGATGATTGCCTTTGAAGTGCTGACAATCCTGCTGGTGATCGTTGCGCTTGTTTGGGATGCGCCCCTTGAACAGTTGGCCAACCCGCTGCTAACGCCGAATCCCGCGAAGGCACCCTGGTACTTTTTGGGCTTGCAGGAATTGCTTCACTATTTTCCACCTCTGGTAGCCGGCATCGTGATTCCCGGATTAGTCGTGTTGGCCCTGGTGGTAATTCCATACTTCAACGTGAATATCAAAGGTGAGCCTCTTTGGGCGGGAGATCGTTCGCGACGATTTCTGATCTTCGTGGTGTCAGTTGGATTGTTGCTTGTCTTTTTAGGTCTTTACCGAGCCTGGACTGTTCTCGTGCCCACAGTAGCCATCGGCGGGCTGACCATTGTCTCTTTCTTCCAATCAAAAAGGCCGTACCGTTTGATTAGCTTCCTGCAAACGCGGCCGCTGTCCTGGTGGGTGATGACCTGGTTTATTGCTGTCTCGCTGACCTTAACAGTCGTCGGAACTTTTTTTCGAGGGCCAGGTTGGTCCTGGGTCTGGCCGTGGAGATGACATGACGGCGAAGGAGATGGGAGAGATTTCAACGCGGCTGCGAGCGATATTCGCGCTGGCAAGCGTAGCCTTTGTGGCAGTGCTCGCGGTATCACCAGTTAAGGATTTCTTCCAGTCCTGGAAGCGATATGAGAAGGATTACGTTAGCTACGCGCAGACCCGGCCAGACACTAAACGCCTGCTGGCAGATTTTCATCCAGGCATTGATCAAATCTGGCTCCCTGAAATGCGAGTACTTGATCGTTGCACCACCTGCCATCAGGGCATTTCGCAAGCCAGTCTCAGCGACGTATCAGTGCCACAACCCTTTCGAGCTCATCCAGCTATCCCGCACGATGTCAAAAAATGGGGTTGCGTAATCTGCCACCGCGGCCAGGGGCCGGCGACAGAGATGTCCGAGGCGCACGAAACAACTCTGGCCTGGGAACAACCTCTGTTGCCGATCAGATTTATCCAGGCGTCGTGCGGCGTGTGTCATCGTGCGGACCTGCCACAAACGCCTAAGCTCAATCGAGGCCGGGAGCTTTTGTCTCAACTAAACTGCTCGGGCTGCCATCACCTGCAAGACATCGAGCGGCCAGTAATGCTGGGACCGGATTTGAGCAACGTCGGCAATAAACTGACGCGCCAGTGGATTTATAAGTGGCTGAAAGAGCCACATACGGTTGTGGATAGTTCAGGCAACACAGTCGTCGACGGTTACGAGACCGAGGAAGAGCCGCGGATGCCTCAGTTCCGTCTGGCTGAGCAGGAAATCAAGGCGCTGTCTGCCTATCTGACGACACTCAAAGGAGAGCCTATAGAGCTATTCAAATTCGATCAGAGTGTAGTGTTGAGTCTGCAAAAGAGCGCTGACCTGGCAGACCAGGGTGAAGTTCGTTTTCGTCAAATGTTCTGCACGACTTGCCACTCTCTCAACGTCACACAAGGTGACGAGACCAAATTGATTGGGGGAGACATTGGACCAGAACTCACAAAGGTCGGTAGCAAGGTTAAACCAGATTGGTTAGTTGCCTGGTTGCGCGATCCGCAAAGCTACTTGTCACACGCCCTGATGCCACGTTATCGCTGGTCGGATCAAGACCTTTACAAGGTCACGCAGTACATCAATACAAGATTGATTGACCCCGACCTCTTGAGCAACGTCCCGCCGCTGGAGGAACCGCAACAAGAAGAGATCCGCTTGGGCCAGCGTTTATTCCTGGAAAAGGGCTGTGCCAGTTGTCACGTGATTCAGGGTGTCACCCCACAAAAGGATTTCGGCCCTGACCTGGCGATTCTCGGCAGCAAAAACGTTTCACAACTCGAATTCGGCAATTCGAATATTCCGCGGAATATCATTTCCTACATTCAGGCTAAGATTACCGATCCGCTGTCAGTCAATCCTGCGGCACGCATGCCGCAATATCGTCTGACCCCAACAGATCTGGACGCGATTACAACGGCATTGCTAAGTATGACCGGTAGTCCCGCTAATAGCAGCCTCGCGCGACTCGTAGTGCCGCGACCTGAAAGCGCATTTCATCCCGCCGGCGCCTTTGGCGAACTCTACGACCGTTACAAGTGTGCCATTTGTCATCGCTTCAACGGTGAAGGCGGAAATCTCGCGCCTGATCTGTCGTTTGAAGGTAGCAGAGCACAACGCCCGTGGATCACAGAGTTCCTGAAGAACCCTCAAACCCTTCGGCCGACACTCATCTTTCGGATGCCGCAATTCAATATGACGGACGAGGAGGCGTCCGTAATTGCTGATTACCTGGGCATGGTCACGCAGAGCCCTGCTGTAAAGGTGTCGGCTGTTGACGAGAAGCAGTTCACGCCTCAGATGGCTGAAATGGGAAAGCAACTCTACGAAGTCAAGTATCAGTGCAACGCGTGTCATACGATTGGTTCTGCGGGCGGCTATGTCGGGCCTAACTTGAGTAACGCAGGGAATTGGTTGAATGCCGCGTGGATTGAAGAGTGGCTCAAAAATCCTCAGGCGCTTGTCCAGGGAACAATCGAACCGCGTCGTAGCTTGACCGATCAAGAGGTGCAAGCCTTGACCGCGTATTTGTTGACGCTCAAAAAGAAGGCCCCGCCGCTGACGACGAGCGGTGCTGAGCCCACGGCCGGAGGAGCGCAATGAAGTGGCAAGACCTTATCCTGTTCTTGATCATTCCAGCGATCGCGACTCTATCAGCGTGTCAACACAAGCGTGCGGCCGCACCAGCTAATCCGCTCTTGAACGCCTACGATGTGGAGCAAAATCCGAATGATTCGCAACACCTGATTCCGCTCAACTACCAGCAAGCGCAAGGCAAGCGCGTATTCAACAACAACTGTGTATGGTGCCATGCCGATGCGACTCCAGCCGGACCGTCCAACCGATCGAACTTGACTCCCACTCCCCCGCTCTTTACTGACGGAGAAACGTTCAATTCGCTGAGTGATGACTTTATGCGGAACACTATCACGCTTGGCGGTAACGCAATGGGAAAATCCGCCATCATGCCACCCTGGGGTCAAACGCTAACGCAAGACGAGATCGGAGCCGTGCTAGCTTACGCTCGCGCCGTCGCTCAGCCGCCTTACAAAACCTCAGCTCGGCCTACGTCACAATACTCGGAGAAATAGCCATGAAATCAAACAGCCAATCAACTTTCGCGTTCGTCGCAACCTGCACACTCTTACTGCTCCTTGGGCCGGCGCAAAGCTTTGCGCAGGTTAGTCCCGCAGAAATTCCCAACCCTGGTCTCAAGGTCCTCGAGCAGGCACACATGAGTAAACTCATTGCGATTAATCGTACGGTCCCGTTACTGACATATTCCTTTCCTTTTTCGTTGAACCGTTATGTCAATTCGGACCCCAGGTCGCAAACCGGCGTCGATGGGCGTGGCTTGGAATTTGTTAACTTCCACGATCAAACAGTCTTGAAAGTGACGGGGAACTACCAGGCCGCGTTCGATGCCGATCGTCTGACATCCAATCAACGTAGCAGCCGGGTCTTTGATGACGTCGTCTACCAGCTTCTGAAGATCTTGCCGGGATATTTCTCGGCCGCCGATGAGTTTGACGCGGTTGGCTTTGAGATTTGTTACCACGTACGCAGGAAGGCCGCGCACTATGAATACGAAGGGAAGGAAATCCTGGTCGCAGTTCTAAATAAGGTCGATGCCTTGCGTTATACGAAAGCACCAACCGATTCGGAGCGGCAGCAGATACTTAATCGCTCGGAGATATTCCTCAATGGGCAGCCATTTGGTTTGGCGCTTAGCGGAAGTGAGCCTTTCGACGTTGCAACGCTTCAACGATCGGTGAAGCAACCAGCAACGGCCGCGAACCAAAAGCAAGGTGTGCCTTCAACTTCGTCTGACCCTGTGAATTTTGCGCGCACTGGGCAGGACGAGAGTGATACTTCTGAAACCGCCAGCAAGCAGATGCCAGGGATAGCGACCGTGGTGCGTACTCGAGCGGACGCCGAGCGTCTCGAAACCAAATACAAGTCCCAACTCGATGCCCTGGCCACTACTGGGCAGTCCACCTATCATTTGGTGGCGTATGCGTCACCGTCACTTGCAGTTTTCCGCAATCAGATAGTTCTTCAGTTAACGCTTCGCAATCCGAATACTTTCGACAAGGAGGCTACGTCGATCTACAAGCGAGCAGCGCGTAGTTTTGATCTTTTTCTGGCGCCGCAACTGAAGTCAATCCTTGAACGCATTCCGGATGACGCAGAACTTGGCGGTCTTGACATCACCGTTCTGAATGACTTGACTGGAACTGCTGGACACTCGTCCGAAGCGGTGGAGTTCGTGTGTCCGCTCAAAGCCTTGCGTAAGTTTGCAGACGCAGACATTACGAACCAGGAGCTGATCAGCCAAAGTATTGTTGTTGTCAACGGCGTGCGGATCGCGCTCAACCTCCAACAAGTGGAGTAGCTTGCGTCCTGCCAGGTATGTCTTCCAAGGCTGAGCAGTCTTGTCTGAGAAAGCACAACGCTAAATCGAGTTTATTGCTTTCGAAACTAAACTTCTTCAAGAGTTAATGGCCGAGGCTGCTTCCCGTCTGTATCCGTGAAGCCATACTCCCGAGCCAGGGCCGCCGCGACGAGAACACTTCCTGATTTCTCCATGATATTCGAGTCTGTCGCCAACGCCGCAACTGCCCGACCAATGAATTGTGGCGATTCAGAATTAGTCAGGTCCAGGTAGGCAGCTGCTTCCATTACCTTCTCAGTTCTGACCATACCCGGATACAACGAGACGACCGCGACATTGTACTTGTGGAGTTCATGTGCCGTGTCCGCCGTCATCTTATCGGTGGCGGCCTTCGATACGCCGTAAGCTACGTTGCCGATGTGTTTCCGGGCTGCCCAAAAGGAAACATTAACGATCAAGCCACTTTGCTGAGCAATCATGAGCCGCGCAGCCTGCGTACTTGCGAGGTAGCTTGCTAGCACGCCTGAAGTGACCATCGCTTCCCAGCGCCAGAGTGGTTGCTCCCAAAAGGGTAAGCTCCATGTAAATCGGCCATTCTCCATCATGTTCTCATAACCACTCCAGGCACTGTTCACCAAAATATCCAGACGTCCCTGCTCTTTAGTTATCTGGCGAAACAACGTCTCAACCTCTGAGTCACGGGTTTGGTCACAGCGGACAGGAATGATTCCGGTACGCGGAGAGAATGTTTCCTCCGACGCAGTACGGCCGGTCGCATACACAGTTGCGCCAGCTTCAGCTAACTCAAGTGCAACGCCTCTACCCACGCCATGCGTAGCGCCGGTAACGAGAGCAACCGTTCCCTTTAGGTCTGTCATTGCGTAATCCTCAAACTAACCCATCACTTGTCCCTACCGCTACGCCGCCAGAATGCTGGGTCGGCACCCAGGGCCGATTGCCGGTGGTTGCCTTTCCTTCATCAGCATTTTCTCCGTTTGTTCTGAACGCTCTGCATCTTAGGCCGTGGGTTGACGCAGTGCCAATAACAGATACGTAAGCGGTGCTTTCGTTGACGCGAATGGTCGTAAACCATGTCCGTGGCAGAGCCGCATCAGCCGGTACGCCGCGTCAGTGTCGGAGGAAGACGGACGGGGACTGCCGCTGCTTCCACGTGGTATGGATCATTCTGGTTGCAGAATTTCTCAGAAGCAAAAGACGAAGCGCAGAGAATGCTCGACGAGACCTATGGCCGGCTCACAAAAGGGTCTGATACACCGAGACTTAATCGAGGCGAGGACGACGCTCGCAAGTCATGCTGCAGGCACCGGAGCACAAAGCTCCAAATCGTGACCGTCGGGGTCGGAAAAGTAAACGGACTTTGCCGGCATCCACTCGTGGTACACAGGCCCCTCGACAGAAACGCCTCGCTGCTGCAGGGATGTGACTATTGCTTCGATATCCGCTTCCTCGATCAAGAAAGCGAAGTGCTGCGTGGGCCACGTTCCCTTGTCTTCCTGGAGTACAACCATGCCGGCTTGCCCACCCGCTCTCAGGAACAACCACCTGCGCTGCTCGTCCCTGAGACCAACTTCAAGTCCCAGAGTTTCCCGGTAGAACGCCTCGGACTTAGCGAGGTCACTGACATGGATGGCTACTTCGTAAAGACCGCGAATGGGCAACATTTCATCTTACCTTTCAGACTGAAGTTGGCGACCAATGCTCTTAGCGTCCAAGCGAATGGCGTCGTGGGCGCATGCCATACCACTGACACTCAATTGCTGGGTTCCGGCTCCAAGCCTCAGTTGCGCCTAACTCGAATAGTGTGCCGCTGACCGGATCACCTTGCCGTCCTCTCCGAACTCAAACCACTCTGAAGCCAAACGGCCGTCGTGGCGCTCGTAATGAACGACAACACTACTCACACCCCAAAGTGTCGACACCAGTTTGAACCGCAGGTTAGGAATACGCCCAAGAGCCTTAGCCCAATACTCCCCAACCGGCTTCTTCCCGCGCAGCCTGCCTGATGGCTCGTCAGCAATCTGCGCAATAAGCGGGGATGAGAATTCGAAGTCATCGGAATAATGCGCCAGGATGCGGTCGAGGTCGTGGCGGTTCCAGGCCTCGATCCACTCCGAGGCAAACGCTTTTGCTGTGGTCTGAGTGAGCATCTTTCTCCGAAAACCTAAATTATTTTGGGTCTGTTCGCCTCAGCTTGCTCTCTGATCGCCGAGACACCGGCACACCCGCTGTTCTTACCTTTTCCGCGTGTTGAATATTCCCGACAGGCTGGTTCATCCATTCGGAATAACGTGGCTAGAAGAAGCCTGAAACAAGACCGGTCTGATACGCATACCAGACTCCAAAGGTGATGCTCAGTCCTGCCGCCGCAGCCTGTAGACGATGATGAAGTCCAGAGAGGTTTCGCGAGGTTAAGGCAAAAGGAAATCCGATTAAGCCTGACATCAGCAGCATACCGGCGATCGAGCCAACCCCAAAGATTGCGAGATAAAGCAGACCCAACCAGGCCGACTTGATTTGAGTCAAGACGAGAAGTGTTAAGGCCCCCGATCCGGCGAGACCGTGCATCGTTCCAACCAGCACAGGTTTGATACCAATGGATGAGACAGCATGAGTATGAGTTGACGACTGACCCTGACCGTGCCTCGTTGTCACCTCGTGAAAATGGACGTGCACGTGCGTCTGTCCATCATGGCTGTGCTTATGCACGTGAACATCAGAGCGGCGGTGCAACAGGCGCACCATCGCCAGCACGCCCAGTCCGATAATCATCAACGCCACACCAAACTCCAGCCACCTGGCGACCGGCGCCGGAATGGTTGCCCGAAACACAAGTACTACAACGCCAACGACCAGCAGCGAAGCGGTATGCCCTACACCCCACAAGCCGCCGACGAGTGCCGATCGAAAGACGCTGCGATGTTCACTAACGATGGTTGAGACGGCCACCACGTGATCGACTTCGGTCGCGTGCTTGAGACCAAACACGATTCCCAGGCCGAGTAAGGCAAAAACGCCAACTGATGTTAATGAAGTTTCCATCCCTTTTGTATAACGTAGAATCCTTAACAGATTCTGGGCAACTGCTCGCCAACCAGCATGTCGACTATGCGCATGCCGCCAAATCCAGTTTGCACGGCGACGATCCCCGGTGTCGCCCTGGATCGAATAGGCCGCTAATCAAGTAGATCGCCAACATTAGGATCGTTCATCGAACGTCGTCAAGGAATCCGGCGTGATGGAAAGCTTCGAAACCAACTCTCAACGGTCGGGTTGATTCGGATTGCGCCGGAGGCTGACTCAACCTGAAGTCAGTAGCTTAATTTCGGTCCGGCTGCTACCTCGAGTGTCAGCGACTCATCCACCCGTTCCTAACCAACCACCTTGAAATCCGGCGCGTCGCAGGCCCGTGACGATGTATGGACAACGGCGCATCAAACGCCAAAGCAAACCCGATCTGTAGTTTTCGATCATCATTACAATGGGCCCCTGATCGAGGCCATAATACCCTTGAGAGACCCAGGCTTTTTGTTTTCGAGCGCTTGAGGTAAATGTTGGGTTATAGCTGCACTTGAATCCATACTTGCTGGTCATGTCAGGATAATCCCTGTTAATGCGTTTGAGGGATGGCAGCACAACTTCGGGAGCAAATGGTAAAGAGCCAGCCACCGCCCAGGGCGCGATCGTGCCGTCGTCGGGACCGAAAGGAATGGAACGTGCAACATAATCGTAGAAACGCACCGTTCTGCCATTGATCCTCCGAACTGCCGGGCCGGGACCATCACTGGCAGTGACTCCCCAGCAATAACGATCGTAGCCCCTTAACTTTTTCGGATTGCGCATCGCATAAGTCTGCTGCGCATAGATCGCTCGGCGGGTGTTTTCGAAGTAATCAATCGCCTTACCGCTCATGTACTCATCCTGTATGCCGCGGAAATCTATCCACATGTGTGATAGTTGGTGAATGAATAACGGTCCGGCATAGAGAAACTCATGTCCATAAAGCCTCTTCCATTTGTACGTTCTGGTCCATGCGCGGTAACTCTCTTCGGGAAGGGGGAAAGTAGGAGATGCCAGGCCAAGAACGTATAGGATCAACGCTTCGCTGTATCCGGTCCACCGATACTTGATAAATCCCGTCTCCGGTTTCCATCCATGCGTCACGGTGAGACCGCCATTCTGCGCCCAATGCCAGTCAGCACGGGAATAGAGTTTCTCCGCAAGCTTGCGGAGCTCACGTTCCTCTTTTGTATTGCCGTCGAAATACATTGCAGCCGCGAGTGCCCCCGCCAGAACGTAGGTCGTATCAATGGTTGAGATTTCCGAGTTCCAAACGCGCCTGCCGGTCTTCATGTCCAGGAAGTGATAGTAGAAGCCCTTATAACCAATTGCGTCAGACCCAGTTCCCTGCGGCTGATCATGGAAGAAGCGCAGACTGATCAAAGCGCGTTTGATTGCTTCAGCTCGGGCCAGGTAGCCTCGCTCAACGGCAATCGGGTAAGCAGTCAGCGCGAACCCAGCCACAGCAATGGAACTCGGTGCTCCCTGGCGCGTATTGTCCGGGAAGAGTCCGTTGTCTGGATTCATCTCGTTCGCAAAGTATTTGAAGGTATCGCGTTCCAGCCGAGCGAGGTCTTCGTCACTTAGTGATGGCTCTAACACCTTCATAGTTCGGCTACGCTCGATTGGGTCCAAGGGCGATAGTAATTGCCGCGACAGCATGCGGAGGTAATTCTGTTTTCAGGAAGATTGCGCCGTCTTCATAGGTCACAGACTGCCGTTCTTTCACGAGCTGTGATGCTGCTTGAAGTTGCTCGACATTTTTCGCGGTTAAATAGTTGGGCTGACCCAGCTCTTCCCACAAGAGTTTCGGATTCGAATGCTCACGATCAATTCGCTCGATGTGCGCTTCTGCAGGCGCCGGCGCATTATCCAGGCGCAAGTTGATGTGCTCAGTCTCAATGGAGTGGCCCGGCGTCGAGTGATTGGTGAGCAGAACTGTCACAGTCGAGTCTGCTGGGATAACTGAGCAATCAACAGTTTCATGAATGCCATCGACGAGCAGTCGCTCGTTACCGAGTTGATGAAGCAGTTCGAAGGCGCGATAGGTTGGTTTCGGAATTCCATGCAGGTTCAGCAAACCAAAGCCGCCGTGAAAAGGCGTCGACGGAAAGTAGTTCTCTTCGAAGATGTCTGAGAAGGTCCAGAAGCTGTAGCCTTCAACCAGACCATTCGCCTCCATTGTGGTAGCAACAGCGAATGCTGCGGCGTACGATGCGTCGTGGAGCGGGTCTTTCGGATTCGATGAAGAGTTCCATTCGGTGTAGTAAACCGGTCTCCCGCGCGCGCGCCTGCGAGTGTCCTGGGCCACTTCGCGCATGAGTCCGCGTTGGCTCTTGAAGAGTTGAAGTTCAGTATCGTCGTCCGCACTTCCCAGGGCATCAGTAGGATATTGGTGTGTACTGATGAAGTCTGCCGGTACCTTGTTCTGCTCGCAGAAGTCAACAAATTCCTCGATCCACTCGCTCCTGGCCGTAGCCGGGCCACCGACGCGAAGCGATCCGTCCACCTGCTTGATAGCTTCGGTGGTGTAACGATACAAGTTGAAATAGTCCCGTTGAGTGCCAGCCCAGAACGCCTTCAAATTTGGCTCGTTCCAGACTTCAAAAAACCATTCGGCCACCTCGGCCACACCATAGCGATCAACCCAATGAGTCACCAGGCGGTTTATTAAAGTCGCCCATTGCTTATAGTCTATGGGCGGCGTCACATTCGCTTCATAGTTGAAAACGGTCTTCCTACCGGAGGCGAGCGCTTTTGGCATGAAACTCAATTCCACGAAAGGCTTCATCCCAATCGAGAGAAGAAAGTCAAAGATTTGGTCGGCGTTAAAGAACGAATAGAGCAGCTTGTCATTTTCTCGGACGAGCGTGCCCATATCGTCAGAGAGCAATCCGTGAAAGCGCACGTACTTGAAGCCCAACTCAAGGTGAGAGCGTTGCAACTGGCGTTGCCAATCAGCACGCAAAGCGACACGTGCATGATCGCTGCCGACCGTATGCTCCCAGAAGTGCGGGAGCGGCGTCGCTGCTTCAGCCAGGTTACAAAAGAACTCGATGCTGCTCATGTCGTCCTAATGAGCGCGGACCTAACCACCCGTCGTGTAACTTCGGCGGTCAGGCCATAGACGAGATGCGAGGCGAAGGCATACGCATGCGTAGACAGGGAATATTCAGTAGGGCCTTTTGAGAGTCCCAGCAGTGGTACTGCAATTTCATCTGCCACTAGCCAGAAAGCCGCTCCGAAAGGCAGTCCCGCAGCCGTGGTTACTTCAGGAGTAATTTCCGCGATGGCTCCGTACAATCCGCCGGTCGCAGTGCCAAACGCGTAATGAACCACCGCGCCCGCAGGTTTCTTTTCGTTGTCCTTTAACTCGTGGCCGAAGATGCCTTCGGAAATGGCTCTGGCAACTTTGACGGTCGCGTCATCCTGATTCTCTTTACCCTCCGCCGATTGTTTCTCGGCATTCTCGCCTTCGCTTGGCTGCATTGATTGCGCACCGTGCGGCTTTTCAAAGCCTTGTACTGCTTTGCTCCATGCGGCTTGAAATTGGTTCATCGCCCACGAGGCGACCAGCCCGCCGGCTAGTCCCGCCGCCAATCCCTTCAACAGATTGCCGTTCCTTCTGTCGTTGCGCATGTTCCTAACGATCGCCAGATTGTAAATCGACCGCTACACCGTGCTTGAAAACCATTTCACCGCCCAGGTAACCGGCGATCGAGATCAAGATAACGCCAAGCACGGACAGCCCGATAGGAATGGTGTAACTCCCGCTGACAAACCGCGCGCCGCTAGCGGTCCGCAAATAAAAGCTTGCGGCGAAGATTAATAACGCGACCACGTTGAGGCGCGCGTGCCAGTTTGCAATTCTGACTACGTTAGGATCTTTGAGCGAGAGCCAGTCGATAAAACCCGGAACGGCGGCTACGGCGGCGCCGATGATACCGGCCAGCATAGTGTAGAAGGCTATGTAGTTCCTCCATACTAGATTGCCGCGCCAGAGATAAATCACATCAGCGACGAGTGAGAAAACCCAAAGTGCTATTGGAAATGGGATGATCGCCGGGTGGATAGGATGTCCGCTGATACTTGCAGGACTTGCCATTGTCGACTCCTTTCAATTGTTAGTTTTATCAACCCTGAAAAGAACTATTTGAACGTCGCCGCTATCCGTTATCGATGCCTGCGATGAGCGCAATGGGGGTTCCAGCAGGACTCTCTTTTCGAGGGAATAATATTAGGCTAAGCCCTAATAATGAAAATGTAAAGTTTCCGATCCGAGCAAGT
Organism: Pyrinomonadaceae bacterium; assembly: GCA_035297925.1. Classification (GTDB taxonomy): domain Bacteria; phylum Acidobacteriota; class Blastocatellia; order Pyrinomonadales; family Pyrinomonadaceae; genus PSRF01. The sequence goes on along the minus strand of DATGYM010000417.1, from coordinate 2,784 downwards.
GATATGAGTATATATGCATGTTCCGGCGGACAGAATTTTTTTCCCGGACGAACGAGGCTGCTATGGTTCGTGGGCGCACTAACGCGGCATCTCGCTCTCAATCTGCAATTCGCTCTTCACGTCGAACAGGCCCGGAACACCGCGGGCTCTTATGAAAGCCAGTTGCGCATCACCCCTGCTAGCGACGATACCTTTAAGTGTGGCGCGGCCGCGCTCAACGATGATGTGAATCGGTGGCACCGCCTGAGTCGCATAGCGAAACAGTGGCGAATTCCAGTTGTAGATCGATCTATACAGAGCCACTCTTAAGCGATCGTCGTGCGGCGAAAGGGGAAGCACGCGAATCTCATTTACCACCTTCGACACGCCATCAATGTCTTTTACCCGAGCTTCCGCATCTGACTTTGTAGTCGGCCGCACAACTTGTCCCCGCAACACCACGGTTTTATCCGGCTGCACCTCAAATTCCAGCCAGTCAAACACGCCGTAATAAGGCAGCGTTGCCAGCTCGTGCCGAACTTCTTTGATGATGCGGCCGCCTTGCGGAATGGCGAATGTTTGGCCTGTTATCACGCATGAAAGAAGGAACATGATCGCCAACATAACAGTTGGCGTTCTTCGTTGGTTCCCCATAACTAAAAGACCTCCTTAAAGAATCAAGTTGCAAAAACGAGGTAGCCGAAATGGAAAGGATGGGCTTCTCGCCCGCCTCGAAGTGAGTTATTCGAGGGGCTTACGGGCCATGCCGGAGGAAATTGGTAAATTGCCTCGGAATGAAGTCGGACCTGGTCGTTGTCGTTATACCTGACCAATGTCCAAAACAACACGTCACGGACTTTTTTTTATGTCGCGAGATATGGTAATAGGATTGCCGTGTGCTGAGAGTAAAGCAAACTGAGACACCGCTTCTGGTAGTCCAGTTTGAGCTTCCGAGACTTTCACTCGAACCAGCTCGGTTGAAAGAACGCTCTCGCACTATGAGGTACTCGGCTCACTGGTGTAACATGCCCGTCAGATTTGCCCAGGCGATGGAGTTCGCCTTATAACCATCGAGGCCTGAAGGGCCAAGATTGATGACTCCTTTTCAGCGCGATTCTTGCCGCATGGAAAGGAGTTTTTTGCGTTCAGGCCATCGATTGACAGAATTGAGGCCTTAGGGAGAACAGTGTGGACACTTTGACGAAATATCTGGCGGTGGCCGCAGGCGGCGCCGTGGGAGCTATGTTGCGTTACTACCTGACTCTATCGGGACTGGGCCGTGCTGCGCAGCCGTTCCCGACGGCAACTTTTGTTATCAACGTCACTGGCTCCTTCATTATCGGATTCTTTCTAACGCTTGTGACCGAGCGCATACCTATTAACCCGCATGTCAGGCTCGCGGTTGCGGTGGGCTTTGTGGGTGCATATACCACGTTTTCAACTTTTGAATATGAAACCGCCCGGCTACTTGAAGGCAGGGACTTTATCTATGCCTTTCTGTACGTGGTGTTGAGTTTTGCAATCGGCTTTGGCGCAGTATGGGCGGGCATGGTCCTCGCGCGCCAGTTTGCCGGTGTGCCGGTAGCGGGCCGCGTTGCCGATGGGTATTCGCGTGACGTGGACTCTACACTAGAGCGCGACATTGAATCCCTCTCCGGCAATGAGCACAGAGAGCAAATCAAAAAGCGTGTGAGCGAATGAAACCAGAACTAAAGCCGGCAATGAAGCTGACTATTTCAGTTGGCGAAGACGAACGACATGCGCATCATCCGCTTTATAGAGAGGTTGTGCTGACTCTTCTCAAGGCCGGGATTGCCGGGGCAACCCTGACCAAAGGCGTAATGAGCTTTGGCATCCAGCGTCGTGTTCACACAATTCAGAACGAGATCCAAATGGAGAATTTGCCGATTATCATCGAGGCAATCGATGAACCTGCGAAAGTGGAGCAAGCAGCACTTCTGGTCGCGGAGATGCTCGGTGATCACGGATTGGTCGCAATACAGTCAACTATGATTGCCTGTGAGGGAGAACAGGAGAGGAGAGAGGGCTAAATGCTGCAAAAAGGTCCGGCCAAAAAACTGGTCGTTTACGTCAACACGCTGCAACACTACAAGAGCAAGCCGTTGTATGAGGCCATTGTGCAGTTTGCCCATCGTCACGGCTGCGCCGGCGCCACTGTGACAAAAGCAGTGTCGGGTTATGGACAGAGTGGCAAAGTCCATGAAGCCCATTTATTCAGCATCAGCGAAGATGTGCCCATGCGTGTTGAGATCGTCGACTCTGAGCAGAAGATCAGCGCTTTGCTGCCCTGGATCTATGACATGGTAGACAAGGGGTTGATCGAAGTGCAGGACACGGAAGTGATCAAGCATTCCACGCAGCAACCAGAGGAGGCGCAGGCTGTGAAACATGAAAAACTTGAAGGACACGCAAAGCTACTGCGAATTTATATTGGCGAGGATGATCGCTGGGAAGATGCGCCGCTGCACGAAGCCATCGTAAAGAAACTGCGAATGATGGATATTGCGGGCGCCACGGTCTATCGAGGCCTAATTGGTTACGGAGCACAGAATCGCGTGCACCGCCCTGGCTTTCTAGGCTTATCGAGTGATCTACCTATCATGCTCTCTGTAATTGATACTGAGGAAAAAATTCGCGGCGTCTTGCCCGTGCTTGATGAGATGGTTGACGAGGGGCTGATTGCACTGTCTGACGTTGAAATCATCAAATATACGCACTCGGGCCGTACGGATTGAGGTTGGACGCAAAGCCTCGTGAGCGGGTTCGGGAAGTGGCAATAAATAC
>DATGYM010000416.1:0-4466 GCA_035297925.1 Pyrinomonadaceae bacterium | reverse complement strand
GCGCTCGCTCACCCCGGGCTACCATATGTCGCCGCTTCGCGGCTCGTTGACGCAAGACATCCGAATTGAGCTTATGCATCGCTCACTTTCTTGTTCGGGCGCCGCCCAACAACTCGTTGGACACGAGCGGCGGGAGCGTGTCCCCCCTGCGCCCAACAAAGCCTTGCAGCTGACGGCGCGATAGCATGTCTCTCAAGTAGTCTTATTCCTTCAGCTTGAATGCTGAGCGCGCGCCGCAGCTGAAGGCCAGCGTTCGATGGCTATCTCTGGCGAAGGACAAATGTATAGACTAATAGTTCTCACTCTAGTGCTTCTGTTCTCGGTGGTTCCTGCTTCAACGCAGAGGACTAGTCCACCATCAAAAGCCGAGTTGGCGCAGATCACCGAAAGAGGAAGACAGCTTGCGGCATATGATGTCGCCGCATGGTATGCCAGCGATGCAGTCGTCGCCTTGAAACCCGCTGAAGGCAGCGTTGGACGTTATATTGCCAGGAAAAATGGCGACGTTTGGATTGTTGCTTTTGGTCGCTTGAATGAAAAGCGCGACAAGTTCCTCATTGCGTATGAGGCCACTCAGGGCACGAACGCAAAAGAGTTCAGTGTAAAGAAATTCGAAAAGCCGAAAGAAGATACTGGCTTTTGTCTTTCCGCGGCCAAGGCTATTGACATCTCATTAGCAGATTTCAAAGGCGCGCCCCGACCTTACAACGTTGCCGTCCTACCGGCTGACTCCACTCAAATATATGTGTACGTCGTCCCTGCCCAAACCAAAGAAGGCATTTTCCCGCTGGGGGGAGATGCACGGTATCTGGTCTCCACAGATGGTTCGAAGATTATGGAAAAGCGGCAGCTGCACATTTCCATTATTGAATTCTCGGCACCGCCAACATCTCAGGGCCTTCAAGGTAGTTTTCACACCGCCGTCGTCGATGACATTCCAGAAGACACAGACGTATTTCACGTTCTGAGCAGACACCCCTCGATACCTGAGTTGATAGCGACGAAGCAGTATGTCTTTCAAATCGAAACCGACGGAACAATCAACTATATTATGACGTGGGAGGCTTTCAAGAAGATCAAAGGAAAATAGCTCATGCTTTCAACGCGCCATCGAACAAAGCCTTGCAGCTGACGGCGCGATAGCATGCTTCTCAAGGAGCCTTGTTTCCTCCAGCTTGAATGCTGATCACGCGCCGCAGCTGAAGGCAGGCGTTATGCTCTCTGAATCGGAATCTGCCGGGTGACGACATGAACGTCGACGCACCTCATGTCAGTCGAGAGCGGCACACTCTCGGCTACGTTGGAGCGGTGCTGCTCCTGCTCATTATTCCGGTGAAGCTCCTTCGATACTCTACGGCGGCCGGAAGCATGGTGGTTGGGGTAGCTCCAAGCCTGCTGGGTCCTTCCGGCCTACTTTTCCTTCTGCTCTCTCACCCGGGCAGGTTGTCACGGCTGACCGTTGCCCAAACGGCCATATTGGTCGGGGTCATTTCCGTGGGTCTGGAATTAGTTCAGCTGCTTCCGCGCCCGGGCATCCTGCATGGAGTGCGGTACACCTTCGACGTTCTGGATCTTCTCGCCACACTCGCGGCCGTGGCGATATCATCTGTGATCGCCAACGTAGTGTTGGGTGGGCGTGAACATGGGGCAACGAGTCGCAGGTGAGGCGGGCTGAAGGAGCCTCTGCCGCTTGTTCGTTCGCCAAGCAACCTCGAGGCACGGAGCATAACCACGCGCTGCAGCGGACGGCGGCACGCGCCGCCGCTGAGCGCAGGCGTTGGGCCTAACACTATGAACGGAGCTTTTCTACTTATCGGTGTCTGGCTCGTAGCTTCGGTTTGCGCTTGTGGGCGAACGTCTCAAGAGCCGTCGGAGCGGCCTCAGCAGCCCGTGCCAAGCCAGACGCAGTTTCGTTGTGAAGGCAAGACACGCTGTTCCGAGATGTCGTCGTGTGAAGAAGCCACCTTCTACATCCAGAATTGTCCCGGAACAGAAATGGACGGCGACGGGGATGGAGTCCCTTGTGAATCTCAGTGGTGTGATCACTAGGCCCAACCAGCGGTTCAAGCCGACCAGCGGAGTGGGCTGCTTCGCGCTCTGGTTTTGACAAAATAATCTTGAGAAAATGTCGCGCCGCTCCGCGTTGTCACCTACGGTGAATGAGAGTCATGTTGAAGTGCGAATGTTGAATCGCTCCGGTCGCGCACAGAAAGCTGGTTGAATGGTTTCAATCATGGGCGGCCCAACAAAGCCTTGCAGCTGACGGCGCGATAGCGTGCTTCTCAACTAGTTCTGGTCCCCGCAGGCTGAATGCTGATCGCGCGCCGCAGCTGAAGCGCAGCGTTCGATGGCTCGCTCGTATGTAAACGGAAATGAAATCTGAGGGTCAATGAACCTCCCCGCCTACTTGAAATCCCTGGGGTATATTGAGGTCCCCTTCACGATAACCCGTGTAAATCATATTGTGATTCAAGCTAAGGCTAACGGACAGGATGTAACGTTGATAGTGGATACGGGGGCATCTCGGACATGCGTTGCCGAAAGCTGCGCGGAACGGCTGGGCTTGATATCCGGTAGAGTAGAACAAGCAGCAAGTTTGGCCCTTCCAAAGAAGACCAAGGCGTTAAGCAAATTGGAAAGCCTGAAAATTGGTTCGTTACATCTGACAGATTTTGAAACTTGGCTTGTTGATTTCTCTTACATCAATATGATTGTCGAGATGAAAGGCGAAGAATGCTGTGATGGCGTCCTTGGCGCAGACATTTTGAGGCAAACGTCGGCGGTGATTGATTACAAGTGCTGCAGACTTTATTTGAAAGTTGCGTGATCAATCCGCACCGCCATCGAACAAAGCCTTGCAGCTGACGGCGCGATAGCGTGCTTCTCAACTAGTTCTGGTCCCCGCAGGCTGAATGCTGATCGCTCGCCGCTGAAGCGCAACGTTCGACAGCGCGAATTTTGCATGGAGAGGTTATGCGACGTGTTCGCTATTCAGTTGTGGCTAGTTTGGACGGTTACATCGCCGGTCCGAAGGGCGAGGCGGACTGGATCATCATGAACCCGGAGATCGATTTCCGCGCGCTGTTCCAGCAGTTCGACACGTTCCTCATAGGCCGCCGGACGTTCGAGATGATGGTCCGGGCAGGTAGGGGCGAGACGCCTGGGATGAAGACCTTCGTTTTCTCGCGGACGCTGCAACAGCAGGACTACCCGGGGGTGACGGTCGTGGCCGAGAAATCTGAGGAGACAGTGGCTGCCCTACGAGCGGAGCCGGGCAAGGACATCTGGCTGTTCGGTGGCGGTTCTCTCTTTTGCAGTCTCCTCGAATCAGGGTTGGTAGATACAGTTGAGGTGGGCATCATCCCGGTCCTTCTCGGCGGAGGGATTCCTCTGCTGGCGCCGCCCGCCAGGCAAAAGAAACTTCACCTCACGGCTCACAAAGTTTACCATACCGGGATTGTTTCATTGGAGTACGCAATCCGGTGAAGCGCTGTCGAACAAATCGTTGCAGGTGAGCCGCGATTGCGTGTCCTTCATCAAGTCTTCCTTCTCTCAGATTGTCGCGACTCGCGCGGCCACCTGAACTCAACTGTTGGGCGGCTACCGTATCGCAGTGACGAACATGGCGAGAAAAGGAGCGAAGTGGTGCATAACCTGGAACATCTGTTTCTGGTCGGCGAGTTCCCCGAGCGAGCCCACCTGCTGTCCGGGCTAACGCTCAAGCAAGTCACGCTATGTCCGGACGGTGCGTCGCACTCAATCTACGAGGAGCTGTGGCACGTTGTGGGGTACCAGCAGAGTGTCATCGTGCCGGGCGAACCGGCCGGCGACTTCTACCCGAGCGCGGCACCAGAGCACGAGCACCAATGGCACGACTTGGTACGAGTGTTCCTGGAAGGCGCTCGCGCTGCGGCAGCGTTGGGGCACACGCCTGACCGGTTGGCGCTCGAGGTAGAGCCGGGCGTGACACTGGCCGACGAGCTGAACAGTGTGGCGGTACATAACGCATATCACCTTGGCAAAATCGTTGCGTTGCGGCAGCGGATCGGCGCCTGGCCGCCCCCGGAAGCGTCGGCTGAGTCGTAACCGCCGACGCGGTGCGACCGCCCAACAACTCGTTGGACCGGAGCTGCGGGAGCGTGTGTCAGAACCGGCAGCGGTAGCGACCGGCCAAGGACTCAAGGTTGAATAGACCTGCGTTTAGTTCTGTCGCTCGCTTCGCGGGCTTTGGATCTTTAGGGGGACGTCATCCCGGGGTTACGCTCGCTGCGCTCGCTCACCCCGGGCTACCATATGTCGCCGCTTCGCGGCTCGTTGGCGCAAGACCGGAATTGTTTGAAGCGCAGACAGCCGTGATGACAACTGACAACCCCTGCTCAGTCACAGTGAAAATAGAAACGGTTTCCGTCCAGGTCCTCAACGGTGAACTGCCTCAACCCCCAGGGCTTTTTCTCCAGTGGCTCCAC
>DATGYM010000415.1:0-5033 GCA_035297925.1 Pyrinomonadaceae bacterium | reverse complement strand
TGCCCCATAACATTCCCGGCAGAGTAATATCGACTGCATACCGCGCCTCGCCGCTGACCTTGAGCTCGCCCTCCACCCGTGGTGTTGGATTGCCCACAACTTGTTTCGAGGATGCCATCGGGAAACCTCCCTACGTAAATCCACTTTTTTGAGTTTTATGGTGCGATGTTCGGCGGCGTTAGACGCTCTGCAACCGAACGTATCGAGTTTACGTGATGTGGTGAGTAGAAATTCGCCCAGCGATCAAGACTTCCACCCCACGACGCTGTCAAATTAACGCAAGTCTCTAATATTTTCAACAAATTGACTAACGACTCGATGCTCACGGCAATAACATTTCTTTGATCGAAAACTTTCCTCGCCCTTCCAATGCCTGCCATGAGCTTTTTTGAAGGGGGGAGATGGCGGGGTGCGTTCCTTTAAAAAAGCGCGTTCGTTAATCGGCCGAGCTGTCAGTTTCCGTCATTCCCGCATGCTTTCAACGGGAATCCAGGCGAATGGTGAACTGGATTTTTCTGATGAAAACATTCGGGGTGACGCGTTGGAACTGCTTTCTTAGTACGATCCCGCACCATTGCTCTGAATATTTTTCCAACCCGCGACCAAGCCCATCAAACAACCAATCCCAAGATTTGTAATGATTGTTATGCCGGGCTCCGAGGTGCCGACATCAGCGGGAAAGTAGCCTGTCCCCTTTTCTTCTCCGCCTCGCATATTGGTTCGATCCTAAAGTCGTGTTACGATGCATCATTACGCTGCATAGGTGATGCACAATTGGGAGGGGAGATCATGAAAGCGATCACATTGAGGAATCTGCCGCCGGAAATTGAAAAGATCGTGCGCAAAGAAGCAGACCGGCAGCGCACAAGCATCAATAAAGCGGTCATAAGCCTGCTTGAGCGAAAGAGTGAAGCGCATAAGAAAAGAAAGCCGGAAATAAAAGAATATGATGACCTCGATAGCCTTGCCGGCTCCTGGACCAAGAAGGAGGCCGCCGAATTTAATAAAGCTTTGGCAGCCCAGCGGACTATCGATCCGGAGTTGTGGAAATAATGCGTTTGCTGTTGGATACCTCAGCCTATTCGGCGTTCATGCGGGGCCATGAGCGTATCCGACGTGCCGTCCGCGCAAACGAGGAGATTTTTCTCAATTCCATCGTGATCGGCGAGCTTACAGCCGGGTTCATCAAAGGCAGCCGGCGAAAAAAGAATGAGGCGGAACTGCGCCGATTTCTCGCGTCTCCGCGCGTTGGACTCCTGGATGTCACCGAAGAAACGTCTGAACGATACGCAATCATCCTCAACGGGTTGTGGCAGGCCGGCACCCCGATACCCACAAATGACATTTGGATAGCGGCGACCGCAATGGAATATGGGTTGAGCGTTGTGACCACCGACGATCACTATCAGAAAATTCCCCAAATAATGGTTGACTATTTCGCCGCCGTTTAGACTCGTCGCCGGTCTAGAAATTGTGTCTGAGAGCGGGACCTTTTCACGTCGAAAAAACGCGCTCTAAGCCTCTAATCCGCGCCTATATTGCAAACTTCCAATAATGAATCAATATCTTGCGCTGGTCCGACCCGGCGCGGACACCTCCTGTCAGCTGGCAGTGATAGATACGGGATTTGGCTTTAATTCTCACTGTCACGCCGTCACCACAGAGCTAACGGGGCAAGTGGTTTCCTACAGATTCCCATTCTTCTCGGTGCCTAAACCAATACACTAAGTGCGCTTTTCAACCAGTTTTACGAAGCCGATTAATTATCGCCTTAGCTGTGCTAGTGTCGCGATCATCGGGAAAAGCCGCAAAATATTGCTCAGCTTCTCTCTTTGCGTCATTGCCTCGATTGAGCTTCATCAAACACAAAATGAGGCGGTTCAGTAAGCCAATATCGCCTCTTTTCGGAAAATTTTCGTACTCGCCCCGCAGTCCGGGGGAACGGGCTAAACGCCAGCCAAGTTCCTCGTTTTCTTTCACCTTCAAGAGCGCTTCCTCATATCTTTTAGCGGCGGTCTCTAAGTCCGTCTTCTCGAATGGCTTGGTGGCTGCAATAAACGCCTTATTACTTTTTCGTAGTTCCCAATAGCGCGACTGTTCTTCCCAGCGAGTTGTCCGATCTGTTGTATTTGCGTCTGATGGCTGCGATACGGACTCAAAATTCAGTTTGCCTTTGTCGTCGATGCTCACGTTCACGGTCATTGCACCTACAGGCTTGCCCAAATTTAGAAGACGGTCGCCGTGCTTCAGCATGACCTCATTTTCCAATTCCAACGCTTCCTCTTCCTTGAGTTCATTTTTGATGATCTCCACTTCATACCGGCCGCCCAGTTTTTCACTGACGTATCTGTGCCAGACCGCGTCATGGTCTTGTGACCAAGCACGTTGACCGGCTCCTTTCCCGACATAAAAAACGTTGCCGTCCGGGTCCTTATGAACATATACGTAATAGTCTTGTCGCTTGTGGCTAGACGCAGCGTTCTTTGGGAGATCGAGTCTGACGCCAAAATGACCTTTATCCCCACTGCCACGATCCCAACCGCCCACTACCATCGCAAAGCATGTGGCAGTCATCCCCTTGTGACCAGCTTTCTCTAATCTCTTTCTGTACTGCCTGGCATTTTCTCGGCTCAGATACCCTACAGTGTTTCCTTGAATATCGACGCGTATTGCCTTGCTATCGTATGGATTGTTGTCTTCATGCAGTAGAACGGCTTCTACGATCTTTTCATGACCTTGGTCAGTCCGTCCACCACAAATAGATTCCAACGCAGACTGATAGTGAGACTCACCCACGACGCCGATAGAAAAAGTTTTCGGGCCTGGCAAAAAAGCTGTAGATTTGGCTTCACTCGTTTTGCTTTTCCCAATTCCCCGGCTGAGAATATTTGTGAACAGTCCCATTTTCATCGCCCCCTTTTGCAGCTCCCGAAGATCATAATGGGTGAGTGCGCCTACTGCGCCCCCCTCCATTTGTCGCTTCCAACTATCCCGGGAATTAACGCTTGAAAATTTTTGCTGCGTTTAGAAACATAACGAATGGAGCAGAGTGACCATCCCTCGCCGGTGTCCAGGTACACAAAACGACCATCATGTTGTCGGCGAACCGCATAGATGATTCGCGGTGTGGCTTCCGTTCCTCTGATCCCGCAACACTCGGCTTTAAGCGGAGCAGCCGCCTCACGGGCGTCGCTCCGCCTGAACGACTCGCCCCAGTTTTTCGCCTGCTGGTCCATGGATAGAATTCCGAAATTGTTCGATCTTCGCTAAATATGGCTTAACCTCGTTGTCGAGGTCAGGATAGTCGGCACTCAATCCCTTCACCGCCGCTCGAAGCGTTCCAATTCCTTTGTCAAGAGCCTTTTGTTTCGCGGTGTTATTCTTCCGCTTGGACGCAACGTCGATCGTCGTAGTTACCGTCTCCTTAACAAGTTCAGCAAACTTCCCGTGATACAACTTGGTCAAAAAAGCCGCTACCATAGCCCATTGAGGAGAAGTTTTCGCAGCGTCCAAGCCCATTCCTCCCGCGCCACAGTGAGCGACACCCCACCGGGAAACAAGAGTATCTAGTTTCCGGAGATTGTGTACGCATTTCGAAACCCGCAGCTCATAAAGCAGATGGCGCTCCAAAGAGCCGGGGTTCTTCGTCGCAACCTGGAATTCGAGTTCGCAAATCTGTTGTTCCGATATAGTCCCAAAATTCTGCACAATTTGCTCTACAATTGCCTCCATCATGGACCTCCAAGTGCTATCGTGGAAGCGAACTAAGGTCTGTGCTGAGCCGTGGAGCGGCCGTTTTTAGACCAGTTTACCCTGCAGTCCGGTATTGCTTCTTTCTGATTCGTTCAATTCTACCGGCGAACCCGGACTTAGTTCCGTCGTCTAGCCCAAAGTTGATCGCCTTCCGGCACACCTCGATTGCTTCATCGTAGTGGCCATCCTCCGTCAAAACAGTTGCCAGGTACGGAAACGTTGGAACCTGAGGTAACTTGCCGAGCTCCTGTTTGAGTGGACCTGCCAGCCCGGAGAACTCGTCAACGTGCTGACGCGCGTGCTTGAGAAGTATGCTTCTCATCTCAGGGTTATTTCGATTCCGGTATGCCTGCTGAACAATTGTTAAGAGTAAAAAGTGACGGTCTACTGGGTTTGTGGGAGTTTGTAGAGCACGAAGCATTGCTGGCATATTAGCCGAAGTCCAAGCATCGAATGCGGCGTCGGTCCTGATCAGCTGACCTTGACGCGTTGTGTACTGTTCCATGTTGAGCATCCCCTGTTCGGCGGTCTGTCTAGTGAATTGTTCTAGGTTCCGCCCACAACCTTGAGGATCGGCTTCGTCGGCGTCTCAGCAATAGCAAGCATTCGTGCAGCTATTTCGCGGCGCTCATTCTCCATTTCGTCGTAGTAGCGGGTTTGTTTGCTCCAAGCTTCACTGTGCCACTGTCGTTCTTTACTCTGATGCTCGCGAAGCGCAGCGATGGATTCAGCGAAACCTTTGAAGCGGCTGATGAAATGGTCGCTAAGAATGTATTCGAACATCTGAACTGCCTTCGCTTCGCCATCAGTACGGGAGTTGCGAAGCTGCCCGATCTCTCCGACGGCCTCTCGCACGATCTCCGCTAGGCTGGCCGTGAGCCCAAAATTGACTACAGGCACACCTTTTTCAACGACAAACGACTTCTCACCGTGAGGCAACGTCCGAGCCGCAATAACGACCCATGGCGTTTGGTAATCCAATCTGTATCGCTTCGCCTTGCTGATCCACTCGTTTTGCCAGGTGTTGGCGTTCTTACATTCATAAACGATGCGCCCGACCTCTTTGCCGTCCTGGATAACTTTCTGCAAGATATCGGCGCCATTCATACCCTTTGCAATGCGTTCAATAGCATCCGACGGGAAAGCACCCTTGAGCGCGGCGTATACTTCGGCCTCGCCCATTTCGCCTTTCTCTTCACTCGTCTGATGCTCCAGCTTGCTTAAGAGATCCTCTATTTTTTTCTGCAGGCGTCCCTTCTCTTTCGCGTGTTGATCTCGCT
>DATGYM010000414.1:0-3818 GCA_035297925.1 Pyrinomonadaceae bacterium | reverse complement strand
GCGCTCGCTCACCCCGGGCTACCATATGTCGCCGCTTCGCGGCTCGTTGACGCAAGACATCCGAATTGAGCTTATGCATCGCTCACTTTCTTGTTCGGGCGCCGCCCAACAACTCGTTGGACACGAGCGGCGGGAGCGTGTTTCGTAACTTGAATGGTGCGGCGAAGGTTGCGTTGATACGCGCCGCTCGGTCAACTCTGACGTTCGGCGCATCGTTGAATAATTTGTATGCATGACGTTCAAGGCCTTCCGTGATAAAGCTCAGTGGGTCGCTCTTGGGAGTGCAATCATCCTCTTCCTAGGAGATTGGTATTGCCGTGTAAGCTTCTGGCGAATCAACGAAAACGGATGGGGCGAGACGACGACGCCTGCGGGGGTAGTGCCTGCCTGGTTATTGCTGTGGCTCTTAACATTGGTGTCAGGCCTGATTACCCTCCCGCGGTGGCAGTCCTTTCTCGCGTTGCTCTCTGCTCTGTGGGTTGTTTTTATGACAATGCAGGGACATTGGCCGATAGCATGAAGTGAAGCCTGTGCTTTCCCCCTGCGCCCAACAAAGCCTTGCAGCTCACGGCGCGATAGCATGTGTTTCGCATAACCTTATTCCTTCAGCTTGAATGCTGATCGCGCGCCTCGGCTGAAGCGCACCGCTCGGCGGCAGAGTAAAAGAGGGTAGGCATAAATGGGATTCTCGATCACTTGGTGTGCGGTTCGCGACGGCAATACGCAAAAGGTGCTGGACCAACTCGGCCTGTCACCAACTGGCGAAACGGAGGATGTTCCCGAATCGCTCATTTCGACTGCCAAGCTCGACACGGGATGGCGAATCATCTGGTACAACGAGTACGAATGTCCGTTTCTCCGGCCCGAGGACCTTGGTGTCATTTCGAATGACCAGGAGGTACTAATGTGCCTTGTCGAGGAGCACGTCATGGCGAGCTCTTCGGAACTTTGGCGCCGCGGCAAACGCAAGTGGTGGATCTCACACGAAGGCGAGGACGGCCCAAAAGGGCTTGCGGCCGAAGGAGACCTGCCGGAGTGCTTCGCGTCGATCAGACGTGAAATGGAGGAGGCTCAGCGCGCGGCAGGTGGGGACGCTGCTGGCGTTGACTACATCTTCGAAATTCCGTTGAGGGTTGCACAAACGCTGGTGGGTTTCAAGCACGATGAAGTGACGCAGGATCAATTCGTGGTACTATCCCGGCCTGTGCCGAAGAAGGGGTTCATCAGGAGATTATTCGGCGCATGACGATTCTGCCGAACAATGCGCTCCTGGTTTCGCTTATGAGAGTTAAACTTACTACAGCAATCCTCTTAATTGTCTGTGGCCTTAGTATTGGTTGGTTGGCTTCAAAACATAATGTGGGCTGTCTGGGGCAAACAGAACTCTTGGTATGAATACGTCGGAATCTGGGGCTACCCGATCATGCTGGTTGCGGGATTTAACGCGGTGAAGAGCCTGAGAGTTGGCTCTTATGTGGGCTTGCTTGGCTATTTCCTGATGCTCTTCTATCTTGCCCCTGCCTTAGTTAACACTTTCCGCAGCATTGCGAAGACCGGCCTGGTGATGGCGCCAATTAGAATGGTTTTCTTGACGTTAATAGTCGCATTACCTCTGCTCGCTTTGGGGAGACTGTTTCTAAATGTTATCCAAATCCGTTCTCGAGCGCGCGCATAACTAGCGCTCGCAGCGGACCGGAATGCCTCTCTCTCATCGACAACTTGCCGCACGACGCAGTTGTTGCCCGGCCGCTGAAGCGCGGCGTTAGCCCGACAAACACAGGAATCGTACCTTTCCGTATGCGAATAGTCCTGGCATTCATGATCGGCGTCGCTGGGCTCAGCATAGTAAGTTGTTCAGCCGACGACCGAGTCAGCAAGTCGATAGGCGCATCTGTCAACCGAGGCGTGGGCACTCGCGTCGCCCTTGTGGAACACGCAACGTTCGCATGGGACAAGGCCTGCATCTTCGGTCCGTACACACCGGATGCCGACATTGATGCAGTAACGGGCGTGCATGGGGCTGCGACGAAAGCGCACGGTATTCAATCACGCGATGACATTGAGGTGTTATTGTTCGTTCACAACGGAGACATCGCTGCTTCAGTCGCTCACCTGCGCGACCGCGGCGATTTTGGTCCAGAGCTCGTGGGCAAGTGCTACTCCAGGCACGAGGCGGTGTTTTCCGTGCGGAAGGCACCGGCAGACAGTTGGGGAACCATTGGGCCTCCTAGCCGGTAGGGGGCGGGCTAACAAGGCGCTGCAGACCGACGAGCGGCGCGTGTGCGTTTTAGCGAAATCGAGAATGGTTCCCGCGCCGCTCGCGGCTGAGCGCCAGAGTCGTTATGCGCTGGTCTTCGGCTGGAGTTATAAAATGAGATTTGCCATCGCTCTTATTTTCCTGTTTCTATTTGTCCCTTCAACGCCAGCCCCCTCCAGGATTGTCTTCGTGCTTGATTCTCCTTTTGATACCTACGGTGATCTTTGCTTCGAGGATGAGAAGGCCCGGTTGGATAATTTCGCTATTGCATTGCAACAGAATCCAGATTGGATTGGTTATGTTGTCGTGTATGCCGGAAACAAATCATGTCCCGGGGAGGCTTGGTACCGTGCTAATCGCACTAAGAACTGGGTCGTAAAGAGAGGCGTCGAAGCAAATCGAATCATATTGAGAGATGCCGGCTATTTGGAAGATGTCACAACGATGCTCCAGCCGTGGCCCAGGCACTAGCCTCCCTTCGATGTGCTTCCGGGCCGTCTTGCTGGGAGTGAGGTGAAAATTCTCAGACATTGTAGGAATAGTATCTTCCGGCCGAGAAAGTGTCCGGCTAGTTAGGGCGCGCATAACAAAGCCTTGCAGCTGACGCGCGATAGCATGCTTCTCAGGTAGTCTTATTCTTCGGAGCTTGAAGGCTGATCGCGCGCTGCAGCTGAAGGCCAGTGTTGGGCGGCGCGGTCAGAACCGGGAGCGGTAAGCGACCGGCCAAGGACTCAAGGTTGAATAGACCAGGGTTTAGTTCTGTCGCCCGCTTCGCGGGCTTTGGATCTTTAGGGGGACGTCATCCCGGGGTTACGCTCGCTGCGCTCGCTCACCCCGGGCTAAATTCTGTCGCCGCTTCGCGGCTCGTTGACGCAGACATCCGAATTGAGCTTATGCATCGCTCACTTTCTTGTTCGGACGCCACATAACAACTCGTTGGACGCGAGCGGCGGGAGCAACTGAATTGCGGATTGTGAATTTCGGATTGCGGATTTGATTTCGCGCCGCCCGGTCAGCTCTGACGTTAGGCGCTCGTCATTCATGTTGAGGAGAGGAATGAAAAAGACCATTCTGGTAGCCGCTGCCGTAGCGATGGTTCCTGCGGCGATAACGTTGACAACGATTCGAGCGCAGCAGAGCAAGAAAGAATTTGTCACGCTAACTCCCGAACAAGTGCGATGGTTCACGCCGGCCTACTACAAGGATGGGCGGCAGCGGGCGCAGTTGTTCGGCGACTCCAGCCGAGGCGGGGCGTGGGTCGATCGGGTTAAGATACCTGCGGGCGGACGTGTCCTGGCGCATACGCACCCGCACGATGAGCTGGTTACGGTCATCGAAGGGACTTGGTATCTGGGCGAGGGGGAGAGGTTCGACACGGCTAAACTTAAGGGCTACCCGGCTGGCAGTTTCATAGTTATTCCGGCAGGCGTCCCCCATTTCGTGGCGGCGAAGGAAGGTGCCGTGATAGTTCAGCTCAGCGGCACCGGCAGATTTGGCACTGACTACTTAGAGAAATAAGTGCGTATGATATTCGGCTCGTCCGGAACGCGCCTAACAACCG
>DATGYM010000413.1:0-6428 GCA_035297925.1 Pyrinomonadaceae bacterium | reverse complement strand
ATTCAAAAGGGAGACTCCCCTTACCCGCCGCAACTAAGTGTGTGCCTTGGCGAGGCTGCACCGTCAACACTTAGCTGTATCGGCAATATTGATCTTCTTAAGTCCGAACCTCTCGCGCTGTTCTGCTCCAATAAGTGTCCTGGTAGCCTGATTCTCCGAACCTACGATCTCGCGCAGAAACTACGTGAAGAAGGAAGGTCAGTCATCAGCGGCTTTCACTCGCCTGTTGAGCGAGAGTGTCTGAACATCTTGTTGCGCGGAAACGGTCCGATCATCGCGTGCCCAGCGCGGGGACTTGAGCGGATGCGAATACATGCGGAGTATCAAGAACCTCTCAATCAAAACCGCTTGTTGTTGCTGTCGCCTTTTTCGGAGAAAGTGCTACGCGCAGACTCAGGCACAGCCACAGCTCGCAACGCAGTTGTTGCGGCGTTAGCTCGGGATGTATTCGTGGCTCACGCTGAAGCGGGAAGCAAGACGGCGATACTTTGCAACAATATCATGAAGTGGAAAAAGGATCTTCACACACTCGATAACCCGACAAACGATTGGTTACTCGCTCTTGGAGCCAAACCGATTTTGTTAAGGAGTTCACATGTTCAATCCTAAGCCTGAATACGAAGTTGTTTATGATTCTATACCAGTGCGAGACTTCAAAGATTATTGGGAAGAGTTCGTGGTAAGACCGCCGTATCAACGAAAGAGCGTATGGGGTCCGAAGAAGAAAAAGGCGTTACTGGACAGTCTGTTTCGTCGTTATTACGTGCCACGAATAGTCATTCGTGAGGTCCGCCGCGATCATGAACACACTGCCCGCGAGGTTATTGATGGTCAACAGCGCATCACAACAGCCAAAGAGTTTCTGAGTGACGAAATAACTCTACCGAAGAGTCTAGCCGACATCGATCCGTCTTTACCTGGCTCACGGTATTCCGACCTTCCGGCAGAACTGCGGCGCTTCGTGGATCGTGAGTTGAAGTATAACGCCGACATTGTAAAAGGAATTGAAGATCCAAGAAATCCCGAGCACCAGAGAATCGCTGCCGAAATATTCTGGCGCTTGCAACAAGGTGAGACGTTGACCTTCATGGAAATTGCTCATTCGAGACTCTCAAGCCTCTCTCGAAATTTTGTGGAGAAATATGCAGACGACCTCCGTTTTGACTATCAAGCTTATGAGCCCGTTGATGGCAATGCGGATAAGCATCCATTTTTCAGAGTAATCGATCGCAACAACGATCGGATGCAGCACCTTGCCTTATTAACACGATTGCTACTTCTAGAAGAAGGCGATGGATTGGCCGACATCAAGGATACTAACGTCATGGAATATATTGACTCCCACAAGGTTTCAGATGGAATTGGGAATTACTCATTCGAGGACCGGCCAGTTGCTAAATCAACTCTCCGCCACATGCAGGCTTTCTACGACATCTTCAAAGATGATCCAATGATTAGCGATGGCGACGGCGGGATCAAGGAACTGAGGATAGAATATTTCATCATCTCGCTTTATCTCTTGCTTAGACACCTGTTGAAACATTACGTCTTTGACCAAGCGGAACGTGAACTCTTTCGAGCATTCGCAATTGAGTTCCATGAACGGTGGAAGGCCGGACGCGAAGGCGACAATGACATTCTTTATTTTTCCGAACACCGACAACAAACAGCCGGCGAAATCGATGTTAGACAGCGAATCATCCGCCAACTATTTTTCGAATACGTCGGTAAGCAAGGCCATCAAATGCTCACGAAGGATGACCGCCGAGCATTCAATGAAGCTGAACGGATTGCGATCTATCGACGCGACAACGGTCTATGCCAGATTTGCGTCGCTGAGGGAAAGCCAGAAAAGGAATGCATAGTCTCATGGCAAGAATATGATTCGGACCACGTTGTTCCTCACGCAAAAGGGGGAAAGACTGAGATTATCAATGCTCAGGTGACTTGCCGATATCATAATCAGCAAAAGGGGGCGAGAGTGGGATCGTGAGCAAAGCGCTCGTGTCGCATTTGTGGCAGTGGACTCGCGTCAGAGCTTGTAATTAGTCGCCTCACGCCAGAGTTCGTCGGATCCTGATCAATAAATCGGCAATGGAAATTGCAGAGGCCCTAAGATTATCACTTATGAAAGCTCAACAAAATGCGCGCCCCTCTTAGACGATTTGGTCCGTTCCGGTCGTCCTCTATAAAGACCACTGTCCAGCGCATTTTCTGGAAAGTTGGCGGTCGAGAAACTAACTTTGTGAAATGCATACAAAACGGGTCACGATCAAGTTGGCGCTTAGGTGGCACGCTGATGGAAATTTTTTGATCGAAAACAGTGTATCTTCCCCGTAGCCACGTTGGACCTGAGTGGGCACCCTAATCCTTATCAAGTAATTCTGTCGTATGCTCTGTAATACTCGGTGGCCGAACTATTTCCGCAGTGTTCTTGCCTCGCTTACCCAGACTATTCACCGGCACGCTTGACACGGGCGGCAGGGCTGAGTGATGCGGGGCAGAACTAACCTCGCTAAATGTGCTTAAAGCCGATGACGACGCTGAGGTCTCTCGGTCTGATTGATCTTTTTCTTGACCAAACAGCTTAGAAAAGGCGCCCTTCAAATCACTTGAGAACAGAAGGAGGAAGATGGTCACAGAAAGCAACACGACAAGGGCTCGGATTTGTGCGTACATGGGTCCGGACCATGGGCCCCACCCGATGATAGCAAGCGCCGTCAAGGCAAGCTGCATTACAATCGCGATGATCCGCCTGGCTGCTCCCTTTGCACTACCCAGTTTTGCCCCACACGCGCAACAGAAATGAACATCTTCGGAAACTTGTTGCTGACCGCATTTTGCGCAGAACATTGAATCCCCCACTCAAATAGATTTGTGATTGCACTAAAGGCTATCACTCAATTTTCTTTCCTTAAAATTCGGTAGTGGTACAGTTGGGAATTCAACAACAAAGGTGCGCCTATAAAGTTCGAAGCCTCCTGCCGATTCCAAACTGTACCACTACCCGAAATTCTCGTGCCCTGACGAGGATTTTATGTAAATCTAATTAGGAGTACGAAACCATAAAACCATTGGTTCGCTAATGATCGCCCTATGAGCGCATATCTTTACGCCCATCCGACGGAGTAGATTTTGGTAACGTGGATTGTTGCGCTGCTTAGTGGGCAGGGTAGGTCATGGCCCTTCGAGGGCTTGAAAACTGCCGACCGAAGGGTCCTTTTGGCTCTAGTCCTGTCCCCTCCGCCATTTCTTTCAACAAATCAATTAAACGTCGGCACTCACGTACACGGCCGACGTTTTACTGAGAGAGGGCAGGCGACTTCACGCCGACATTCATTTGCTGCCGAAGTTGAGCCGCTTGACCAAGAATGATCTTATTCATCGGCACGTCTCGCGTAGTCATCCATTGCATCATGGAAGAGAGAAATAGTTCCTTCAGGTATGCAAACGAGAAACCTCCGGTTTGTCGGACCACTTCGAGCGCGACGGTTTCTGAGACGCGTAATTCAGGCTGTAGCTCCATGTTCCAGGCGGCGATATACGCAGAGCGCTCGGCCTCATCCGGTAGGTTGAAATAGTACTTGCGATCAAAGCGGCTGGGACGATCGAGGATTGCCGGATCCAGCCGGTCCGGGTGGTTTGTAGTTGCCAGGACCACTACGCCGGCATTTGTTTCAAAGCCGTCGAGTTCATTTAAGAAAAAAGCGCGGCTCTTATCATCAATCATCGAGTCGAGATCCTCCATAACGAGCAGGCACGGTGTCGTCATCCGTGCTCGGGCAAATACAACCGCCACGTTCTCCTGATCAGTTGCGTACTCAGATTTGAAGCCTTTCACGTAGAGGCATGGTTGTCCGAGCTGATTGACCAGAGCTTTCAGCGTATGAGTCTTTCCATTTCCGGGTGGACCAATAAATAGAACTCCCCGCTTCCAGGGAATGCGATGCCTTTCATAAACCTCGCGCGAAAGAAAGAATTGAGCGAAGTCGTTTTGTATCTCCCGCTTCAGCGGGTCGCGGAGGACAAGGTTGTCAAAAGTCGCACCCTTGATCGCATCGAAGAGTTCCTTGTTCTTCGTCCATTCACCATCCTGAAAGACCAGCACCTCGCTGCGAACTTCTGATGACCACGCACAAACGTCGACAAGGAAGGCTTCAGCCAGTTCTTTGCTATCGGCCACAATCCAGTGGTGACGTGAGGGGTAGCAGCGTTGCGTATAAGTTACAAGAACAACATCCAGAAGGTGACCGCGCCAGAGCACGTTGAGCCAGGAGTTCTCAACCGATTGTTTTGGCTCCTTGCCTGGTCCGTCCCAGTCTGTCTTGATGTGATTGAAGATCGAGGTCTCATGTACCACGGCGCACTTTTCGGCGCGCACGAATGCCTCCAGGTCAAAATACCCGGTCTCTCCTTCGAGGATTACCTTTCCCGGATGCAGCTCTGCCAACTCGCGCCCGACGTGATACGCGATGTAGTCGTTCGGTTTGTGGAGAGCATCCTTTATGAAATTCTCTATGCCCATAAACGTAACCGCGAAATTGCGACGACAAGATTTGATGAAACGCGCGCTCTACCATTGAGCTATGGCCCCACGGTTGTTGGAGCCATCGGGATTCGAACCCGGAACCTCGTGCTTGGAAGGCATGTAGTTCCATCAGCATTCGTCGCATGTCGAGTAAATAGTGAACAGTAAATCGTAAATGGTAGGCCGGGTACTCCAGCCACGTCCCGTTTATAATTTACAAGTTATGGCGACAGAAACGGCGAGAGACTCGCCCTTGCGGACGAGGCAGGGATCGAACCTGCGTTAACCATGTACTCTGCACCAGCATTCGCCAGAGTTTCGAATAACGAGCCGACAAGGAATCGTCGAGACATCTTTTCAAAGGATGTAGTCCCAACAGCATTCGGCCCAGACCAAATTTCGAATTTCGAAATGCGGATTGCGAATTTAAAGAACTGTTTTCGATTCCGAAATCCGCAATTCAAAATTCTTATAACGCCACCGACTCGACCAAACTGATCCAGTGGTCGGCGATAAGTTCACCGCGCGCGAATTCCGCGATCACGTCAAAAACCTGATCCGAGAATCCGCCGACGTTGAAAATATCCTCGCGCTCAACGGCCTGTACCGTGCGATAAGGCTGCACGTCGATACAAGCCAGACGAGCGTTTGGATTGCGCTCCTTGAACGCATTCCACTCTCTCATCGTTGCGGTGCCACGGCCTCCGCCGGCATCAACCCACGACTCGTAATCCGAAATAAAGATCACGAGATCGCCCTTTGCCTTGCGGCGGTTGAGCAGCGCGAGCGGCGCGCTACAGTTCGTTCCACCACCACCGACCGAAGCCAGCTTCGCGGCGTTGGTCATCACGCTGTCACGCGAGTTTAGATCAACCTTCACGACACTCTGCTCGAAGGGCAGCACCTCAGTGCCTGGGTTCTTGCGCATTACGGCTGCTGCAACCAGAGCCGCCACATCGATACAACGCACCGCTGTGGTTGCACCCTTGCGGTAGCCGGTTGCCGGCGACGACATCGAACCCGAGACGTCCGGGCAGACATAGACACGACCTTCGATTGCCGGAATGTTCGCAATCGCAATCTCCATTGCATCCTGGAGCGAATCGCAAACTTCCTTCGGAATGTCAGTGTTCGCATTAGCCATCGCATAAGCGACCATTAGCTGATAAGGAAAGACGCGGGCCTTTGCGATCGACTTCGGGTCACGCAGACGATTCGCAATCAGCTCAGTCATGCCTGGCTGACCAAACACGCCATGGCGCGCAAACGTGTTCAGGTTCATACGCGTCATCTGCCACGGCGCGCGACGCGCAATCGCAGTCCACTCCGCTGTACCCAGCTCCAGCGCAGTCAGCATCTGGAATGGCACCTCAGGCACATCACGCGACTCGCCCTTCTTATACGATTCGAAGTTGCGAGCAACTTCCGGCAGCGCATCGAACGCGTGTTCGCGGCCGATAAAGTAGCCGAACAGTGCTTCGCGCGCAGCATCCTTTGGCTTTGGGTGGACCATCTTCACGATATCAGTGAGCGAAGGGTCCTGGCCCACGTTAGCCTTAAAGAGCGCTGCCGGATCGCGGCCGTCAAGCCACTCGCGCACCAGACGCTTTGGCGCAGTACCGAGCGACTTACGACCCACAGCGCCCGAGCGCATGATCTGCACAAAGTTGCGGAGCATCTTTGCGTTGTCGATCACGCGTGGAAATACCACGTTAAGCAGTTCGCGATCCTTCACCGACAGCACAGCACAAAGCAGTGCCGGCATGTCCTTCATGAAACCGCGCTCGCGACAGAACACCGCTGTCCTGGCAATGAACTCCGCATCGATCTCGGCGCACAGTTCAAGCACCTTCGCCAGTTGGTCAATAGCGCTCGCGTAGAAGGTTGTGTTCAGACAACC
>DATGYM010000412.1:0-5224 GCA_035297925.1 Pyrinomonadaceae bacterium | reverse complement strand
TTTCACTGCTTTCACTGCTTTCCGCCACTCACCGAAGGCAGAATCGTAATTTCGCAATTTTCCGGAAGCGATGTCTCCAGCAGTTGTTTGCGCCTGACGTTGTCGTCGTTCAGAAAAATGTTGACATGGGGCCGAAGCTTTCCCTGTTCGTTCAACACACGATCACGCAAACCCACATGTTGACCCCACAAACTATTCAGAGCTTCACCAACTGTAGTGGCGGGAGTGTCAACCTGAATCTGGCTCTGCCCGTTCGTAAATTCGGACAGGAAACCCGCGACATTGAAAGTGATCATATTTGCATACCAGCTTGTCTGGGCGATGCTGAACTCGCTCTCGCCGGCGATTCCACTAGGGCAGGATCCCCTCGGGGACCATCCAGGGGTGCAGATCCATCGCCAACCGTCCCGCCTTCACGGCCGGATCTGTTTCTGTCAGGGCTCGCGCCTCGTCAAGCGATGCGACTTTGAAAACGAAAATTCCGCGCAGCTGTCCATCATCGCCGAACGGTCCGGCGACGACCAGCTTTTTCATCTCGGCCAGACGATTAATATTTGCCAGGTGCGCCTTCTGGATTTCCGCGGTTGCCGCCGTCTTTTCCGGCGTCCACTTTGCGCCACGCGTCAGGAAGGCAAGGTACGCGGTGGTTAGTTTGATTGGCGATGCCGGTTTCTTCATCACATCTTCAGACCACCACGGATGCATCTCGATGCTAAAGAAGCCTGCTTTCACTGCCGGATCATTTTCCGCCCAGGCGCGCGCCTCTTCGGCTGACTTCGCGCGCAAAACAAAAATGCCCGCGATATCCCCGTCGTCGCCAAGCGGCCCAGCTATTACAGCCTTCCCTGATTCAAGCAACGACAAAACATTGGCGATGTGTTGCGCCTTCAAATCTTCCGCCATGCCGGCGGCGCTATACTTTGGACCGTGCTTCAGCAATGCCATGTGAAACTCGATCAGCTTATGTTCGGCTTGCTTCTCCTGCCCTAACGCAGTTGAACTCAGACCCGCAGATGTCAACGTAATTAGCATGGACGCCAACAACGACAGCAGCAGCGCAATTGTGACTGGGCTTTTTTTCATGATGTTCATCCCTGCACCTTAAACCTAATGTACGACCGCCGTCTTTACGCAAACTACCGGTGGCAAACTTTCAAGAATGGCTTTCCACGAGTCGCCACCATCAGCAGATCCAAATAACTTGCCGCTGCGCGTACCAAAGTAGATTCCGGTAGGTTGCAACTCGTCGGCCGACAGGCCATCGCGCAACACAGTCTCCAGCGCATTCTCCTGCGGCAATCCATTTCGCAACGCCTCCCACGACTCGCCCGCATTCCTGCTCCGGTACACGCGCAACTTACCTTCGGGCGTGCAGCGAAACTCGTCTGATTCAAGCGGCACTATGTAGACGCTGTCAGAATCGTGTGGGTCGACTTCCATGGCAAACCCGAAATCTGACGGCACGCCGTTAGCCATGTCAGTCCAGGAATCGCCGCCGTCTTCGCTGCGATATAGACCCCAATGGTTTTGCAAAAACATTCGCTGCGGCCTGGTGGGATGGCCGACGATCTTATGCACGCATTGTCCCCATTCTGGATAGCGTTGTTCCGGCGGCAAAAACTGCGCGCGCACGCCGACATTACGTGGTTGCCAATTTTCCCCGCCATCGTCTGTGCGGTACACACCGCCGGTCGAGATGGCTATGAACAATCGTTTGCTGTTTGCCGGATCAGGCAAGATCGTGTGCAGGCAAAGACCACCACCGCCCGGCATCCACTGTGAACGATGCGGATGATCGTATAGACCCTTAACCAGCGCCCAGCTCTCGCCTGCGTCCGTTGACTTGAACAGCGCCGCGGGCTCCACTCCACAATACAAAGTATCCGGTTCGTTCGGATGACCCAGCGCAATTTGCCAGATCTGTTTCACGGACGAGTCGGCCTCTTCGGGAAACTTCACACCGTAAGTCTCGGGCTCGGTCCAGGTCCTCCCGAAGTCGTCGGATGAACTCAAATATGAACCCCAGTAGGAGCTGTTGACGGCAGCCCACAAGCGATGCCGTCGGTTCCGGTCATCATAGGCCAGCGCATAAATGGCACGGCCCGGGAAATAGGGTCCGCCGACTTCCCAGTTCTGCCGTTCTTTATCCGAGCGGAGCAGAAATGCTCCCTTCATTGTACCGGCAAGTAAAAGCACGTCGCCCGGCGTGGCGGCAATGTGATTTGCATTGGGCATAAGAGGAACTCCGAATCTGAAATTCGTTGAATATGCGGTTCATTATAAAGAAGTGAAATGCCAGTGCAAGGACGCATCCCGACGTTCTCGCGATCCGACATTTTGGAAAACTTTCGCTGCGAACCCCCCAAGCCAAGAATTCGTCGCTGATTCGAACTTTATAAAAGCATTCGGAGAACTGTGGGGCACTGAAGGGTAACGGCCAGCTATCCGCTATCCCTCGCACAAATCTGTTTGTGATCGGACGATTATCAGTCTGTCATGCCGATCGAAGTTCAATCCATCTCCTACCCGCACAATATTTTGTCGCTGCGCGCGCTTGCGACGCACGTCTCAGCGCTCATTCATGACGAGCCTCACAGCAGTCGACGGCTTCTGCTGCGTTTCACCTGCGGACTCTTTGCACTGGCGTTCGTCTTCGGTGGCGACAGTTTACTGAGTTCTTATAAGTACTATTCGCGAATAATTGATGCCCGTCTGGCGAGTGGCTACCTGACCAGTCGACCCGGTCTTTATGCGGCGCCGCGTCGCTTACGCGCCGGCCAACGATTCACGCGCGCGGATTTGATTGTAGCGCTGCGACGAGCGGGATATGTGAAATCTGAGGGTAGCAATGTTTGGAGCGGCAGTTTCCGGGAAACAGACACAGCAATAGAAATTCGGCCGAACGCTATCCAGGCAAGATCTGCGCTGGTCACAATAAGCTTCGAAAACGAAAAGAAGATCTCAGCCTTGACGGAAGACGGAATCGCTTTGGATTCCTTTACCCTCGAGCCGGAGGTTCTCTCCAACGATCCCGTTTCCAAAGAGGGAAAACGCGCGGCCGTCCGCTTTGCGGATCTGCCGCCCGTCCTGGTCCACGCCATCCTCGCGACCGAAGACCGTCGCTTTTTTCAACATCCGGGTCTGGATATTTTTGGTATCACTCGTGCACTTTGGAGTAACGGCGAGGACGATCACCCGGGGCAGGGTGGGTCAACGATTACGCAGCAGCTCGTTAAGAATACTTATCTTTCTCCGGAACGCACACTGAAAAGAAAGTATGCCGAAGCGATGCTCTCGTATTCCCTGGAGCGGCGTCTGTCGAAAGAAGATATTTTTGCTCTCTACTGTAACGAAGTTTATCTTGGCCAACGCGGAGCTACGGCAGTGCGCGGGGTGGAAGAGGCAGCCCGTCTTTACTTTGGCAAGGACTTGCAGAACCTCTCGATTCCAGAGGCGGCTACAATTGCGGGCATGATTCAGAGCCCGATCAGGTTTTCGCCGGTGCTGCACCCTGAAGCCACCCAGGCGCGACGGAATGTTGTGCTCCAGGCAATGGCGCGTGATGGTTGGTTGAGCAATGAACAGGCTGCGGCAATAGGGGCGGAGCCGGTCGTCGTTGCCGCTGTGCCCCGCGCAGACAATTCGCTTGCACCTTACTTTGTTGACTATGTGAATCGCACTTCCGACTCTGAATTCAATGCCTCGCCCACGAGTCAGCGAATTTACACCACGATTGATCTCGACTTGCAGGAAGTTGCCGAGGCGGCACTGCGTCGACAACTGGATCGTCTTGACGCAGGTAAGACGAGTCAGAAGCAAAAACCGCAGGTTGCATTAGTAGCTCTTGATCCGAAGACCGGCAATGTACTGGCGATGGTGGGCGGCCGCGATTATGCAGAGTCGCAGCTGAATCGCGCCACCGACGCGAGGCGCCAACCCGGCTCAACCTTTAAACCGTTCGTCTACGCCGCTGCACTTGAAGATGGAATGTCTCCGGTACAAATGTTTGCCGACGCGCCCCGCGAGTTCATCTACGACCGCAATCAGACTTATCGTCCCGCAAACTTTGGCGGCGGTTACTCGATGTCCGATGTAACCATGCGCACCGGGCTGGTGAAATCACTGAACGTGGTTACAGTTGACGTAGCTCTGCAGACTGGCTTGGCGCGCATTGCAAACCTCGCTGAAAGATTTGGGCTACCCAGGCCGGAAAGATATCCGTCGCTCGCGCTGGGGACTAAAGAAGTCACGCCGCTCGAGCTGGCCGCGGCCTATGCAGCTTTTGTGAATGGCGGCCGCCGCGTGAAGCCAAAAGTCATACTAAGCATTGGTGAGCCGCCCGCTAATCACATGACGGACGATGACGACGGCGACGCGCAAGTCGTTAGCCCCACGACTTCCTACATGATTACCAACATGCTCGCCGCGGTTATCGATCATGGCACCGCTCGCACAGCGCGCGGCGCGGTGAGCAGTACAGCGGTCGCCGGCAAGACTGGCACTTCACACGACGGCTGGTTTGTCGGCTACACGCCAAACTTGGTTTGTGCGGTGTGGATTGGTTTCGACGACAACGAACAATTGGGATTGACCGGCGCCGAGGCTGCTTTGCCCGCCTGGACCGATTTCATCAAGGGCGCAGTCGATTTGAAGCCGGAACTTGGCGGCCGAAACTTCGACTGTCCGGAAGGAATAAAATTTGTGGAAATTGACTCGGACAACGGCGCGCTG
Organism: Pyrinomonadaceae bacterium; assembly: GCA_035297925.1. Taxonomy (GTDB): domain Bacteria; phylum Acidobacteriota; class Blastocatellia; order Pyrinomonadales; family Pyrinomonadaceae; genus PSRF01. Next base: position 493 of record DATGYM010000412.1, on the reverse strand, counting down.
GCCACGCTTTCCTGTCCTCATCGGGAGCTGATTGCGCTTACAGAACGGCTCGCCCCAAACGTCGAATGCTTTCTGCACGGCAACCTGCCTGATTCAATCGGTGTAGGAAACGGCGAGGTAGCGGAGCATGGCGCGGCAAATCAAACCGTTCTGGCCCAACGCTCCAGTTCAACCCATAGAGGCTCGCAAGAAAAATATCTTCCCCAGATGACTCGCGTCGATGTCGATACGCAAGGCCGACGGAAGCTTGTTAATGCCCTTAGATAATCAAGCATTCCTGGTACTTACCTTCAGGCTTTACACTGCCGACTGCTCACCGCTCATCGCTCACACTTCGAGCAGTTCCAGGACAACCTGGGCGATTGCGTGTTCGCTTGTGTGCGACATTGAGAGATGCGCGGCGGTTGCGCCTGACTTTTGAAACAGTTTCTGCACCGGCCCGTGAAGAATCAGATATGGCGCACTCAATTCGCGTGCGCCGACCTCCACATCC
>DATGYM010000411.1:0-66765 GCA_035297925.1 Pyrinomonadaceae bacterium | reverse complement strand
TTTATCCAGGCCAATCCGCTCGCGCCGTAACGTTTGACGAACTCCTGCAAGTCATCGAGGGCTTTCCGCGACAGGCGGGCGCCGCCGCGAACGACAATTGCCTTGATTTCACCGCCCGCCGACAGCGCCGCGGCGTAGGGTGCGAAATCAGTTGCTGCCAATGCCGGGGAAATATCCCGCAACTCCATGTCTGCTATTCGTAAGTCAGGCTTGTCAGAACCCCAGCGACGCATTGCCTCCGCATAAGTGTAGCGCGGAAATGGCAACGGTAAATCAACTCCGATCAGCTTGAAGACACGCGCAAACAACCCTTCCGTAACGGCATAAATTTGATCGAGCGTAGCAAAGCTCATTTCCAGGTCGAGCTGCGTAAACTCCGGCTGCCGGTCGGCGCGCAAATCTTCGTCGCGAAAGCAGCGGGCAATCTGAAAATATTTGTCCAGACCCGCAATCATGCATAACTGCTTGAACAACTGTGGCGACTGCGGCAAGGCAAAGAATTTTCCCGGCTGTACGCGAGAGGGAACGATGTAGTCGCGCGCCCCTTCCGGAGTCGACTTGATCAGAATCGGTGTCTCAATTTCGGTGAAACCCTGCTCATCCATGTAACGCCGTATCTCGCGCAGCACTCGATGGCGCAAGCGCAGGTTTGCCTGCAACTGCGACCGGCGCAGATCCAGATAGCGATACTTTAAACGCAGGTCTTCGCTGGCCAACGAATCGCTGGTGGCCGTTTCGAGCTGGAACGGAAGCGTGCGCGCGTCATTAAGCAGAAGTAACTCACGTGCGTGCACTTCAATTGCGCCGGTTTCAAGCTTGAGGTTACGCTGACTCTCCTCGCGCAAGGTTACTTCGCCCGTAACAGCAATCACATACTCGCCGCGCACTTCCTTCGCCTTTGCGTGAGCGTCGGGCGCGTCTTCGGAATTTAAGACTACCTGCGTGACGCCATCGCGGTCGCGTAGATCAATAAACGTCAATTCGCCAAAATCGCGGCGCCGCGCCACCCAACCCATTAGGGTGACAGCTTTGCCTACGTCATCCGCACGCAAGCTGCCACAGGAATGCGTGCGCTGTAAGTTTCCAAGGTTGTCGAGCATGTTTTGAATCTTAACCGGTGGACCTCGGACGAAGCCAGTGGCTTTGCCACCTTGAGGTGTGGAAAGGCTTCCCTTTTCGAAGCATACTAATTAAAGACTTGAGGCTATGCCTCGGCTGCTTGAGGCATAGCCTCATAATCTGTGAAGAGCTCGCGGAAAGGCAAAGCCTTTCCGCGCATCATGCGGCAGAGCCGCTATCTGCTTTCAGTTTCAGACGGTGTTTGTTCCGTCACTTCGATCAGATTGGCGCCAGGATCGCGAACAAAGAATCGCTGCGTATCTCCAACCGGTCGCGGATCGGCAATTATCTTCGTGCCAGCCTTGCGAAGACTGCGCTCGGCTTCAGCGAGGTCTGCAACAACAAGGCAGATGTGACGGTTACTCGCCGCGTTCGTTGTTTCGTCCTCGACCGATAAGTGAAGTTGTACGCCGCCTAATTCGTACCAGGCGCCGACGTTTTTCCTTGGTCCGTCGGGTTTCGGAATTTGTTGCAGCCCGAGCACTTCACCGTAAAACTGACGCGTCGCCTCTTCCAGCGCCGCGGGCACAGTGACATTGACGTGATTCACACCGAGGACTTGCAGCGTCATCGAATCACTCACTCACTGCCTGCTTTCAGCTTCGGAGTTTTCGGCAAACTTCAATACTTCGTCGACGCGTCCCTCTGTATTGGTCGTACCGCCCTGCTGCTGTAGCTGCGCAGTAAACTCAGCGGAGCGGTTCCGGGGAATACTGAGCGACTTCCACTCTCGTGAGCGAAAGTGTTTTGCCAGGAACACAATCTGACCAATGTGATTTGAGTAGTGCATCAATTGCCGGTTAATCGCCTGCAACACCGTATGCTCTTCGCCGCGTATCGGGACTTTCCTTTCCAGGTCCGCGGCCTGCAATGGCTCAAGCGCACTGAAGACGCATCGCCAACCTCGCTCCCAGTAATCAATCACATCGCTCTTGCTGGTCTTCGGATCGACGACAAACTCCATATCACGATTGCGATTGGGCTTCTCGCCATCGGTGGTAAGGAAGTCAGTCCAGCGGGAGAACATGTTGCCGGCCATGTGCTTCATGATCACAGCGACGCTGTTGCCCTCTTCGTCGAGCGTAATGAAAAACTCGTTGTCGTTGAGTTGGGCGATGGCCTTGTCCGCGAGTTTCTTGTAAGCACGCAGACTCGAGATTGCGTCTTCAAGATAATGTGTGGCCACGAAATCGTTCATTGTCTTTCCTCCTTTCACGCCAATAAAGACTGTCGCAAGGTCGCGGCTAAACTGACCCGCTTAACACTGCGTTGCTCTCCTGATCGCATGTCCTTAAGTGATACTTCGCCGCGGGCGAGTTCTTCATCTCCAACTATGGCAACGAATGGGATTCCGCGCGCCGAGGCGTATTTGAGTTGCTTTCCAATCTTGTCTGCTTCGGGATACAGGTCAACCCGCAACCCTTCCACTCGGAGCTGATGCGCGAGTCTCACTGATTCGCTGAGCGATAACTCGTCCCAAACGCTGACCATTAGGTCTGCAGGTGTAGCTATAAGCGCTTCGGGAAACATTCCCCGCTCGGTCATCACCACAATGATTCTTTCCAGGCCCAGCGAAAATCCGCACGCCGGCACGCTGTCGCCAAGAAAAATGCCCACCAGGTTGTCGTAACGTCCGCCGCCGCCGAGACTGCCGGGGAGATCCTTCACGTTGATCTCCATGATCGCGCCGGTATAGTAAGAGAGTCCCCGGGCCAGGCTGGGATCTATTTCGATCCGAGAGCCAATCCCCTCAGCCTCGGCAAACTTCATGATGGAACGAAGCTCATCGACGCCTCTCGCGCCCAGCTCATTGTCGCCGATAAATTCCACCATTCGACCTAGGATCGCGGCGTTCAAAGCTTTTCTTTTCTGCGCCGGGTTTTCGCCCGCTGCAACTTCAGCCGCGTGATCGAGCGAGCCCAACTCACTAAAAAAGTCGAGTAGCCTTGCTCCCGACTCTGGTTGTATTTCTCGCTGCTCAAATTCCTTCACCACCCCGGTTCGTCCGATCTTGTCGAGCTTGTCGAGCGTTATCAGGGCAGCATCGTGCTTGTCAGGCGCGACCTCGGCTGCCTGCAGGACGCCCGTCAAAGCATGGCGGTGATTTATTCTGACCGCGAAATCGTTGAAACCAAGCCTCGTCAGAACCTGGCTGGCCGCTGCGCAAATCTCGGCTTCGACTACCATTGAACGCGACCCGAGGATATCCACGTCGCATTGATAGAACTCGCGGAAACGACCGCGCGCCGGACGATCCGCACGCCAGACGGGTTGAATCTGGTAACGTTTGAAAAACTTCGGCAGCTTATCGCGATATTCAGCGACGACGCGCGCTAGCGGAACAGTCAAATCGTAACGTAAAGCGAGGTCTGCTTCGCCCGTCTCTTCATGAACACCGCGCCTGAGTATTTTGAAGATGAGTTTATTCCCTTCTTCGCCATACTTGCCCATCAGCGTTTCGATGTTCTCAGCGGCGGGAGTTTCCAGTGGCTCAAAGCCGTAACGCTCGTACACTTCCTTAATAATGCCGATGACATATTCACGCCGGCGCACATCTGCAGGCAGAAAATCGCGCATGCCGCGTGGCGGTTGTGTTTTAGCGGAAGCCACTTAATCAAAAGACGGTCGCAGGATTGTTTGGATCACGGTGGGCATCATAACCTGAAAGTACTATGTCAAAAAGTTTGGTGCGTTAATTCCTATGGCAACCGGCTCCGGTTGTTGGGGCACAGCATGCCGTGCCCACAGCAGAACCGAGAGCGGTAGCGACCTGCCAAACATTAGACTTCCGGAAATCGAGGCGAGGTTCAGAGTAACAAACGGAGTTGACTTTACGGCCGGTCGCAACTGCTCCCGGTTCTGATAGGTCGACCGAAAGGCAACGACAACTCATCGCATTCCTACAATGGCTCTTTCTGATAAAGGGGCACGTAGTTAACGTAATTCTGCCAAAAGGTATTGAGTCCCAACACTTCTTCGTCGGTGAGCGGGCGTTTAACCCTGGCTGGAATGCCCATGACCAGCGAGCGTGGGGGGATGATAGTGCCGGGCGAAATCAGCGAACCTGCAGCCACCAGCGACTGTGCGCCGACGCGAGCATCGTCCAGCACAATGGAGCCAATGCCTATCAGCGCACCCTGTTCGACATGGCAACCGTGCAAGGTGACGCTGTGGCCCACCGTCACTTCGTCTTCGAGAATAGTCGGATGAGAACCGGTGCGCGTGTGGACAACACAGTTATCCTGGATATTCGTGCGACTGCCGATACGAATGTAAAACATGTCGCCGCGCAGGACTGCGTTGCACCAGACTGACGACTGCTCGCCGAGCTTTACGTCACCAATAACCTGTGCGCTTGGGTCAACGTACGCGCTGTCGGGAATCTGCGGATGAACACCCTGGAATGGTCTAATCATAATTTTTGAAGAATAGCACAAGCCATTACTGGGACCGCGGGCGTCCCGCCCGCAATGCGCGCAAAGCGCGAACAGCCTCTGTCGAACCGGAGTACAGCGCGCATGGTGAAGGTTGCGACGAGACGGCCCGTGGTCCCAGTAGGCAAGTCTGTGCTACTCAAAGCGACTGTGATAATTTAAGGTCATGATTAGCCGGTACATTTCGCCAATACTCTGCGCAGTACTACTTCTGCTCTCTACCTCCTGCGCCGGTTCGCTCTTTAAAGTGAAACCAGTAGTCGAATTGCCACCGCTTGGCGGAAACCTCAAAAGCGCCAGCTCCGGCGGTGTTACAGTCCGCGTCGCTCCGCTCATGAGTGACGAGGAGAGTCAGGACTTATTCGAGGCAAACCTGCCCTTGAGCGGCATCTTGCCCGTGCGGCTGGAGCTGGCTTTTGAAAGCGGCCTGCCCGTCGAGATTAAGAAGCTGCGTTTTAAATTGCGCGATGGAGAGGGGCAACAATGGAAAGTAGTCTCACCGAAAGCGGCAGTGTCGAGGATTCTGAGCGCGAATGAAGTCTACACATACAATCCTAATTCTCGAAAGCAATTTGAGAAAGAGTTTGCCGCTTACGCGATCGAGTTGAAGTCGCCTTTGTCCACCGCTGATCAGCGGCGCCAGGGATTTCTTTTCTTCGAAACGCCTAAAAAGCAACCAGTAGAGAGTTCGAAGAGTTTGATTCTCACAGTCGAAGGATTGCCTCAACCGCTGGAGATTTCCTTGAACTAACTCGCGGAATCTGCGCGTCTCCGCGGCACTAATTTATCCAGTTGAGCCAAAACCGCCGCTGCCACGATCAGTTGCGCTAATTTCGTCTGCCCAGACGGCGCCGGGCGTAGCAATCTTTTCGATGATCAACTGGCAGATTTTGCTTTGCGGCGGCAAGGCGATTGACTCTTGACCAGTATTGTAGAGGAGACAAAGAATTTCGCCGCGATAGTCGGCGTCGATAACGCCGGCGAGTGTATCAAGTCCCTTCTGCGTCGCCAGACCGGAACGCGGCGCAAGACGGCCGTAGTATCCTGCGGGAATTGCAACAGCCAGTCCGGTGCGCGCCAGAAGACGCTCGCCGGGCTGAATTAGCAGATCGTCAATCGCGTAGATGTCCAGACCGGCCGCATGTGAACTCCCTCGCGCCGGCAGGACCGCTCTCGGATCCAATCGCTTGAAACTCAGCACGCTGACCTCCGCCGCTACTGTCTCATCGAGGTATTTAGAATCCAGCGACCGTGTGGGGTACATACGGTTCCTCCAGCGACGAAATTTCTTCAGACGTAAGATTCAGTGAGAGTGAGGCGATAGCGTCGTCAACATGTTGCAGTTTAGATGCCCCGACGATCGGCGCAGTCACAAAGGGTTTCTGTGCCAACCAGGCCAACGCTACCTGCGCCCGCGGCACACCACGCCTGGCTGCGACCTCCGCTACTCGTTCAACTATTTTCCGGTCAGCGTCTTCAGCAGAGACATAGAGTGTTTTGCCAAACTCGTCAGTTTCCGTGCGCGTGGTTTTCTTGTTCCAATCTCGGGTTAACCGCCCACGCGCAAGCGGACTCCAGGGCAGCACGCCGACTCCTTCGGCCGCGCAGAGTGGCATCATCTCGCGCTCTTCCTCACGGTAAAGAAGATTGTAGTGGTTCTGCATTGAAGCGAACCGTGTCCAGCCGTTTAGCCGCGCCACGTACTGCGCCTTCGCAAATTGCCACGCATACATCGATGAGGCGCCAATGTAACGCGCCTTGCCAGACTTGATCACGTCGTGCAGCACTTCGAGCGTTTCTTCAATCGGAGTATGTTTGTCCCAACGATGAATCTGATAAAGGTCGACGTAATCGGTGCCAAGGCGGCGCAAACTGGCATCAATTTCCGTCAGGATGGACTTGCGCGACAGCCCGCGAGCGTTGGGGCCCTCCCGCATCGGGTAGAACACTTTGGTGGCTAAAACAATTTCTTCGCGCCGGGCGAAATCACGCAGCGCGCGGCCGACAATCTCTTCACTGGTGCCGTCGGAGTATGCGTTAGCTGTGTCGAAGAAGTTGATGCCGAGTTCGAGTGCTCGTTTGATAAATGGACGGCTATTTTCTTCATCAATAGTCCAGGTGTGCGCGCCGCGATTCGGCAGACCGTAAGTCATACATCCGAGGCAGACGCGCGAAACTTTCAGACCGGTTTGACCAAGGTTTACGTATTCCATACAACGGTCGAGTAGGGCAATACTTAGAGCTTTGGCAGGGTCACGCCACGTTGTCCCTGGTATTTACCGCCGCGGTCTTTATACGACGTTTCGCAAACTTCATCCGACTCAAAAAACACAACCTGGGCGACGCCCTCGTTGGCGTAGATTTTCGCGGGCAGTGGCGTGGTGTTTGAAAATTCGAGTGTCACGTAACCTTCCCACTCAGGCTCGAACGGAGTCACGTTTACCAGGATGCCGCAACGAGCATAGGTGCTTTTGCCAAGGCAGATTGTGAGCACGTTTCGCGGAATGCGAAAGTACTCAATGGTGCGCGCAAGCGCGAAGCTGTTTGGTGGAATTACTACTGAGTCGTTTTTTACATCGACGAAGTTTTTCTCATCAAACTCTTTTGGATCCACTATCGTGCTGTTGAGATTAGTGAAGAGTTTGAATTCGTCTGCGCAACGAATGTCGTACCCATAACTCGACGTGCCATAAGAGACGATGCGCCGGCCATCAACCTCCTTAACCTGGCCGGGTTCGAACGGCTCGATCATTTTGTATTCGGTCGCCATGCGGCGGATCCACTTGTCTGATTTTATACTCATTGGAATGAGACGAGAGAATACAAGGGAGCGATGTCGAGTGACAAGCTGAACTGAAGCACTCATCACCAGTACTTAGTACTTACTGCTTGCTCAGCACTTACTCAGCACCGAGCTCCATTTTCTTAATAATTATCGTTCCGTCACCGACAATCAGGTTGAAGGTCGCGCCGCCGGCACCGGCGCGAACCTTGATCTTTTGCGCCGTCTGAGTCGCTCGCTCGCGTGGCTCTAACCCTTCAACGGATGTTGAGATTTTTCCTGAGCGCAGGATTTCCGCGTCAAAGTCTCCGCTGAAACCACCTGGAATCTCAACAGAGACGTCACCGGCGGCCAGGCGCAGCTCTCCACCTACCCCTCGCCAGCTCTTTGCCGGAATCTGGAGTGTTACTTTGCCAATTGCGACCAGCGCCAAAAGCGTCCCTCCAGTTAGCTTAAAGTTTGCGTCGCTTTCGGCCGCGGAGAGCCGGATATTACCCTCGACGCTCCTGATACTGATTGGCCCGCGACCGGCGTTGACCTCGAGATCGATGGCAAAGGGCACGCGGATTCGGTAATCAACTTTCCAGGGTAGTCCCAAAAGTGTTTTGGGAAACTTTTTCGCCACCGAACGCATGAACGCCTTATCGTGGGTGCCGGTAGTCAGAATCTGAAGATGATTTGCATCTTCATCAAGCACAAATGTGTTAACCGCTGCCAGCAGATCCAAGTCGGCTTCACTGTCAGCGCGCAATTGGATCTCCGCGCTTACGTCAACTTCATTGCGCGGCCAGCCTTCGATCGTTATCGACCCTGCCGGCGCACCAATGACCGTCAATGTCCCGCCATAAGCGAACCGGCGGACCTCATGCCTGATTGTCGTGCGCACAACTTGTGGCGTGCGGCTCACGTCGACAGTCTTGCTTTGTTGCCCTACGGTGCACACTGAGAGCAGCAGGAGCACAGCGATAATTGCCTGCAAGCGTATAAACGAGGATTTCATTAGTAATCTGTTGCCTTTAGCCGCTCGATTGTGAACATCGGTTAGCAGAGACCGGGCCATACTATCATTTGCACGGGCACCAAAAACCAATTCGGGCGCTCCAATCAATCGATCAGAGCGCCCGTGGAGAAGCGTGGGAGTAATCGTTCCTCAACGACGAAGGAACGTGATGCTGCCCTGAAAGTTTGTGACAATCACTTTCGAACGTCCGTCAATAACATCTCCATAAACTTTGCGGCCGTCGCCCATGGTCTTGAAGCCATTATTCCAAAACTCGCCCAACGCGATCTTTTTATTTGGCGCCGCGGCCACCAGGTTAAAGGCCGAGTTGGCGGGAATGCGAATGTTGATATTTCCCTTGCCTGATTGGAACTGATAAGTTCCGCCGCGCGCGAATTCACCGTCAAACAAAATGTCGCCAATCATATTTTGCGCGAATACCTGCGTCGCGCTGATGCCCGTTAGTTCAATGTCACCTTCAGAGGAAACGTGCGCGCGCACCAGTCCGCCGCGAATGTTGCTGACAGTGATGTTGCCTCGCTTGGTTTCCAGATCTACCGAAGAATTCACCGGAACCTGTAAGCGAAAATTGATGTTGCCTATATCGCCACGACCGCGATTATCACCGAGGACATCGACGATCAATTCATCGCGGCTTTGACGGGGCGAAAGACTTGCCTTGGGTGACTCGAGCTCAGCTGAAAGTTTGATCTCTTCGCGGTTCCAGGATTCGACGATGATGGTGCCGGAAATGTTTTTGAGCTCCACACGTACGTTTTTGCCGGCAGGGTATCTCTTGGACAGATGGTGTTGGGCCTGGGTGGTGCTGACGCACAGTGCGCCGGCAAAAACAAAACCCGCAAACAAGATAGCCTGAGAATAACGGATACGAAGAGTTCCCGCTCGCGTGAACAACAGTCGGTTTTTCATTAACGTGGGGCCAGGCAAAAAACTATTTCCTGTAATCGACAATCGTTAGATTCCATCAGGGAGCAGTTAATCACTTATAGCTCCGCAAATTCTTTCAACAGCGAGAGCTTCTCGTTGAGCGCGGCGTTCAACATTTCTTCCGAAACTTCGTCGTGGGGATTCTGGCTTAGACTATTAAACGACTCATTTACGGCTTGATCAATCACCTGTAAGTTGCGATCGAAAGTTTCGCGCATCTGCGGACTCCAGCGAGCCTTGTTGTATTCGACCCGCTGGTTCCAAAAAGAGATCAACTGTTGCTGTTGAGAAATTCGGTCGTTAACGCTCTCAGCTGCCAAACTCATTTTTGTGTTTCCCGCGGTTGCTGTTGCGGTGCCGGTGTCTCCGCTTTGGTAGCGCCACAAGCCGACGGCCGTCGAGAGTGAAACGACCAGAACAATCGCTGCCACCAACGCTGCCAACTGTGGAAAAGAAAGTTCCCAACTGCGCGCCAACCAATTGGACCAAATACTTTGCCGGGCGGCAGGCGCCGAACCTGCAGCGGAACTCGCATCGGACTCGATGATGTTCCGAATGCGCTGCCACAGCGCTCTTTCGTTCGGCGGCGCCTCATATTCACCCCGATGCGCCTGGCAAAAACCTACAATGGAATGCAGGTCGTCGCGCACTCCGGCACATTCGAGACACTCTTCCAGATGCGTTTGGAGCACCGATTGATCTCTGCTACTGAGAGACCCATCCAGAAGATCGCTGATTAAATCCTGACACTTATCGCAGTTCATTGTCTTTGTAACCTCTACACCTGTCACCATCTTCAGGTGACAACCACCGCGACGGTGGCAATTTGGTTTTCAAGCAATCAAGGGGAGACTGCGTTAAAGCTTATCTCTGACCGTCGCGTTATGCCTCAAGTGGTTTCCAGGGATGAAAACCGGCAAGCAATATTGGAAGCTAGTCAGAGGCCTTCTGTTGCCTCAGCAGCCCCCGCAATTTCATGCGCGCCTTGTGCAATTGCGACTTGGAAGTCCCAACCGAGCAACCCAGCATCCGGGCGATCTCTTCGTGTTCGTGTCCCTCGATATCGTGTAGGGTAAAGACCGTGCGGTACCCGGGAGGCAGTTGAGCAATAGCTTTGTCGAGAGCTATGCGATCCACTACCGGCATCGCATTCGGATTCTCGGTGCCTTTGACTATCTGTATCGGCGTTTCGCCATCGTCAGTTGTCTGCTCCATCTTGACGCCACGCTTGCGAAAGTGCATCAAGACTTGATTAACAGTCAGCCGGTGCAGCCAGGTGGTAAAGGCGGACTCCCCACGAAAGCTTCCAATTTTTCTAAAGAGCTGAATGAAGACTTCCTGTGCGAGGTCTTCTGCTTCCGAGACGTTACTGGTCATCCTCAGGCAGAGCGAATAAACCCGGCGATTATGCCGCTGGTAAAGCTCCTCAAAGGCTCCCATGTCGCCTTGAGCCGCCTTCTGAGCCAGTGCGTAATCCGTTTCCGGATGCGTCTCGGTTTCGGCTGCGGTCACGTGTTCGTATTAGGGCAAGTTCAAAGACTCAGTCTGTAGCGCCGCGCCACCAACACCGCCCAGCCCTGCGTATTTCAAAGGGAGCGGCGACGTTTTCCTCAGCATTTCCGGAGAAATTTTACGAGGTCATACTGTCGCCCTCAACGCGGGTGTGATGCGGTGCTTTAAGCGCGTCGTTGCCTTGCCTAACCCAAAAGATATTGAATTTCCTCAGCCGCAGAGCACTTTCGTAACTTCAGTTTTCCCCACGAATCGCGGCGGGTGCCAATATGCAACGATCCTATGGAGAAGGCAAACTTCTTGAAAGTTCATTTGTGCGGCTAACTTTCAGGATACGGTCATACGCTTGTGCTGACAAGCGGAGGTCCACGATAAGCAATTCAAACTATTTTGAGCGGTGGGAAGTGCGTATCCCAGGAATTGCCCAGTCCCCCGGAAGCATCAGGTCCAGTAGGTGCGATCCAGTGAACGGTAGCCCACCGCTTCGGCCACGTGCGCCGAGCGGATTTCCTGACAACCCTCCAAATCTGCAATTGTGCGGCTGACTTTCAGGATGCGGTCATACGCGCGTGCCGACAAGCCCAATCGCGTCATCGCGCGCTCCAGCATCTGCTCGCTCTCGGAATCTATCCCGCAGTGGCGACGAATCATGCGGGGTGTCATTTCGGCGTTGGAGAAAATACTTTCCTTTACCAGGCGACCGCGTTGCCGTTCCCTTGCCCCGATCACTCGATCGCGTATCGTTGCCGAGTCGTCAGTCTCGGGCGGTGCTTCACCGGTTAGATCGCGAAACTTAACTGCAGGGACATCGATGTGAATGTCGATACGATCTAACAGCGGGCCCGAAATGCGACCGACATAACGCTGAATCTGCAAAGGCGTGCAACGACATTCGCGGGTGGGATCATTCCAAAATCCACAGGGGCACGGATTCATCGCGGCCGCAAGCATGAATGAGGCAGGAAAAGTAAGCGACATCGCAGCGCGACTGATTGTAACTTTCTGATCTTCGAGCGGTTGTCTTAAGACTTCGAGCACACTGCGATCAAACTCCGGCAATTCGTCGAGAAACAACACCCCCTGATGGGCGAGCGACACTTCCCCAGGCCGCGGCAACGCGCCGCCACCAATCAGGCCAGCGTCGCTGATTGTGTGATGAGGCGATCTAAAAGGGCGCTCGGTTACTAATCCTGCCCGACCAGTCAAGCCCGCTACTGAGTGAATTTTTGTAAGTTCGAGTGCCGCTTCAAACTCCAGTGGCGGCAGAATTGTAGGCATGCGTTTCGCCAGCATTGTTTTGCCTGAGCCTGGCGGACCAATCAGAAGTATGTTGTGGGATCCAGCACTCGCAACTTCCAATGCGCGTTTCACTGAAAGTTGGCCACGAACTTCGCGAAAGTCGACGCTGTAGTGCGCCGCCTGCTGAAGAATTTCGGCCGGGTCAATCACCAATGGCTTAGGCGGATCGGAGGAACGAAGAGCGGCAACAAGTTCGACAGCGCTGCGAAGATCGGCAACCGGATAAACGTTGACGCCGGCGACTACTGCAGCTTCTTTCGCATTTTCATCGGGCAAGAGTACATGCTTAATTTTTGCCTCGCGCGCGAGAATCGCGATCGGCAGGGCTCCTTTGATGGGGCGAACACGACCATCAAGCGAAAGCTCACCGACACATAAGGTATGAATCAGATTATTGTCCGCCGCGAGATCTCCATTCGCGCCCAGGATGCCGAGCGCAATCGGAAGATCGAAACTGGCTCCTTCCTTGCGCACGTCGGCAGGCGCTAGATTGATTGTGATTCTTTGAAACGGAAAGAAAAAACCACAGTTTGTGATTGCGGCGCGAATGCGTTCACGCGATTCGCGCACTGCAGCATCGGGCAAACCGACAATCGTTACCGACTGTGGTGCCTCTGCCTCGCCGCGCACGGGCGTTAGATCGACTTCGATGTCGACAAGGTCTGCATTGATACCATAGACAGCCGCGGAGAGCGTGCGAAAGAGCATACGAATGGGTCCTCTGCAAGGCAGCGGGAAGTGGAAAGCTCTAAGCGGTGGTGGGTGAATACGAATTGAGCGCGCTTGCGACTACATCGGAAGCGCGCTCAAGAGAACTTCTCGCTGTGGGTGTCAACGAGACGGACGCGTTGTAATTTTCAACTCAGACGCCTAGCGACGGCGCGAGGGAGCAGCGGCGGCAGTGGCGGGCAGTCTGATCTCCTGTCCCGCCCGAAGCTCGACTTCGGGAGTTACGCCATTCAAGCGCGCGACCTCGTTAGCATCGAGATTCCTGGCGGCCGCGATTCTTGCAATAGTATCGCCTTTGCGGGCTCTGACCTTGGTCAGTGTTATCGCCGTCGAATCTGCCGCACCTGGTTTGCGCCGGTAAAGGGTTAAGCGCACGTTGCTGTTGGGAACCACGAGTTTGTTGGTCGACTTCAGGTCTACGCCGCTATTCAACAACTGGAGCTGTGCGACACTAACTCCGGTTCGGTTGGCAACGTTCTGAAGATCTTCACCGGGCACAACGGAAATGATGCGGGCTGAGTCGCGTCGCTCTGCGGGGATCCGCTTAAGCAGCGCGTAAAACTGCTTTCCTCTTCCGCCTGGAACGCGAACGTTGTAGGCTTCGCCTCTCGGCGTCACATCTCGTCGAAGTTCCGGGTTAAGTGCGCGAATGTAATCAACACTGCTGTCAGTGGCTTCGGCAACTAATTGCAGATTCGTAGCGTTTGACACCTGCACCACATCGTAAGCCATTGGAGAGTCAGGTCGAATGCCCTTGAAGCCATACTTTTCCGGATTTTTGGCAATTAGAATCGTCGCCAGGATATTGGGCACGTAGTTACGAGTTTCCTGCGCAATGTAGGGATAGATCGCCCAGAAATTCGAAGTGCCCGCGCGAGCAATTCCACGGTCCACATTACCGGCTCCCGTGTTATAGGCGGCCATTGCCAGTTCCCAATTGCCGTTGTACCGCGCAGCCAGACTCTTCAGATATTTCGCTGACGCACGCGTGGCTTGTTCGAAGCTATTTCGCTCGTCAACCCATGCTGTCTGTCGCAAGCCAAACTGCCGACCCGTACTGGGGACAAACTGCCATAAGCCGGAAGCGGCTGCCCACGAAACTGCCTTGGGCCTCCAGGCACTCTCCACCTGACCTAACCACGTGATATCAATCGGCACACCTTCTTCCTTGAAGATTTGGCGCGCCATCTTCATATACTGACCCGAGCGACGCAGGCCGGACTCCATCGTGCTGCGGCCTCGGCCCTGATAGTAATTAATGTATTGTTGAATCAGAGGATTGATGGTGAAGGCGAAGTTTACATTCTGCTTGGCCTGTTCCAGGGCCAGGACATCGTCCGCAGAAACATTTTGCTCATCGGGAGTCAGAACGAGCTTACTAAGTTCGTCAAGCGGAGAAGGCTCAAATTTCTGATCTACAAAACCGATTTGCTGTACTGGAGTTGAAACAGGAGCACTCGGCCCGTTCTGGGCCACCAATTCAACCACATTTCCTTGTCGCGCCGGCGCAGTCAGTGGAACTTCTTCACGATAGATCCGCTCAACTAATTCCAGGTAATAAGTTTGAAGTTCCTGACTTGCTCTGACGTCGAGACCGGAAGTAAGAATCTCGTCCACCGCTTGATCAAAATCATCTCGGGCCTCGCTACGCTTGCCCGCTTCGAGATTGAGCTTCCCCTTTCTGAAAGAGTCCTCAGCCCTCTTGATGATCTGAGTGACTCTGGGGGCTGACTTCTCGACCTCAGTTTGAATGTCTCGAGCAGAGGAACCACCAGTTGGAATTTGGGCGGAAACAGCAGCCGCCGGCAACACGAGTACCGCGAATAGCGTTAATCGCGCTATTAAGGTCGGGTAGCTCGTTCTCATCAGTCGTTTGTCCCCTTAAAGATATTAGTGCTAACTTTCAGACCAAAAACCAGGTGTCTATCGTGGCATCCACAGTTGTTTGCGAGGCGTTAAGCTTCTCGATATTTTCGGTATTGGATGACCCAAAAATGCCTTCAAAATGCGAAGCCAAACTCAGCCCGGAGGTTATCACACGGTTTTCCGGAGTGTCAAACACGGCTCATTCTAAATAGACGCCAAAATGGTAAACTTTTCCACTCATTTCTTGCATGGAAACATAGAGATGCGCCAGTCTAAGAATCAGTTGCGCGCCTTCTTTCGCGCCTTCTTTAAGGCTTAAGCAGTCGATCGAGATTCAATTATTTGAGAGACCTGATTTGATACAGATCAGTGCCCTTATGTGATCATTCGTTTGAGAAAGTGTTCGTTAGCGAACCCTGGAATAACTGGGGAATCATATAAATCACTTTGGAACAGTCGTTGCTAAACCAAACTTCGTCGTTTTTAAAGAGCGTCTCCTTTGCATTCTTAAGTTACATCTCCTTTTATCAATAGGAAAAAAGTAATGTCCACAGCTTTAAAAACAGAACTTTCGGATTCTCAGCCACAAACTGCCCGACTTCCGGCCCTGCTGCCCACCGCCCCGGTGGCAACCAAACTTTTCTTCAATCGTGAGCTAAGCCTCCTTGAGTTTCACAAGCGGGTTTTGGAAGAGGGGTTTGACGCCAGTAACCCTCTGCTTGAGCGGCTAAAATTTCTCGGCATCTTCTCCTCCAATTTGGATGAGTTCTTCATGATCCGTGTGTCGGGCCTGAAAGAAGAATTGGAAGAGAACGTGACCGAGTTGTCGCCGGACGGGATGACTCCCAGTGAACAACTGCATGAAATAAGAAACCGCATCGTCCCGATGATAGAGGAGCAAACGAGTTGCCTTAAGAATGAGATCCTTCCGCAACTCGACGCGGCCGGAATACAAGTTGTCCCGTATGGTTCGTTAAGTTCGGAAGAACACGAAATACTTAATGCCTACTTCATGGAAAAAGTGTTTCCGGTTTTGACACCTCTCGCTGTCGATCAGAGCCATCCCTTCCCGTACATTTCTCCACTTAGCTTGAACCTTGGATTGATGGTGGAAGCACCCTCCGGGCATTCGCCCGCGGACCCCAAACATAAGCATCAACCGCGTTTCGTTCGCATCAAGGTTCCTCCCACTGTGCCTCGGCTGGTGCCGGTTGGGAAACTGGAGACGAAGTTTGTGCTGCTGGAAGAACTGATTGAAGCAAATAAGGAATGTCTTTTTCCGGGAATGATCGTGGGCGACTGTCATCGCTTTCGCGTAACTCGGGATGCCGACATCGAGATTCGTGAGGACGAGGCCAGTGACCTACTTCGCCTCATTCAACAGGAACTGAGGCAGCGACGCTTTGGTACGCCGGTACGGCTTGAAATCGCGGCAGGTATGCCGGAAGAGATGGTGACGTATTTGACGAAGTCGCTCAATCTGGAACTGGAAGATGTTTACGCAGTTGATGGCCCTCTTAATCTGCAGGACTTCCTGTCGCTCTATGATCTGAATCGACCTGATTTGAAGGACGAACCTTTCTGGCCGACGGCCCCTGGTTGGGGAGACAAGAAATCAATTTTCGAGGTCTTGAGGGAGCGTGACATACTACTCCATCATCCGTTCGACTCTTATGACACGGTTACCAATTTCATCAACGACGCAGTCGATGATCCTGACGTAGTGGCCATCAAGATCTGCCTGTATCGGACGGGACCCGATTCGCCTATTCCGCCGTCGCTAATACGCGCCGCCGAGAAGGGCAAGCAGGTGACGGCCCTTATTGAGCTCAAAGCGCGCTTCGATGAAGAACACAATATTGAATGGGCTCGGAAACTGGACGAAGCCGGCGTCCACGTGGTCTATGGAATTCTGGGTCTCAAAGTACACGGCAAGCTGACACTTGTGGTGCGACGCGAAGGCGATTCACTCAGGAGATATATGCATATCGCTTCCGGAAACTACAATCCCACCACCTCCTGCACCTACACAGATGTCGGATTGTTTACCGCCGACGAGCAGATCGGCGCTGATGCGTCAGAGTTGTTCAACTACCTGACCGGCTGCTCGCGACAGATCGAATATAGAAAGCTGTTGATAGCCCCGGTGAACCTGCAGGAAAAAATGACGGCGCTTATTGACCGGGAGGTTGCTCATAGCGAGCAGGGTCGCCCGGCTCGCATTGTGGCAAAGATAAACCGGCTCGCGGACAAACAGATTATTGAAAAACTGTATGAGGCGTCTCAGGCCGGAGTGAAAATCGACTTAATTATCCGCGGCATCTGCATGCTTCGTCCGGGTGTGCCTGGCTTATCAGAGAACATTACGGTGAGGAATGTCATCGGCCGATTTCTCGAGCATAGTCGTGTCTTTTGCTTTGCCAACGGAGGCGAAGAGGAAGTCTACATTGGCAGCGCGGATTGGATGTCGCGCAATTTGAAGCATCGGATCGAGGTGCTCACCCCCGTTTCCGATCCTGCCCTCAAGCTTTACTTGCGTAATGAATTACTGGCGGCCTATCTGCGCGACAACGTTAAAGCACGCGAGCTGCAGCCTGACGGCTCATATACACCAATTCCCTACTCAAGCGATCACAAACCGTTCGACTGTCAGAAGTACTTTATTGGCGAGCGAACCCAATTCACTCACTGCACCGTCTGATTTCAATCTCAAAAAAAAAGCCGCCCGATTCGAGCGGCCTCTTTATTTGTTATCAGGCGTAGCGCTTAGTGCGTTCCGACTGAAATGACGGTTGCCGGAACGGTGGCGACGGTGTTCCCTGTCGCTTGTTTTGACTGGAATTGCTGCCAGTAGTCTTGAACGAAGTCTTTCTGTTTTCCATGACCGTTGCTGGTATAAAAATCGTACTGCAACATCTCAGCGTATGCCTGGTCAAAGTTCCAATGATCGTGAGTGAAACGGTATACGGCACCCATTATTCCGGTGCGATGCCGGCCACCCGCGCAATGCACGAAAAACTTCCCTGTCGACGGGTCGTCAACCACCTTCAGAAACGCATCTACCTGCTCTGTGCTGGGGTAGCTTTTATCAACCAGCGGGATGTTAACGTAGTGCAGGCCGGCAGCCTCAACTGCCGGTTGCTCATATGCCCTGGAGTTGTCTGTCAAATCAATGACGGTCTTGATCCCGAGGGCAGCCAGAGCTTTGTAGTCTTCCTCTTTTGGCCTCGCGCCACGATAAAAACGATCGTCCATCTGTCCAAAGTTCTTGATCTTAATGTTAGGAAAATTGCTTTCGTTTCCTTTAGCGAAAGACAGCACCGATAAAGTCAGCACCAACGCCAAGGCCGCGAGACTCGAGGGAAACACTTTATTAAATTTCATTATTCTAAGCTCCTAAGTAATCTTAAGTTAAAACTGTCGGGCCTCTCGGGGCTTTTTGAACGAATCAAAAAAGGGCAGTCGATTCAAAACATCCGCTCTAAAAACAGGCAACTATGCGTAACTATCGGGGTCGTTACTTTTTACAAACTTCGTGTCAAGAAACCAACAATTAAGATTCAATAATCCCTCTCAGAGTTGTATAAAATTTTGCAATTTGCCCTCGCAAATTGCAGCCAAATTGTCCTACTTCAGAGCCTAAAGCGACTCGCTTCCAAAACTATTAAAAACGACGATTTTTCTAGGCAGGCCTCGCAGCGGCCGCCTGCGGCATTCTCTGCGGTCGTGGTCCGGAGGTCACCGGCGGCACCACTCTCTCTTTCAGTGCCTCGCGAAATACCTGACGCATGTTCTCGGCGAAGACGAATCGAATATCCTTGAAAGGCTCCTTGGGAACCTCGTCGAGATCGCGTCTGTTTTGCAGCGGAAGAATAATGGTTGATACTCGAGCCCTCCGCGCCGCCAGTACTTTCTCCTTGACGCCGCCAACGGGAAGCACATTTCCACGCAAAGTAATCTCGCCCGTCATGGCAACATCTCTCCTCACTGCACGACCTGACAGCGCCGACACCATTGCTGTGGCCAGCGTAATTCCTGCCGATGGCCCATCCTTAGGAATGGCACCCTCTGGAATGTGGATGTGCAGATCATAGTTATTGAAATCTTCTTCGTCGATCTCAAGTTCCTTGGCTCTGGACTTGGCGTAGGAATAAGCCGCCTGGGCCGACTCGCGCATGACCTCTCCCAGTTGGCCGGTAAGCACCAGGTTACCCTTGCCTTTCATTTTCAGCGCTTCGATAAAAAGCACGTCTCCGCCGACAGCCGTCCATGCCAAGCCCGTAGAGATTCCGATTTGATCCTTCTTGAGCACTTCCTCGGGAATCACTTTTGGCGCCCCCAAAAATTCGTGGAGGTTTCTTAGTGAAACTCTAATTGAACCCTTGTGGCCCTCCGCGATGCGCCGCGCCACCTTGCGGCAGATTCGCCCAATCTCACGCTCAAGTTGTCGCAGCCCTGCTTCCTGCGTGTACTGCTGAATCAGCGCAGCTAGAGCCGTCTTTGAAATGTGTAAATCTTTAGCCGTAATGCCATTTTCATCCATCTGTTTTGGCAGAAGATGCCGCCGCGCTATCTCGCGTTTTTCCTCTTCGGTATAACCGGCCAGGCGAATAACCTCCATACGATCACGCAAAGGCGGCTGAATGGTGTCGAGTACATTTGCGGTCGTCATAAAGATTACGTTCGATAAGTCGAAGGTAACGCCAAGGTAGTTGTCCCGGAAGCTGTTGTTTTGCTCGGGGTCCAACACTTCTAATAACGCCGACGATGGGTCGCCACGAAAATCTGCACCCACTTTATCGATCTCGTCGAGCATGATCAGTGGATTATTGGTGCCGGCTTGTTGAATCGACTGAATAACGCGGCCGGGCATCGCGCCGACGTAAGTTCGCCGATGTCCCCGGATCTCCGCCTCATCATGTACGCCGCCCAACGACAATCTCATAAACTTCCGATCAAGCGCGCGCGCTATCGATCGTCCGAGCGAAGTCTTACCAACTCCCGGAGGACCGACGAGACAAAGAATCGGGCCCTTGGGTTTTTCCTTTAGCTTCCGCACGGCGAGGGCCTCGAGGATGCGGTCCTTGACCTTCTCAAGGCCGTAGTGATCTTCGTTCAGAATCCGTTCGGCTTTTTGCAGGTCCAGATTGTCCACCGATGACTTCGACCAGGGCAGGTCGGTCATTATCTCCATCCAATTTCGCACCGTAGCGGTCTCGGCAGCATCGGGATGCATGCGTTCGAGTTTCTTTAACTGTCGCAGCGCCTCTTCCTCGGCGGTCTTCGGCATATTTGCAGCTTCGATCTTTTCTCTAAACTGCGCCACTTCCTCTGCGAGTTCATTGCCTTCGCCCAGCTCACTTTGAATCGCTTTCATCTGTTGTCGCAAGTAAAACTCGCGTTGCGAACGATCGATGTCGGCGCGGGCCTGCGTATTAATTTCCTGCTGAACCGTCAGCACCTCAATTTCTTTGTTGAGCAGTTCATTTACCCGTCGCAGTCGCGCGGTCGTGTCGGGAATGTCGAGGACAGACTGCGCATCCTCGACTTTGAGTTCAAGATTGGATGCGGAAAGATCCGCAAGGCGACCGGCGTCGTCGAGGTTGGCGATGATGGCCATCACTTCCGGCGAAATATTCTTGCCAAGGTTGATGGCCTTCTCCATCGAAGCGCGCACATTTCGCACTAAAGCTTCGACCTCCAGCGAGCGCTCCGGCGGCAGGCCCTCTTCCATCACATGCACGCGCGCGCGAATGTACTGGCCGGTCGTGTCCACCGACTCGATTTCGGCGCGCGCAAGTCCCTGTACGAGGATTCGTATGCGCCCATCCGGCAGCTTGAGCATGCGCATGATCACCGCCGCAGTGCCTACCTTGTACAGGTCCTCAGCAGTGGGTTCTTCCTTGTCCAGGTCTTTCTGCGAAGCCAGCAGGATCATCCGATTCTCGCCCAGTGCTTCATCCACCGCACGTATGGATTTCTCCCGCGACACAAACAGCGGGACAATCATGAACGGATAGATAACAATGTCGCGCAGCGGCAGGACCGGCAGATCATTTGGGATCTGTAAATCCTGGCTGTTTTCAGCGATCTCAATGCCTTCGGTTATTTCAGCGTCTTTGATTA
The DNA here is from genome assembly GCA_035297925.1 of Pyrinomonadaceae bacterium. Taxonomy (GTDB): domain Bacteria; phylum Acidobacteriota; class Blastocatellia; order Pyrinomonadales; family Pyrinomonadaceae; genus PSRF01. Next base: position 45,950 of record DATGYM010000411.1, on the reverse strand, counting down.
TTGCCATAATTAATATTGCTTATTCCCCGGTTGTCGGCCTTCCATTACGTCGCAGCGGCAAATTATTCGGCGGCCTCATCCCTTACAGGAATTTTGAATTCAACGCCGCGGCGATCCTGAATCTTAGGTAAACGTACGGTCAGAATTCCGTTTGCGACATCGGCAGTTGCTCTTTCGAGTCCGACGGTCCAGCGCAACGGCACAAGCCGGCAAAATTTGCCGTAACTTCGCTCCGAACAGAGATGCGACAGAATCTTACTGCGCGGCACACGCCGTTTTTTTTCGCCCCAGATTCTCAGCTGTGAATTAGTGGCGCCGACCTTAATCTGATCCGCTGTCAGTCCGGGCAGCTCTACCCGCAACACGATCTCGCCCACAGTCTCGCAAAGGTCTACGGGCGGCGCCCAGGTTTCCGACGCCAACGGATCGTCAGCAACAGTTGCCTCCTGCAACGCAGCGAATAAGCGTCCGACGCGGTCGCGAAGGCGGTGGAGTTCAAGTCGTTCGAGCCCGGTTGCTCGGGCAGGTTTAATCATTTCCGCTAATACTCGCGATGTTATGGGATGCGAACACTAGTTCTTACGCGCCTGGCCTGCTCGGTTGCGCACCAGGTGTTTAAGTTCGGTCATAAACTCAGATACATCTTCAAACTCAAGATAGACTGACGCAAATCTAACATAAGCAACTTTATCCAGTTCCTTCAGACGGCGCATGATCATTTCCCCGATCTTGCTGGTAGGCCGCTCTCGCTCGGACGATTCCTGCACATACTTCTCAATGGCGTTAACGATCATGTCAAGTTTGGCTGAAGGCACCGGTCTTTTTTCGCAAGCGCGCAGAATTCCGGCCATCACTTTGTTTCGATCAAACGGCTCACGGCGACCGTCCTTCTTAACGACCATGTAGGGAATCTCGTCGATACGTTCATACGAAGTGAACCTTCGTTCACAACGCAAACATTCGCGCCGCCGGCGAATCGCCTCGCCCTCGCGCGACTCTCGCGAATCAACTACCTTGTCTTCCAGATAACCGCAGAAAGGACATTTCATCGCCTTGGACCTCAGAAATGGATTTTAATCCGCGTTCTTCCGACAAGTTCAATCCCGAGCTGCCGCTGCTTCCAACTCCGTCTGCGCGAAAAGATCTTCACCCGCAATTGGTTCATCTTCAACCGCATGTTCGACCGATTCGGATGAAGTCTTAGCGCGCAACCGCGAAAGATTGATATCGCCTCTGGCTATGTAATAGACGCCAAAAATCAGGGCCGGCCCAAAGTCCACGACATGCAGCACAATGGAAATCGCGGCGGCTGTTTCTCGTTGCACGCCGAGAGATATCAATCCAGCAGCAGTCGCGGCGTGGAAGGCGCCTGCCGCGCCGCCCGGCGTAGGGACCAGTGAACCTACCAGCGACCAACCAAGTACAAAAATAGTTTGCGTAAAGCCAAAGGGAAGCCCGAAAGCGCGGTAAACAAGCAGATTCGCGAACGCAATGGCCAGCCACACCATCGCAGACCAGCCAACTGTGACGGCAAGTTCGCGCGCATCCACCAGCACTCGCAGCGCGGTCGCAAGTTGCTCAAGAATGCTCAGGATCGCGCGCGTAAGGCGTGCGGGAATGAAGCGTCGGCCTTCCAGCAGCTTCCGAATCCAGGCAATTGCGCCTCGAGATTTCCTTCTAAACTGGGTAAGACCAAATACCCCTGCCAATGCGACCAGCAACAGAATGATGCCCGCCATGCGAACTCGGCCGAATTCAACGCCTGCACTTGCCGGCGGTGTGAACCACAGCAGATTTATCGCGAACAGGAGCACTACCGCGATCATGTCGTAAATCCGTTCGACCATGATCGTAACAAACGAGGCACTGGGGCGAATGCCGGGGTCACGCATCGGCAACACAACCGGACGCACAACTTCTCCCGTCCTTCCAAACAGGAACACGGCCCCAAATCCGACGGTGGTGGCGATAAAGAGGTTTCGCAAACTGGCTGGGGACAGCGGCGCAAGCAGTGCTCCCCAGCGAGCGGCGCGAAAGAAGTAGGCCACACTAATCACCAGCACCGCCAGAGCCAACAAGTAAGGGTTGGCATGCCTTACCGCCTGGCGCACTTCGCCCCAGTCGAGCTTCCTGCCAAACCACCACAGAATCGCAACCGCCAGCAGGCAGAGCGTTCCAAACTCAATGTATTTTCGCGTAATTGGCTTCAATCGTTAGTAAACAGCTTGACTCAGCTCGAACGAGAACCACAAGATATTGGGCCGCGCGAAGGCTACTACAGTTCATAACACGGAGCAAGAAGGTCTATCCGGAGCGGGGGGAAGCTATTCGGGTTAAGATTTCGATTGGCGCCTCAATGCGACTGAAATCCGGAGTTCCGCTCTTTGGCCGGAACTTTACGTTTCGATGAATCGTAATTCCGTCTTGACAAAGGGCAAGTCACGGGTTGCAACGAGGGGTCTTGAGACAATCGGTCAGGCGGAGAGGATCAGTGGGGGCTGCAAGAGCGTTGGCTGCCAATGAAGGAGCCGAATTGGTTCGCAAGTGTCGCGCGGGGGACGGGGCGGCATGGGAAGAGATTGTGCATACCTACTCCCGGAGAATTTATAACCTGGCTTACCGGTTTACTTCGCGAGCAGATGCAGCCGAGGATTTGACTCAGGAAGTCTTTATTCGCATTTATCGATCTTTGGAACAATACGACGCTAAACAGGGCGACCTGCAAAACTGGCTGATGAGGCTAGCGCGCAACCTGATAATCGACGATTACAGAAAACGGCAGCGCACACCTCATGATAACCAGGCCGATGACCTGGCCGATCACACTTATCATCTCCACACTTCTTCCCGTTCGGTGCAACAGGAAATGGAGCGACAGGAGCTTGGGGTACAGGTTCAGGCGGGAATAGACAAGCTTTCACCCGATTTGCGCACCTGCGTGATCCTTCGAGATATCGAAGAATTGAGTTACCAGGAGATCGTCGACCTCCTGCAGATTCCCGAGGGCACAGTAAAATCGCGCATTAACCGGGGCCGTATTGAGTTAGCCAAGATTTTGCGGCGGATGAAAATTCTGGCCGTTAGCGAAGCTTGAGTTTAGAAAAACATTGCTGCGGGGGGCAATGCAGAACGAATGAGATAGTTGGGGCGGAAAGAGAGCATTGATGCTTTGTAACGATTTTGAAGACCGGCTGACGGACTATCTCGATGGCGTACTTGAGCCTGACGTGCACAAGACGTTTGCCGAGCATGCCCTGCGCTGTCCGGTGTGCCATGACACTCTGAGCGAAGTGAAGACCACGATGCTGGCGTGTAAGGCAGCGAGCCTGGAAGCTCCGGGAGCGCTCGAAGCGCGCATACTTTTGAGCACGATGCCGGAGACGGCAATGAGCTGCGAAGATTTCGAAGAATTCGTTACAGACTACCTTGATGGATTCCTGCCTGCATCTCTTTATCACCGCTGGGAACGCCACGCGGTGCTCTGTGAACGGTGCACAGAACTTCCCGGCCAGGTCGTACGCGCGATAGGTACCTGCTACATCTACGTCGGCGAAGAAAAACCCTTGCCGGCTGGGCTAAACGAGAGAATACTGCTGGCAACATCGGGTTCTCGAATTTCGGAGGAGATTCGCGCCCCATTCGGCGAACGACTCGCGTCATGGCTGCGAGGCTGGCTTGATCCGATTATCTCCCCGCAGCTCGCGACTGTCGCCACCATGTTGCTGGTCGCGGTGTTTGTGCTCACGAATACCGTCTCGGCAGACGGTTCAATTGGAGGCGTTTACAGCGCCAGCATGCGTCTGGCAGAACAAAGCTATGCCGCCGGCTCGAAGAGTGGAATCAAAGAACTCACTCAGGGTCTTAAGGAATTAGTGGGCGGCGAGCAGAAGGTTGCGCCACCTGCCAATGACGAAAAGCCCGGCAGCAACCAACAGAAACAGCAACCAAAATCGGCCGGCACAAACAAGAGCCATCAGAACAAGCCGTAACTAGATCCGAGAGCAATGCTTTACTGCGCTTATCATCCAAAGAATCCCGGAGTCGTGCAATGTAATCAATGTGCGCGACAGCTTTGCTCTGCTTGTGACCACCGTATTCGGGGTTTCCCTTTCTGTCAGGATTGCATTGTCGCCGGAGTTGAACTGCTGCGTAACGAGTCGCAAGCAGGAGGTTCCCCTCTCATCTACCGCAATAGCTCTCCCTTTGTGGCTACCCTCTTATCATTTGTACCCGGACTGGGCGCCGCTTATAACGGGCAAACGGCAAAGGCGATTGTTCACTTTGCCATCTTTGCCAGCTTCTTCCAGATGGCAGTACTTACGCAGGGAGTCCACTTCTTCATTCTGGGCGTACTAGGCACCTGGCTGTTTGCGGCGGTCGATGCCTGCCGCACGGCACAACTTATCAGGGCCGGACTTACACCGGAAACAGAAGAAGACGTGATTGCACGCCGCCTTTATGGGAACCCTTTTGCCTGGGGAATCACGCTCATTGTGTTGGGCACGCTCTTCCTGCTCCACACGCTCCTGGGTGTGCAGTTGCCAGTGCGGCAGTTGCTTCCGGTGGCCCTCGTTGCTCTTGGCGCTTATATGCTGTTTGACTATATACGGCGCAGCCGTTCAAGCAATCGTGTGGTTCGCTTCGAGTCGAGGCGTCCACCTCCGTCTGTAGTGGTGAGCTCGGTAAGTGAAGCGCCACGCTTTAAGACGGGAGAAACAACGCAATTCAGACGACCAGGCAGCGAAAGTCTTCCGTTCAAGCGAAGTTCATAGGTAAACATTCAGGTATCAACTATGGCATTTATTCTCAAAGCTCTTGGTGGCATTACGGCGTTAATTCTATTGGTCGTCACTCTGCTTGGTTCCATAGTCACGGTCGGTGGATTTCTCATCACCGCAATCAAGACTCTTATCGTCGTAATCTTTGTAGCGGTATTGATCCTGATTCTCTTTTCAATGCTCAGAAACCGCTCCCGCCGCCGCCGCGAGGCGGACGATATCTAATCAAATCCTGCATCACCTCCGGTTGCAATGCCTTTATCGCGTGTGATAGGGTCAGCCTTCTTTGCAGCACCGGCCGGATGGGTTTTCACCTTGATATCTGAGGTTTACCTCATTCGCTGCAATCTTCAAGCAGGACACGAAAAAAACCTCGTAGAGAAATAAGTTGCACACGTCGCCCTTTGGAGGCTGTGCTTTCGGTTGTATCAGCGCCCCGTTTCTTGCTGAGACAACAGGAGAGACAACAAATGGCTAAAGACGACCGTTTTTATGCTTTTATAATTGCCCACACCGCCCGCTCCAGTTCCAGCATTCGCCGCTTCTGTGTTGATAAAAGGTCACTTCGAATATTCGGTTTTTTGGCGACAGCCCTTCTTTGTGGTTCGCTTTATGGATTCTATGGACTGACGCAGCAGGCGGCGCATCTCCGTACCTCCGTGGAAAATGATCGGTTGCGGGCGGAAAACGAACAGCAGCGTCAGGAATTGAAGGCACTAAGTAATCGAGTCGAGGCTGTTGAAGATACGTCGCGAAAGCTTGCGGAGAAGTCGGGGGTTGTAAGCGACGGACAGGTCACGCCAGGCACTGGCGGCCCGGCTGAGCCAATGGACGTCAATAGCCTGGCCGCCCTGGAAGATAAAATGTACCAGCTCGAGCGCAGCATGAAGGCATACGAAAACCTCTTGCGCGAGCGTGGTTACACACCTTCAATCTGGCCTGTGGTAGGAAAACTGGAAAGCGGCTTTGGTGGGCGTCGCAATCCCTTCGGGGGAAGCTCGTATGAGTTTCACTCGGGCCAGGATATTGACGCCGCCTGGGGCGACCCGGTTGTAGCAGGCGCAAGTGGTAAAGTGACGTTTGTCGGTTGGCAAAACGGTTATGGACAGTTGATCGTGATCGATCATGGAGGTGGACTTACCAGTCGCTATGGCCACTTATCACACATCGACGTTGTTCAAGGGGTGAGCGTTGCGAGAGGCCAGTTTATTGGCCGCGTCGGCTCAACTGGCCGCTCCACCGGCCCGCATTTGCATTATGAGATTCGCATTAATGATGAACCGGTAAACCCTCTGCAATACCTGTTAATGAGCTCAAATAGATAAGGGTTTTTGCTTGACAGCCGAATTTGCTATCGCTTAGTATGCGCGCTCGTTAAGCTCGAAGCCTCGAAATTGGTCCTGGGTTTTTCGTTTCACCAGCTTTACATCAATGTCTTCAGTAGTTGTCTGCCGTAAGTATGCATGATGAGACGCGCCTTAACAGCGCTTTTCACCATGCATTTTTTGTGATTGTGTTTCCGTGTTGCGCCCCTTAAAAAAAGCGCGTCCGGCCCACAAGCTTTAACCAGGGTCGCGCGAAAGCAGCAGCTCTCGCCCCCCGTTTTACCGAATCGTTAGGAGGATTCGTTGTATGTCTAGAATATCCGGTAAGGTCAAGTGGTTTAACAACTCGAAGGGTTACGGTTTTATCGAACAGCCAGGCTCTTCGGACATCTTCGTTCACTATAGTGCCATTCAGGGCGACGGCTTCAAGACTCTTGAAGAGGGTCAGGAAGTTGAGTTTGAGGTTACACAAGGTCCGAAGGGGCCGCAGGCGGAAAATGTGATGAAGGTGTAGTTCTCCCCGGCTTGCATTGGCAACGCCACTGACCGCTTCCGGTCTTTCGGTCCGGTAAGCGCAAAAAAGAAAAAAGGCAACCGGTTGGTTGCCTTTTTTCTTAAGCTAATCAACTTCTAGGTTTCACCGCGCGCCTTGAAGCTGACATGCCCGCCCTCAACGTCAACGGAGAAAGAAACTCGGTCACACCCAAGTCGCTCCTTTAATCCATCGGCTTGCGCGGCAATCAGCCGATGAAAACGGGGAAACGAAAAATCTTCCACAGGCTCGCCGCATACCTTCTTCGCCTCGACCAGTGCGCTGTATAGATTCTTCACCAGTTCGACATCCTTGTGCGCATCGTCGCATACGAAGTCAGCTCGCTTGAACTCTGCAACGGCGTGCTGTTTCGCGGTGGCCCTTGCTGTGGCCCCGGGATCCCGTCCTTCTTCTCGACCCTGCATTGTCCGTCGCCAAAGGTCGCGGAAAGAGTTATAGCGTGAACCGAGAGAATTGTAGCGATATCGCTGGGCGTAACTAAGCGTGCGGTCGTCGCCGATGCGCTTCATCATAGTGTCGACTCGACCCTTCGTATCATACGGCGCCTTTTTTGAGGCACCGTTAAAGAACATGTCGAACTCAATCTTGAGTCGGCGGATGTCTTCTTCCAGACGCGTCAATTGCTCATCGGCCGTGGGTTCCGTTGGGCCTACCGCCAAACGACTTTTGGCTCTCATTTGCGCGCGGGCAAAGTTGTTATCACTGTTTGACTTTGGCACTGGCTAATCTCCTTGCAGGCGGGAAAGACTGGCGGGAGCGTCGCTCGAGTAACCGGACGCTGCTAAACTGAGTTTAGGGTTTTCAAAACGGCGGTGTCAACGATTAAACGCAAACATGATTTTGAACCTGCAACAGGAATCGTGTTACCAGCTTCGCCCCGGTCCGGGTGAGATGTTCATAGCGCACTATTCGAATCATGGTTTCGCGTAATGATGGTTTGCTCCATTTACAATCAGCGGCTATTCTACGGCTGCAACCAAAACCTTCTTACAAGCGATGTCTAATCAGGCTCCCTCCAAAGACTCGGTACTGCGGGCGCTTCCTTCTGTCGATTTGCTTTTGCGCACGGAGGCACTCGCTCGGCTACGAACGGCAGTAGGCGTAACCCGTCTTACGGCGATTGCCCGCGACGTAACCGATGCCATGCGAAAGGAAATTCAATCAGCGGAACGGTCGGACGATAGCAGGGATGTCCTGCTTCACCAGGCGGTGAAAAGAATTCAGAATCTCTGTGAACGCGAGTCACTTTCCGCTCTGCGCCGCGTAATCAATGCGACGGGCGTAATCCTGCACACTAATCTTGGCCGGGCGCCATTATCAGAAGCTGCTCGCACAGCCATCGCAGAGCAAGCTTCCGGATACTGCACGGTTGAATACGATGCAGCGATAGGGGCGCGCGGCAAGCGCGGTGCTCGTGTAGAGGAACTCTTAACTCAACTTACGGGCGCTGAGGCGGCGCTGGTTGTAAACAACTGTGCGTCCGCAGCGCTGCTGGTTCTGGCAGTGCTGGCCGGCTCGGGAGAAACAATTGTTTCGCGCGGAGAGTTGGTGGAAATTGGCGGAGATTTTCGCGTGCCGGAAGTGATGGCCAACTCCGGCACGCGCATGGTCGAGGTCGGTGCAACCAATCGCACCCACCTGGACGATTACAAGCACGCACTCAATGAGAAGACGCGGTTGATTATGCGTGTTCATCCTTCAAACTTTCGGATTGTCGGATTTACACATTCACCGGAATTGTTCGAACTCGCATCACTGGCCCACCAGTCGGGCCTGCCTTTATACGAAGATGCCGGTTCTGGAGTACTGGAGGATCTATCGGCCTATGGCATTAGCGATGAACCTATAATAAAGGATTGCATTGCGGCCGGCGCTGATGTCGTTTCGTTTAGCGGAGACAAATTGTTGGGCGCCACTCAAGCCGGGTTGCTGGTGGGACGGCGCGAGGTTATCGACCGCCTGCGAAGACACTCCCTTTACCGCGCTCTGCGGGTCGATAAATTATGTCTGGCAGCGCTCGAGGTTACACTCGAGGCCCATCGGCGCGGCGCCTTCGAAGAGATACCTGCTCTGCGGATGCTGGCCTTGCCGGCCGAGAAAATAGAACAGAAGGCGCGACAACTGGTCGCCCAATTGACCGGCTCCAACAATGACCTGATGGTCGACATCGTCAAGGGCCAATCAGCTGTCGGCGGGGGCTCCGGACCCAACGTGCACCCCTTGACCACGCTGATCACGCTAAAGCACGCGAATCTGAAGGCCGATGAAATCGAACGAAAGCTCAGAATGTGGTCACCGCCCGTAATCAGCCGTATCGCCGACGGCCTGGTTTTGCTGGATCTGAGAACAGTGGACGTCGGCGAAGAAGCAGCGTTGCTAAAGGCTTTGCAGGCGCTGAACAGCTAAAGTTTTCGGGCGAATCACTTACGATCTTAAGGTTTCCGTAGAGTATCCTAATCGCAGCAGTGTATAATTCTCATCGCTTTTGCAATCCCTGCAAAAGCACTTTGCTCCAGCCCAGTTCAGGCACTTCAATACCTTTCAGCTTTGGCACATTCGGCGTCCCCAAAATTGTGGTTGCGTTACTTCGCCTTCGCAGCAGTTGGCGGTTCGCTGAGCCTTGCTATTTGGTCGGCTGGATTTCTTAACGGACCTCGGCGTGCGTTTATCCTCTTTTCCAATCACCAAAACACTCCGCTAGCAACTCCAGGCTTCTGGCCGGGTGCTGCTCTTATCTACGCGCCCTCGCTATTAGTAGCGATAAGCATCGGCCGACTTGGCGGACGCCGCACTTTTGTCTATGTCGGTGCTGGTTTTCTGGTCCTTGCCGCAGTCAGTGCTTTTGCGAACTGGCTTTTCTCTTATGACGTGCTATTCGCTCCCATAACTCTGGCTGCATCCATCTCGGCCTTAATCACGCAAATCAATCGCTTGCGCGGCCGCGACATTGAACTGACGGAAAAGCTGAGCGCGGCTTCAGCGACCTTTGAGCCTGGCTTTGATGAGGGAGCTGAGAACCGCTTGCTGAGCGGACTGCAATTATTGGATACAGTTCTTTCCCCCGGCGAGATAGTGGTATTTCGTCGAGACAGCGAGGGCGAGTTAGTTTCCTCGGCTCGTCTTCGCGCGGCGCAAAACGGATTCAACGACACCAGTCGCCACTCTGTTTGGCGCGGAGGCGTTAACCTGTGCGAGCGCGCGATAACAGCAGGTGAAATCATTGTCGACAAAGGCTTGACCGATGCACCCTGCGCAAACATTGCAATGCCGCTTCGACATGGAGATCGCACAGTCGGTGCGCTCTTGATTCGAGTCACGCGTGAGTGGGACGAGGGCGACCGCGCGTTGCTGTCCGCGGTCGGGGGACAGATGGCCCGGAATTTACAGCGCGAGGAAGCTCACAAGGCCAGGCAGCAACGGCGCGTCCTGCCTTTCTTATCGGCAACGGCGAACGACCAGCGGCTTGAGTCACTTTACGTTCTCAGTGGGGCTTTTCTGGAACAGAGCGTCGGCGTCAACGCACTCTCAGAAGTTGGCGATGGCGTTGCCCTCGGTTACCTGGATGGCAGAATTGCTTTTGTAAACACGACGCTTGCCACATTGGCAGGGATCGAAAACGAGCAGACGGGAAGCATGACGTTTTTCGATCTCCTTAACCGGTTGCGTACTGACGTCTTTGATGAACCGGCAATTGCCGTCCGAAGAGTTTTACAGACGGGCGAAGCCTATGAACGGGAATTACATTTTGCCAACCGGAATGCAACTTACGGGCTACGTATCTCGCTGGTCATGGAAAATTCGGACCTAACTGAAAAGGGCTCGCCCCATCAGCGTTCCACCCCTGGGCAGCCTCTCTGTTTGGCGCTGATCGTGAAGGACCTTACGCTGCTGAAAGAGTATGAGGAGCTCAAGAGCGACATGATTTCGTTGATGTCGCACGAGCTGCGCACGCCCCTCACCAGCATTAATGGCTTTGCTGAATTGCTGACTGCGGACGAAGATCTTTCCGAACAGGCAAAGGAATTCGTTACGATTATTGCGAATGAATCTCAGCGACTTTCGCGAATGATCAATACGTTTCTCGCGGTCACCAAACTGCAGAGAACGGATCGGCAGGAAGTCTTGAAGATTCCTCTCCGACTTGACGAGGTGGTTAAGGAAACGATAGCCAGTTTGCAGAAGGACGCCAGAAAGCGGCGGATTCGATTGATCGAACAGCCGACGCAAAGGCTTCCTCCGGTTGCGGCAGATAAGAGCATGATCACGCAGGCCGTAAAGAACCTGGTTAGCAATGCCATCAAGTATAGTCCCGAGCGAACGACGGTAACGGTGTCGACGGCGCTGGAAGCTGAGGCGGTCAGATTATCGGTGGAGGATCGCGGTTACGGTATTCCTGCCGAGGCGCGCGATCGAGTTTGGGAAAAGTTCTATCGGGTAGTTCGCGAAGGACAAGAGAAGGATGAAGAGTCAACAGGGCTCGGGTTATCGTTCGTTCGAGAGGTGGTCGAACAACATGGCGGCACCGTCAATCTCGATTCAGAAGTGGGACGCGGATCGAAATTCAGCTTTACTTTGCCGCGGCTGTAAGAAAAGGGGGCGGGAATCAGGGTCAGACGAGAGTTCTCGCTTATCGGTTCCCCCTAACCTTTTCCCCTTTACCCTCTTTCCTTTTTTACCTTTTATTAATCGTTCCGCGGCAGGAGGGTGCGCCACAAACGCACCTCTTTTTGTCTGAGTGAAGCGTCGATTCGTAGTCGATGGTTATCTCTTCACCCGGTTCGATATCGCGAAGCGCGACAAAAAGTATGTGCCCATGAAGAATTTTCATGTAGGCGTTGGGCTCGCACGAATGGTTGATGTAATGCGTGCCGTTGCCGCCACGGCTACCGTCCAAACTCCAGCGCTCATCGATTGCGCAGATGCGCAATCGGCGCCTGTTGGCCCGGCGATTAGCCTCCACATTTGATATTTTCTCGCCCGTATACTCCGCTATTTTTCGCCGCGCTCCAAAATGTGCGATTGAAAAACAACCTCTACCCTCGATTGGACTTTCCTTGATTGTTAATCCAGGGGCTAGATTCAGTCTCATGCGTCTGATTGTAACGCAAACACGTAGTCTGCAAGTGACGTCAATTTCTACTTCCCTAACAAATTTGGCCGCCGACGCCTGAGAAGCGTTGACGGCCAATTTAGTAATCTGGCAGTGGACTATTTAAGTTTAAAACTGCGAGCGATCAAGTCTGTCTGATTGCGGATGCGCGCCAGCTTGTCACGCAAGCCCGTGAACCGCAAAGCATAGATGGTGCGGTTATCGGCTTGCAGATAATAGATCCTGCCCATCATCGGTTTCGCCGTGCTGATGAACTCGTAAGAAACAGTCACTCCGCTCAAGCGACCCGAAAACTTCTCTTCCTTGCCCTCGATGAACCCGGGAAGGTATCTCAGCTTTTGCTCCAGATCGCGACGCGCAAGATCCGATGGGCCAGTGCCGGCGTCTACCACTTCCTTGCGAATCTTCAAATACCCATCAAGGCGATCGCCATTAACAAATTCCGCGTGTTCATGTGCGGCGTCAGGCTCAGTAATGACTTTCCAAACGGGTGATGGAAGCTCAATCGCGTAATCCCCGCCATCAAAAACGTCCTGGGCAAAAGCTATGACGCAGCTTCCGAAGACCAGAAACAATGCAAACCCGGCTAACAGTAGCTTCATCGTAGTAATTCAACTCCCTGCATGTGGAACCGTTTCTTGTCGAGTCTTAATTGGCGTGTCCGAAAGCTCTTGGGAACATCATTTTACCAGAATTCGATGCGATGTCATGTGACCGCCGTTGTCTCATGATAATCAAGGTCAACTGTCGCCTGAGACAGCCGAGGCTGCTTTCCCCAGCGCTTCTCTTTGAATTGCCACCAATGACTGAATACCCTGTGTTGCCAGCGCCAGCAAACTCTCCATCTGTTCGCGCGAAAACGGCTCGCGTTCTGCCGTGCCCTGCAATTCTATGAACCGCCCGTCACCGGTGCAAACTACATTCATGTCGACTTCAGCGCGACAATCCTCGTCGTACTTCAAATCGAGCAGAGGCGTATTCCCGAGAATTCCCACGCTAATCGCTGCCACCTCATTGGTGATTACGTTTCGCTGGAGCTTGCCCGATTTGAGCAAGCCGGCAACGGCGAGAGCAAAAGCAACGTAGGCTCCGGTAATCGCAGCCGTACGCGTGCCACCGTCAGCCTGAAGAACGTCGCAGTCGAGTGTTATGGTGCGCTCGCCGAGCTGGCGCATGTCCGCAGCGGCCCGCAAACTCCTGCCAATCAAACGTTGAATTTCGTGAGTCCGTCCTGATGGTCCACCGCGTCGCGCTTCTCTGGGAGTTCTTTGCTGAGTGGCCCGCGGCAACATGCTGTACTCAGCAGTGATCCAGCCCTGGCCGGTATTGCGAAGAAAAGGCGGCACGCGATCCTCGATTGATGCGGCACACACAATTCGTGTCTGGCCCATTTCAATGAGAACCGAACCTTCAGCATAGGGAAGGTAGCCGGCAGTTATTTTAACCGGACGCAGCTCGTTGAAGGCGCGCCCGTCAGTTCGTTCTAAGCTCATCATGTCCCCAAACTTCGACTGCCTCAAGCACCCTGGGTGCGGTACCAAGGAATCGCTCTGCAACTTTTGCAAAGCGTTCCGCCGCATCCGTTACATAAAAATGATCAAGATCGTCGCATAGTTCGCGCTCGCGATTAGCCTGGGCCGGAGCTGCCGCTGAAAGCTCATTCGATTCCAACAACCGCTGCACTTCGGCTGCAGCCGCCGCTCCCGAGTCTATCAATGGAACTTCCGTCCCGACCGCCTCACTAATGAGATTTTTAAGAATAGGATAATGTGTGCAACCAAGCACCAACGCGCCGAGATTCGCGCTTCTTAAATCATCCAAATACTGTTTTGCAACCGCCCGGGCAACATCGCTCTCGGCCCAGCCTTCCTCAGCCAGCGGAACAAACAACGGACACGCGCGCTCGATTACCTCGATAGATGGATCGACAATCGCGATGGCGCGGGCATAAGCACCGCTCTGCACGGTCGCTTCCGTGGCGACCACCGCAACCTTCCTGCCGGCGGCAATTCTTGCTGCTTCGCGAGCGCCGGGCCCGATCACCCCAACGACCTTGACGCCCACGGCTGCGCGGATTGCCGGCAGTGCCAGGGCCGATGCCGTATTGCAGGCTACAACCAGCAGTTTGATACCACGAGACTCCAGGAATTTTGAGTTTTCAATCGCGTAACGCTCAACCGTGGCGAGCGACTTAGTGCCATAAGGCACGCGCGCGGTGTCGCCCAGATAAACGAAGTGTTCATTCGGCAGACGCTCATGCAGTGCACGATAGACAGTTAGTCCACCCACGCCGCTATCGAATATTCCAATGGGAAGCTTAAGAATTTCGGATTGCGGATTTCGGATTGCGGATTTCACGAGTCTTGGTCACGTTCTATTAGATTTCAACTGCCGCGGTTTTCAAGTCCGCATTTCGAAATCCGCAATCCGAAATTCAAAGAATGGTGGAGGCGCCGAGAATTGAACTCGGATCCAGAAGAAGCCGCCGAAAGACTCTACATGCTTATTCACTTCTCTTTCCCGACCGTCAAGCGACCGGCTTTTCGCTATACACCGAGTAAGTGAAGTAACAAGACCGCGGTGAAAGCTAGCCCGACTTTATCTCACGCGAACCTACGGACCGAAAGTTCGCGCCAGCTTATCTGCGTGACATCTCCCTCCGCGCGCATAAGCAACTTGCGGTGAGACGCTAGCGCTTAATTAGGCAGCTAGAGCCAATTCATTGTTATTGGCAATTGTTTTTTCCCTACGCGTTTTAACGAGCTGCATAGAGTAGCCCGGCATGACATCCGTCGGTCGTCCAAACCCCTGTCGAAGCCTGTCGCCCCCGTTTGCAAGAAGCATTATAGGGCCTTATGAACAGAATGGGAAAAGGGGCAATCTCGTTGAAAATGTCCACCCCGGTTGCTCAGCGAATTCGGTTTACTTTGCCGTTCGTAATTATCGGAAAGCCTTCCACGGGAGGCCACGTCGGACTTTGCCTTCGAGAGTTGCTCAATCGAGTTTCAATACCCTCCTGCGTTATAATCCCGGCGTTGCAGCTTCCGGAATGAGCGAACTGTGGCTAGCCACGTTGTCCATTTGCAGCAGGCTTAAGCAACCTTGTTTAGAGAGGGCGAAATTTATGGCTGCAAAACCACCCGGGTTGAAATCATATTCTCCCAAAGCAATCGTCACCGCACCTCCGGAACAGCGTCGCCATATGCTGCGCCGGCTCTGGTTTCCAGCGGTGCTTTTTTTGGCACTTGCGGCCGGGGGACTGACCGGCATCATCGCTGCCTATGAGCTGAATTATTCGCGCGCTGCAAACGAAGTTGCGGCCCTTGCTACTTACCGGCCAAGCGTAGTCACTCGCGTTTATGCCGACGACGGCGAAACTGTAATTGGGGAGTTTGCACTCGAGAAACGAATTCCGCTCAAGTACGACGAGATTCCACCAGTAATGAAGAATGCAATCCTCGCAGTCGAGGATGCGCGCTTTTATGATCACGTCGGCATTGATCCGATTCGCATCATCGGCGCGGCTTGGAAAAACCTTACCAGCGACAAAGTTGAGGGCGGCTCCACGCTTACTCAACAGCTAGCCAAGAACCTGTTCCTGTCGAAAGAGCAGACGCTTAAACGCAAGATGAACGAGTGGGCCCTGGCGCTGCAGATCGAACGCTATTACACCAAGAACCAGATCATGGAGCTTTACGCGAACCATATCTTTCTTGGCGCTAATGCCTACGGCGTTGAAGCCGGCGCGGAAACCTATTTCGGAAAACAAGCGAAGGATCTCACCATCGGCGAAGCTGCTTTACTCGCGGGCGTACCCAAAGCCCCAAGCGAGTATTCACCAACAGCTAATCCCGTCCGCGCCAAAGAGCGGCGCGATCTGGTGCTCGACTTGATGGCGAAGAATGGCTTCGCAACTCAGGCGGAAGTCGATGCCGCCAAAGCAAAACCGATCCAACTTGCCGACACTGCCTACTATCAATCGCAGCCGAAATCAAGCGCGTTCGACTACGCGGTCGAAACCGTCAGGCAAGAACTCGAGGATAAATATACGACGCGCGTGGCCCAGGGTGGTCTTTCCGTCTACACCACAATAAATGTGGACGCACAGAAAAAAGCCTACGAAGTGTTGCGCGCCGGATTGCGGAATTACGACAAGACGCACGCCGGCTGGCGTTCAAGCTACAAGATGATTCCCACGGCTGCCAACAACGGCCAGGGACCACCAACGACGCAGGAGCTGAACAACTATAAAGATCCTGACTGGTATGGAAACGATTATCAGGAGGGCCGCTTTCTGTCCGGCCTGATAATGAAAGTGGATCGCGCAAAAAACGAAGCGACGATTCGCTTTGGCAACTACACAGCCACCATTGGTGCTGCGGATATGGGCTGGTCAAAGCGTCAGCCAAAAGATGAGTTGAAAGCCGGTTACCTCTCGGAATTTGAAATCAAGGAAGTAGATAAGAAGAGTCGCCGTTTGAAAGTGGAACTGTCGCAGGTCCCGGCCGTGGCGGGCGCGATGATGACACTGAACGCAAAAAACGGCGAAATCGTTACCATGATTGGCGGCTACGATTTTTACAGCGCCAGCAAGTTCAACAATGCGACCCAGGCCTACCGGCAAACCGGTTCGTGCTTCAAACCATTCATCTACACCGCAGCCGTCGAGTGGGGCATGACTCCAGACACAACGGTTAGCGGCGCTCCGATATCGATTAACAACTGGCAGCCGCACAACTATGACGGCTCGCTGGGCAATGGCGATCTGCCTTTGAAGATGGCGCTCGCAAAATCAATGAACGTCCCCGCCGTTCACTTGCTGCAAACCGTCGGCATACAAACTGGCGCCCAGATGGTCAGGCGTTTCGGCATCAAGGTGCCGATGGCGCCATACCTGCCGTCAGCACTCGGGGCTACAGAGGTGCCGCTGGACCAGATGGTGTCGGCGTACTCTGCCTTTCCCAACAAAGGCATACGTGTCGAGCCACATCTAATTCGTCGCGTGCTGGATCGTGATGGTGCAGTGCTGGAAGAGTGGGAAAAAACAACCTACAAGGTCGTCAACGAATATGTGGCGTTGACGATGGTTTCAATGATGCGCGGCGTCGTTCAATTTGGCACTGCGACCGCGGCCGGTTCTCTCGGCGTACCCCTTGCCGGCAAAACAGGAACGGTAAACGATCACACTGATGTTTGGTTTATTGGCTACACGCCAACCTACGTGACCGGGGTATGGATGGGTTACCCGGGAAGAAAGAAACCGCTCGGCAATGACATGACGGGCGGCCATGGCGCTCTGCCGATGTTCATCAGCTTCATGAAAGATTTTCTTAAGGGGAAATCCAAGGAAGACTTTGATAAGGCGCCGTCGATGCCCGAAGACATGAAGGAACTATTCCGGCAACGACAACGGGAACTCGCTGCGGAACGCGCGCAATTTAACGAGGCTGCGGCAAAAGAAAGCGACGAAGACAATCTGAACCTGCCGGCCGCTACTGAACCAAAGCTGGAGCAAATGACCCTGCCGCCGCCACCGCGGGCTGAGGAAGCTCCGGGGAACCCGCAGTCGCGGACAGAAACGGTTACGCCGAAAGTAGAGACTCCGGCGCCACCCGCTACGCGGCCGCGCGAGGCTGAGCCGCAAAAGAAGAAGGGAAAGAAAGGCGGCGAGGAACCCGGGTAGTACAGCTACTCTTTGGACCAGGGCAAAAGGTGAAAAGGGGAATGGGTAAAGGGTAAAACTTTTAGCGAGGTTTCCCTTTCCCATTCCCCTTTCATCTTTTTCACGCCAGGATCCTATTCAAGGTGTACGGGAGCATCTTGCGCCACCAGGGCCAGTCGTGGTCGACGTCGGCGCCCCAGAGATCCAGGTTGTGCGGGATATTTTTTGCCTTCAGCATGTCGGACAGTTCCCGGCTGCGCTCGGGCGCTTCATAGTTTCCCTGGCCCGAGAGAATGTAAATCGCGTCCGCCCGGCGCAGTAACGGAAGATGGTAATCGTCATTTAAGTTTGGAAGATAATCTGTAGGGTTATTGAAGTAGACGTTGTCGTCGTAGTACCCATCCAAATAAGAACGCACGTCGTAACCGCCGCTCATGGCAATCACACCACGAAACAAATCCGGATGCTTGAAATAAGCGTTGGCTGCCAGGTAAGCGCCAAGGCTGGCTCCGGTCGTTAAGGGGCGCACATCTCCGCCGCCCGCATCGTTACGTATCAACGGCAAAACTTCATCGGTCACGTAACGATCATAACGCGCCAACAACTCAGCTTTCAGGTGCGGCGGCATCTGCTCGTTTAGCAGACTGTACTTGTTAACGCTGTTTATGGAGTAAGCACGAATCTTGCCGCTCTCGATTTGCGGACTTATGGCGTCCACCAGATGAAAACGCTCATACTCAAGATAGTCAGCGGCCGCAGTGGGAAACATCAGCAGGGGCTGGCCCGCATGGCCATAAGCCACCAAAGGCATTTCGCTGCTCAGATTTTGACTGAACCAGTGCGTTGTTCGCCGTTCCATAAATGACCTTCCTCAGCTGCCTGGCGCCGGTTAGAGATAATTTTTGGTTTTTGCAGTGCGAGATATTGTCTCAGTTCACGGTTGAGCGCAAGCGTCGCAGCCACACGCGTCGCCACTCGTAAAGCAAGCTGTTTCGGTGGCGCCGCATTTCAACAGCTCACGTTAGCAAAGTGAGCAGAAAAGGCTGCCTTGACGCTCCATGTGCCATCTGTTATAAAAATTTCTTCGCGTCCGCAGCTGATCTCAGACTATGTGAGGGCGCGCTTATTCCGCAGTAGCTCAATGGCAGAGCATTCGGCTGTTAACCGAAGGGTTGTAGGTTCGAGTCCTACCTGCGGAGCCAAAAACTCTTAAGAAAACAGAGCACTTCGATCACTTGTCGAAGTGCTTTTGTTTATGAGTACGTATTCAAGTACGGAAACGGCTCTCTATTCTGCATTGTTCAACGGTCGTGCCAGCCAGCAGCAGTTTGCTTCTCGCAACCGCGAAAAATCGGCATTTTAAGAAAAAAGTAGTGCATAAAACGTATGTTCTATGAGCCTGCCAGATAGGAGCGAACGTCTGCGGTGTGTGATAGCAGATGGTCGCGTCAAGATCCATAAAACACTGTTCTGAAAGCCTTCGGGAGCGACTTGATTGCTCAAAATCGCTCCCCAAACTGTTTTTCGTGTTCGGCTCTGCTCTGAGTACCAGACAATCCACGGGGGACGCTCCAACGCCACCGGGTCTTAGTTGACCGCTGCGCTTTGCGGTGATGGTCTCTCATGCTGCGTATGTCTGGTAGTTGGCAAACTCAGCATTAAGTTCTTTGTCGTCCGGATGTAACTAATCCAAGAACACGACCGCTTTGTGACCCGTTATCTTTCGCGACGAGGCTCTCTCTCATTCCTGAACGCGACGGCCAGCCCGCATAAGAACCGCTACCACCGCCGCCTGTTGAGTAGTTGGATCAGTCCTTCCGCTATTCCTCCCCGCCAACTAATGGATTCGTGTCCGCCTGCGATCTCTTCGTACTGAACCTCGTAACCTTTCGCGCGCAAAACGTCTCGCAGATGGCGGTTTGTTTTCAGGATGCTGGGACCGTTTAGTGGCGTGGGCCCTCCTGTTTCAAGAGCGCCAACCTGGAGCACAAAGCGAATCGCCAGTTTGGGTGACGATTGGAACTGACGCGTTAACCATTCGTGGTCGGGGTCGCTGTGCTCCTTTCCCGGCCAAAAGGCGCCGGACTGTGAAAGTACGTTTCCGAAAATATCAGGTCGACTGAACGCGAAAAATGCACTGGCCAGACCGCCAGTGCTCGAACCACAGACTATCGTCGCGGCAGGATTTGATGTAGCGCGCCATCTCTGACGCACCTGGCGCAACAAGTCTTCCACCACAAAGTCGAGAAACATCCGGTTATTGGTCAGCTCGATATTGCGTTGCGGCTGCGGGGCCTGATCAATAAAGATCGCGAGCATCGGCGGGATCCTCTCTGCCGCGATCAGGTTGTCGAGAATTGTGGGCGTCGGCACGAACTCAGGTCTGCTGTAAACCCACCCGTCAAAGCAAACGAGCATCGGGTACGATGCTACTCTTTTCGGATCGTATCCGGCCGGCGTGTAAATCCAGAACCGTCGCTGACTACCCAAAACTTTGCTTTCAATCTCAACCTCTTCGAGTTTTCCTTTGGGCACGGCGGGGTTGGGAAGAATCCAAGGTTGCTTTACGGCTGCTGGAAGCTCCACAACAGACTTGCCAACATTCGTGCCGGGTGCAACGTATTTCGGGTTAAGTGAATCTTTTAATTGCAGTTCGGAGTTGTAGGCAAAGGACTGCGCTGTAGGATTCGGTACCAGGCTATAGGTAAAACGCATGTCGCTGCGAATCCAATACGTCTTGTACCAGATATCGGTATCAGGCAGATGGACCAGGACTCTAAGCGAGTCGTCGCGATCGTCGTGAACATACAGTTGGGCCATCAGCACCACGCCCTTCACGGGCGTTTCGGCTCGATAGAGAAATGTAACCAGGACATGCTGCTGATCATCCGGAATCTGTTCGATCAAAGGCGTGCCGCAAACTTTGATTTCGTTCCAGAATCTTGCAACCGCCTTTTTCTCCCCACTCTGGGCTTGCTGCCTGACAGCTTCAATCCGTGGACTCGCCGCATCGCGCCACAGTGTTTCCTCCGGGTAGGGCGAGTGCATGGCGAAGATTGCCGCTACAAGCAATGAAAGGATAACGCTCCTCATAGGAGATCTCCCGGGTCTACTGTGGGGGCAATCCCAATACCTTGCGAATTCGCAATTCCCCCCACTCGATCATGGAACGACGATCCAACTCTCTCACATATGCCGGTTCGAAACTCGTTGGTGGGTACGACAGTTCAGTAAATTTCCCCCGCGCCACCAGGTATAGCAGCGCGTCGGCTCTCGCGATCAGCGGTGTGCCCATCTGATCGCGGAGACCAGCCGCTGCGGTGCCCTCAAGACCATAAAGTGTGGCTCCTTCGGGCTTTGGTAAATCCAGCTGGGCTTCGATGAACGGATCGAACGTGCGAGCATTCAACGTAAGCACAACATATGTTGAGCCCCGATACTCTGCTTCAAGTCGCGTTGTCACGTTGGGGCCTCCATTGCGATCGCCGGACTTGATGATGTGATTACTTCCCAGGACCACCAGTGCACGCTGATTCTTTTTCAGAACTTGATTGCGGATGACTTCGGCAATGGAAATATTATTGTCCCCCAGCGCGATCCAGTCGGCGTGCGTTTGAATCCGATTCCAATCGACAGACGTGTCTCCGGCCAGCACGCGCAGCCGGTAATCAGCCGGCAGTTTCCGGTTGACCTCGCGAATCGCGGCCAGCCATTCCGCGTAGATCGGAGATTCCCATGAGCCAACCTTGGTCGTGTCCCGCCAGATGGTCCGCAGTTGCTCGATGGGAACACTCTCACCCGCAACATAGTTGTCCAGCAGGGGTTGATTCTGCCGGCTCGCAAATTCGACAACTATGTTACGGACAGTTGCATAAAAGGAGGGATCCTGGACCAATTTGATATAGAAGTCCCCAGCCTGTCTTAGCCAGTGGCGCTCTCCGATAATCACGATGGGATGCAGCTTGAAAGCCTTAACAATCCCTGGCACTGCGTCGATTGGTGCCGGCTGTGGCGCGGAAGTTTGCGCCTTCGGTTTCTGTCCGCTAAGGCAATTAGGTGAAACGGCCGGGATCATCAAGCTGACGAAAACAATTCTCAAGTGCAACATAAAACCATCCCCTGTTGACAAACCTGATTTCCAGCGCTTGCAATGCCGCGGGCGAGACTGGAATTTGAAGCGCACAATTAATTGCAGCCTTGATGGGGGCTAAGCAGGCACTGCGTGGCCATGGAACGGTGAACCATCGCACATTCCTGATCACGTTTCAGTTAGCCGCTCGCTCTTAGCGATCGGACATTAAGGCGTGATTAAGCGAAGGTAAAAAATCGTTAATGTTACTCTTATCTTTGGCAGGCGGGTCACCTAACAAGTCTGCGACTGCGGTGCTCTCAGTCGGAAATGAGTAAATTCAGGTATGCTGTCGAGTAGGGGCGCTCATTGACACGCTTAATTGGCGCGTTCGCCGAATTCTTCTTCGCGGCTTCCTTTCCAAGTGTATATAAAACGATTGAGTAGCTATGCTCGTCCCGCGACCAGCGAAACATTAATAGATTTTCATTTTTCATTCATCGAATCTTAATCGTTTCCCAATAGTCTTACTGTGGAACGGCATCATGCGCATTCTGGTAGTTGAGGATGAAGAGAGAGTAGCGCGAATGGTTGAGCGCGGACTTGCATCGGCTGCATTCGCGGTCGATGTCGCCTGCGATGGCGCGAGCGGTCTCGAAATGGCGAGCGCCTACCATTATGATCTAATCGTGTTGGATCTGATGCTGCCGCAACTGTCGGGCACGGAAGTGCTCCGCCGGCTTAGAAAGATTAACGGACAAGTTCCAATCCTGATTCTTACCGCGTTGGATGGAATTGCAGGCAAGGTTGAGGTCTTTGAAGTTGGCGCCGACGACTATCTCACGAAGCCGTTCGCTTTTGCCGAATTGCTGGTGAGAATAAAGGCCCTGCTGCGGCGTGGGCCAGTTACCCGCGCCAGCATGCTACGCATCGACAATCTTGAACTCGATCGCCTGACTCAACAGGTCAAGCGGGCTGGCCGCCGGATTGAGCTGACAATGAAGGAATACGCGCTGCTGGAATATCTCATGTCGAATGCCGGGCGCGTGCTCTCGCGGACAATGATTATTGAGCACGTTTGGGACCAAAGT
Organism: Pyrinomonadaceae bacterium; assembly: GCA_035297925.1. Classification (GTDB taxonomy): domain Bacteria; phylum Acidobacteriota; class Blastocatellia; order Pyrinomonadales; family Pyrinomonadaceae; genus PSRF01. Next base: position 23,362 of record DATGYM010000411.1, on the reverse strand, counting down.
TTCGACGGAGTAACTAACATCGTTGACGTATACGTTCGACATCTTCGGACCAAGGTGGATGAGGCTCACGAACAGAAATTGATCCGGACCAGGCGCGGTGTGGGTTACAGCATCAGCACGCGGGAGCCGGAATGATGAAGCTGAGATCGATTCGCTTCCGTCTTACCGTATGGTACGCAGGTTTGTTGGCACTATTGCTCGTGACCTTCAGCGTGTCGACCTACGTTGGGCTGGAACGGTATCTCGCTTCGGGGCTGAGAGAATCGCTTACGCGACGCGCAATTGAGATCGGGCCCCTTTTGGGAAATATTGTGGACGACGGAGCAGGGCAGATTGCTGAGATCAAGGCCCACTATGCTCTTGAATCCGACAACGGCTTCCTGCGAATCTCGCGGCCTGATGAAAAGGTCCTGTACGTATCCGGGCCCACAAAAGACCAGAGCTTTGATCCCCGGCGAGTGCCATTTCCGAAACCGGTTAACTCGCTGCGGGTCGATCGGGCGGAGCCCTTGGCCGGAGGCGGCAGTCTGGTGATCTCTACCTTCCGTGTTGCGGGTCTTGATGGCAGCCCGCTACTTATGGAAATTGGAACATCGGACAGGCACATTCGGGAAACGCTGAATCAGTTGCTGCTGGTTTTCGCCCTGGCCTTGCCACTCTGTTTGAGCGTGGCAATTGCCGGCGGTTATACGCTGACAAGGCGCGCACTCAAACCCATCGGTGAGATCACGAGCAAAGCGGAGCGCATCAGCTCACGAAACCTGAGCGAGCGTTTGCCGACACCGAAGTCGGGTGACGAAGTCGAACGACTATCCTCGTCGCTCAATGGGATGATCGAACGTCTCGAGAAAGCATTTCACTACCTTAATAGGTTCTCCGCTGACGCTTCACATGAGTTGCGGACGCCGCTAACGATTTTGCGCGGCGAGCTTGAACTGATAGCTCACCGGCCCGACACTGCCGAGGATGTACGGGACACGATCAGCACTGCGCTGGAAGAAACCGATCGCTTAACAAAAATCACCGAGAGCCTGTTGGTGGTTTCGAGACTTGATGCCGGCGAGGCGCAAATGGATCACAGCCACTTTGACCTGGCTGTCCTGGCCGGTTCCACTGCGGACCAGATGCGTCTGCTGGCGGAAGACAAGAATATCGCGTTGACGTGTAGGCTGAACCAACCAGTCGACATCGAAGGTGATGCCTCTCGATTGAAGCAGGTGATAGTGAATCTGCTGGACAATGCGATTAAGTTTACTCCCGCCGGTGGCAGCGTCAATGTAAGTGCAGGAACCGAGAACGGCCGCGCCGTCCTGGAGATCTGCGATACTGGTGCGGGTATTCAGGCCGACTCAATCATACGAATCTTTGAACGATTTTACCGCGCCGATGCAGCCCGAACACGCAAATATGGCGGCGTCGGCCTTGGCCTTTCCATAGCCAGGGCCATCTGCAAATCGCACGGGGGCGATATTCGGGTGGAGAGCGTCGATGGAAAGGGCAGCCGCTTTCGCGTCGATCTGCCACGGGCAAATGGAAGCAATACCGGGGCGCCCTGAAAGAAGAGCATGCGTGCACCACTCCAAGACTTAGCTGTGGAGCCGCCACAGCACCGATTTATGGACGAAGCACTAAGCCACAACTCTAGCCACAAATCTGTTGACAACGCATATATGTACCAGTGCTAAAAATTCAGCACGTGCAGGATTTCCAGCACTCGGTGCTTAGTGAGGAAGTTCCCGCGGTGGCCTTCGATGTATGGACCAGAACCTATGAAACAATTTCTTATCATGGCGGTTTTTCTCGCCCTTCCCCTCAGCGCCTCAGGGCAAAGAGCTGATACGGTTTCCGTTGGAAAACGAGATCTTGAGTTACGCAATCTGCGGTTGGGTAACTCAACCTACATTGTATATTTCAAGAAAACGCCAACCGGCCCCGCAGAAAGAATCACACTGGTAAGAATCAGCGTTGAATCAACTCTTGTGAGCGGCAGAAATGTCTTTTCCATAACCCAGCAATGGGAGAGCGCCGATGAAGTCGTGCACACTTCCAAAACCCTTCATGATGCAGCTGATTTTTCCACTGTATGGCATGAAACCTGGTGGAAGCGATTAGGCTACTCCGCAAAATTCGATTTCACGGCTAAACAGGTAGAGTTCACAGGACCAATCGAAGATTCGGCAAAATCCAAAATAATCGAAGATTTCAATCAGTCTTTTGCGAACTACAATCTCTGCTGGCATTCCGACTTAGTGATCTTCCCCTTGTTTCGCTACAAAGATGGACGGACGTTTGTCGTAAAGTTTTACGATCCTGGATTCGGGAGCACACAGAATGCAACTTATGAGGTAACCGGGAGTGAGTTTCTCGTCGCCAGCGAAGGAAGCAAAATCGATTGTTGGAAACTGGAACATAAGTTTGATATTTCATCAGGCGGTAGTGGAGTTCAACGGTTCTGGATTTCAAAACGAACTCACGAAGTCTTGAAAGAAGAAGACCAAACACCTACCGGGTACCGATACAAGATGAAAATTGGAATCTCAGGAGAGAAGTGATCGTTTGCACAGCGAGTCATGATTATAGATTATCGCCACCACAGAGGTCTGACCGGGTCAATCGCGCGAATGATGACAGCCGTGCTCTGGTGCCTTTTGTTAACTGCCGCCGTGCCCGCCATTACCAGGATTGAAAACAAGTTGGTTATTGAAGATCCGCAGTGTTTCCCTGGAAGAGTCGAGCGTCGATGCCTGGCTGGGCAGCATGTTTCGGGGAGAAGACCGGTTCTCGCCTAACTACTATACCGGAGGACAGATCATTGGCCTTCTGCTGGATCTCTCGATTCGTCACGACACAGACAACGCGAGGTCGCTGGACGATGTAATGCGAAGCTTGTATTGGGATTATTACAAACATGGCAAAGGCTTTACGACCGAGGATTTGAAAACTGTCATCAGCCGGGTAAGCGGAAGAGATTATCAGGATTTCTTCCGGCGTTACTTGCGCGGAACAGAACTGCTATCCAGTGAGGCGGTTCTGGCGTATGCCGGCCTGCGTCTCGTGGAAATGAAAACCGATATTCCCCGCCTCGGTCTGGCAACACAAGAGAGTGGCAATGTCGTAACCACGATCGTTCCCGGAGCCGCGGCACAAGCCGCTGGCATTGAGGTGGGCGATTTGTTGCTGGGCAGCGGAAATATTCCTACGAGTAACGACGACTGGGTTGGCGACTTTCGCAAAGAGTATCGAGACCGGATCGGCCAGGTTGCGACCGCCTACGTGCTCCGCGGTGGCAAGCCAATGACATTGAACTTGAAGATCACATCGGGGACGAGCTCTACCTGGAATCTCGAACCGATACCGAATCCCTCGGCTATGCAACGAAGGATCTTTGATTCATGGAGTTCCGTCAGCAGCATGTCTGCTCAGTAGTCTTTTCGGCAAGAGGATCGAATGGGAATACCTCCCAATTACAGAAGCTTCTGGGCCAAATGCTTCAGCTCGTTCGTCGGATTGGCTCTCTTGTGTCCAATTTTTATTACGAGAGCGCAAATACCGGCATCGCGTTCTGCGGTCGATTTGGCTACTGGGACTTACGAGCCGCGCGATCCGGCTATGGGCGATAACGTAGCCTGGGTGATGCAACAGTTGGGAGCGGCGGGGAAAGTAGTCATTTGGGCTCATAATGGCCATGTCAGTGCGGCGCCTTACGCACCAGGTTACGACACCATGGGGAGCATGCTCCGCAAGCGTTTCGGTGTCGACTACGTTGCTATCGGGACACTGTTTTCTCGTGGTGAGTTTCAAGCGGCGAGTTTACCCTTTCCGGCAAACGGCAATCCGCTGGTTCGCGCCTTCAGAGTGGGAGAGGCTGCTCCGGGCTCGGTTGAATCCGTACTTGCTGAAACTCGCCTTGCGGCCCTGGCCCTCGACCTTAGGCGTCTAAGATCTAGTGCGCGGGTTCAGGCATGGTTCAAATCAGATCACGCAGCTCGGTCCATCGGTAATCGCTTTGATCCTACAAATGAATTGGACTTCTATGAATCTGTCGTGCTTGCGGATCGCTTCAATATGATCGTCTTCGTGGCTCACACGACGAGAAGTCATCCCACTGCGAATGCTCAAGTGAAGTTCCGGATTGATCCCAATTAATCAGGTGAAGCTTTAGGGGGAACCAGATCGGAAGGTGCGTGGAACTCATTTTTGTTCGAGGGTCCGGCTGGGATTGGCGGACAACGGCTGAGGCGGGGCCGGCAATGGAAGGGTCTGCATGACGGGTGCGAGCGAGGATTGATCGTTGCGATATTAAACTCTATGGTTTACTATTAAAACTCTTCATTGTCACTGACAATGGCCATCAACCAGTTCGGTTTTTTCGCTTCGAGGTGAATCTACCCAGATGAAGGCAATCCGAATTCTTCTTTGCGATGCTCAGGCTTTGTTTCGGAAGGGGTTGCGCACGCTACTCTCTCTCCAGCCCGATTTTGAGGTCGTAGACGAAGCGGCTGATGGCGTGGAAGCGATTGAGCTCGCCATTCAGCACCGGCCGGCAATCGTCCTGATGGATTTGCATCTACCGGTGCTTGATGGAATCACCGTAATATATCGACTGCGGGATGAACTCCCCGACTGTCAGGTCATCGCGCTCACTACATCTGACGATAACGAAAACGTCTTCGAGGGCCTGCGCGCCGGCGCCGTAGGATACTTGCTGAAGAACGTTGATCCAGAAAGGCTGTTTGAAGCGATTCGCCTCTCAGCCCGCGGTGAATCTGTCATTCAACCCTCTGTCGCCAGAAGAGTGATCGCTGAGTTCGCACGTCTCTCAGAGAAGCCAACGCACGCCAGAAAAATTGAGCTGGATTTGCTCTCAGAACGCGAACGCGAAGTCCTGAAACATGTTACAAATGGGGCCAGCAATAAGGAAATTGCCGGCAAATTATTCATCGCCACCGGCACTGTGAAAAACCATATTACTAACATTCTGAGCAAACTCGGGGTTCGCGATCGAACCCAGGCAGCTTTGAAAGGCAGAGACCTCGAGCTGGTCTAGATTCTCCGCCGGTCATGCTCGATCCGTGACCTCAGACAGTGACGAATGGCACGTTCCTTTCCCGGCACGGAGATATATCTTCCTCGGTTGCTTTTCGATTCATCCAGCGGACGTGTTCAGGCGGAAACGACAGTTATCGAGGCGGGCCAGGCGGCTCGAAATAACTGCAAATTCGTTCGTCAGGCCTCCGAATGTCTAAAGCACTATCTGGATTTCGGGGCAAAACGCCCCCTCGAGCGACCCAGGGCAGATTGAATGGGAGGAACTAAAACCATGAAGTCCCTAACACAGATAACAATTCTGCTCCTGCTCGCTACTGTCACGTGTCTTGCGCGAGTCAGAAATGAGGCCAATGATGCCAGAGGGCTTTTTGAAGGCGTTGGCAGCAATACTGCCGGGGTAATTCAAAACTCCTCCGTAAAACTCGATCGAATGCCTGAGTCGCTGGAAGTACGTTATGCCTTGAGCGCGGCGCCGCCGCATTTGCGCGAGGGCGCTACGACCTATGTTCTTGATCCCTCCGTGGGCTATGTCCTGAATCACAAAGGCACGAACGGCGTTAGCTGCATTGTGGTCCGTAGTGATTGGCAATTTGCAGACCGCGAGTTTCGCGACGACATCTTCTGGCCGGTGTGTTTCGATGCGGAAGGGGCGAAGACCCTGATGCAGGACTATTTCTACGCCGCTGAACTGAGGGCGAAAGGTATGAGCGCAAAGGACGTGCATCGTGAGGTCACTAAAAGATTCGGGACTCCGGCGTATCCAAATCCCGGGCGAGTTGGCATTGCTTATATGATTGAGCCAATCATGCGCACCGTTTTTAGTGCCCAACCAGAGCCTGCCACGATGAACATGCCTCATTACATGTTCTATGCACCGAACGTCAAGAATGCAGATATCGGCGGGAACCCTTTTAGTCAGTACCCATTTATGTTGAGCATGTCGCCCGGTCGCGACGACTTCATCATCATGATGGTGGGCGAAAAGGAGAAGGACGCGATCATGGAGTCGTCGAAGGATCTACTGAGCGATCTTTGTGTATATCGAAAGTACTTGTGCCCATCTGCGGTGACGCCCGTTCGTCTGAAGCACTAGCTGCGCGCTTTGCTGGAGAGAGCTATTGGCACTCATCCTCCTTAACTCTGCTCATATCTCAATAATAATAATCGTAAATAATAATCGTAACACTCGCGGAATCAGAGTCGGATCGCACCGAACTTAGATTGATCGCCGAATGAAAGATCCGAGAACTGAAAACGATCGGAGTGACAATGGACACCTGAGAAGCCTTGGTTAGCGAGTTTCGTATCTTTCTCGACAGGCCAACGACCAGAACACAAGAGTAAATTCAAGAGCGCCATATTCCAGCCATCATCCGCCGCGAAGGATGTTCCCTGCTTACAGCATTACTCATATGTTTTCGTCCGCAGTCAGAGCGGATAGAGATGTCAGGCAGCACCTCGGTCGCATTCATTACGGACAAGCGGACGGTGGCTGTTTTGTTGCCTTAGATTGATCCGTCCAATCCGTGACGCTAAATCGTGACCATTGGCACCTCCAACTCTTCCGCCAGGTGATTTATTCTTTCCGCGCTTCATTTCCCCAGACAGGTTAAGCGACTTGTGTTTAATGACAAGTAGCAAACCCTGAAGTTAGACCAGCCAGTGTTGAGAGTTTGTCGGGCCAATCCATGACTTCGGATTGGCAGGTCGGCGGCTCGGTCTCGTCCTAACAGCAGAACAGTTGAGTTTGGGCCGCATTCAGTTGGCGTCTGCGAGCCGAAGTGCGCCCCTGACGTGAGATATGAGGCAACTGGCGTTTGCGACGAAGGATGGCAGGTGCGTTTGCTGGTTGCCAGTCTTAGCAAACCACCAGTTCACGGTCGGGGAAACTGATCGAACAACATTACCTTTTCTAACGGAGAAATTTATGAGAACGAGCAGAATGCAGTTGTTATTGGCAATCATGTTTGCGGCGAGCATGTCAGTGTTTGGTCAGACGCAGCCGAACCTGGAGAACGGCTACAAAGCGTACGGGTCGTATGACGGCAGCAACATCGATACGATCAATACGATGAACGGCAACCTGATGCTGCATCTGCCGATGCCGTTCAGCTATCCGCAGCGAGGGGGGAAGATGAATCTGCTCAACCTGCTGACGATCAGTTCGAAGAATTGGTGGGTGCAGTGCAGTCTGCCGCAGACAGGCGCTCCGACGAGTTGCTACTGGACGCTTGGACGTGGCGGGATCGCGGCGTTAATCGCGGAGGCCGGTAGCGGGGTGGGGTTTGACCACACACTGGACCTCAGCGTGCATCGCGAGACGACCACCACAAGTGATTCGTGGGGAGTGTCATACGATGCGCATGGTTACTCGCTGAGCACGGCGGATGGGGCGAAGCATAATTTGTTTGCGAGCCCGAATGCGGTGTTGGACAGCAATGGAGATCCACTGTCCTACGACGCGGGGGACTTGAGCGGCTACCACCTGGATTTGACTGGGACGGATTCAGAGACCGGCATCTCTGGGGGTGGAGTGCTGATAGATCGCAACGGCAACCGGTATCAGATTGGCTTTTTCGGACGGTGTAGTAAGCCGGAGGTGAACAATGGTCTGAACGGCAACACGTCAACGATTACTTGTGTGCAAGCCTCGAGGACGGGAACCATTACGGACGTTAACGGCAACGTGTTGACGTTGTCAGGTACGGGAATGTCGGACACGATGGGGCGGCCGTTCACTTCGTTTACAGGCACTACACCCACCAGCGATTACAGCGGCTGCGTCAGTAACACCTGGCCGCTGGCTTCGGCGACGCTGAACAACTATGCGGGCTTCAACTCAACCGGGAATGCCGCGCCCAGTCAGTTCAAGCTCTGTTATGCCAATGTGAATATCCAGACGGCGTTTGGCGCGACGGCCCCGGCGGGGCCCAATGGTAGTCCCGTCGCGGTGACTGAAGGTCAGAGCGCCCCCGGAGTGACACAACCGTATTTGGGGGCGATGTTGGTGACGATAGTGATGCCGGACGGCACGAGTTGGAAGTTCGACTACGACAGCTATGGGAATGTGACGCATCTGGGTCTGCCGTTGGGGGGCTCGATCGATTACACGTGGCAGACGATTGCGGCGCCGAGCTGTGGCAGCCCCACCACTGTCAGTCGCGCGGTGGCGACGCGAACGATCAATGATAACAACGGTCATTCGTTCCCTTGGCGCTATGCTTTTGGAGCGCCTACCAATGGGGTCATCACCAACACGGTCACTGACCCTCTGGGGAATGATACTGTTCATGTCTTTAGTGCGTTGTTGGCCTCCTGCTCGCTCTACTACGAAACAACCACGCAGGAATACCAGGGGACTGGGAGTTCCCGGCAGCTGCTCAAGCAGGTGGACACGACCTATGTGAATAAGCTCGGGGGAGAAGCCTTCTACATCTTCGCCAACTCGTACAAAACTACTGTTTACCCGAGCGGCAAGGTAAAGCTGGTGCAGCGGACGCCTGATCCAGGTCCGGGAGATCCCAGCCAGCCGACCTTTGGCTTGGTGGCGCAGGAGCTTGAATACGACTGGGGCCAGGGAGCGCCGGGTCCATTGCTGCGCGAGACCGACACGGTCTATCAATGGCAAAAGGACAGCCGTTACCTGACAGCGAACTTGCTCGATCTGCCGGCGTCAGTAGTGGTGGTCGATCCGAACTCTGCCAACAATACGAAGCCGGTGTGTCCGGTAGACGGAGCCGGCACAACCAAGCCTTGTGCGGCAGAAACTGACTACGGTTATGACGAGGTCGGGTATCTGCAGAACTACGAGGCGATGAATGGAGCGTTGCCGGTGGGGACCCATGTGGCAGCGCCGAATGACGTGCGCGGCAATCTCACTTCAGTGAGCAAGTGGCTGAACACCAGCAACACGATGGTCGTCAGTCACACGAACTGGTTCGATACGGGGATGGCGTATCAGGCAATCGATCCGTTGAACCACACGAGCACCCAGTCCTACGATCTGTTTTATGCCGGAGCCTTTCCCACGAAGACCTGTGACGCGTTGAATCACTGCGTGAGCGGCACGTATGACTTTACTACCGGACTTCTGACCAGCTTTACCAATCAGAATGGGACCGCCATGGCTTCGGGCAATACGCCCGGAGATGCGGCCCACACGACTACCTACGGGTACGACTCTCTCTCGCGGATAACAGTCGCCAGTTTTCCGGACGGAGGGCGAGTTAGTTTCAACTACTCAGCGCCTGGGGTGCTGCCGGCTTACACGGAAAAGTTGAAGAAGACTACAGCGAGCTTGCCTGATGATGATTCGTTTGCTTATCTCGATGGGCTGGGGCGCCCCTTCAAGGGCGTGCACAAGACGCCTCCTACCGACGTCACGATGATGACGACCTACGACGCGCTGGATCGCGTGATTAGTGTTACCAATCCATATGTCTCAACTACGGATCCAACTTACGGCATTATCAAGACACAATATGATGCCCTGGGACGGGCGACGCAAGTCACCAAACAAGATGGCAGTTTTTCGATGGCTGTCTACAACCAAAGCGGAACTGCCTCAGCCGGTGACTGCACCACAACCACGGACGAAGCTGGTAATCAGCGCCGCACCTGTAGCGACGGCCTGGGACGTTTGGTCGAGGTGGATGAGCCTAACCCGAATGCGGCGGCCACGGCGGGCACCGCCAGTGTCAACGTGATTGGAGCAGAGCAAACCGCGATGGGGAGCAGCAATGTCACGGTCCCGGGCTCGGGTTTCGAATCGCCCTCGCTGGGTACTGGAACCGGCGCTTGGCAGTATCATCCTGCGGGCGGCAACTGGACCTTCAGCCCGGGGAATGGATTGACCAACGGAACATTCACTGGTGGGGCCGGCTTGACCGGGAACGGCACGGGCTTCACAAATCTGAATCCACCCGCGCCCGAAGGGGTGCAGGTGGCGTTCCTACAGGGAGGTTCAGCGAATTACTTTTCGCAGTCGCTGAGCGGCTTCCAGGCCGGAGGCAGCTACACGGTCAGCTTCAAGGCCGCGCAACGCGGCAGCAACGCGCAGGACTTTGATGTCTATCTGGACGCGACTCTGCTGGGAACATTCCGTCCGGCAGGCAGTACCTACACCACTCTCTCCACCAACGCTTTCAGCACTACGGCGGGCACGCACACCTTAAAGTTCGTGGGCCGGGATTCGGTGGGTGGTGATAACACGGCGCTGATCGACAGTGTGCAAATCACGGGAACTGCCCCCATATCGGACAACGGGACGGTGAGCCTGGCCATCAACGGTGGCACCTCATACGTCTACACCTACGGGGCCAGCGATACTACGGGCACCATCGTCAATGGCCTGGTCGGCCAGATCGCGGCGGACGGAGCCGCGCTGGTCACTGCTACTGCGACTGTGAACAACAACGTTGCGGTGCCGGGCTCAGGATTTGAGTCGCCATCGCTGGGTTCGGGTGCGGGCGCTTGGCAGTATCATCCGGCTGGCGGCAACTGGACCTTCAGTCAGGGGAATGGGTTGACCAACGGAGTCTTCACCGGCGGGGCCGGCTTGACTGCGAATGGCACTGGCTTCACGAACCTGAACCCGCCGGCACCGGATGGGACTCAGGTGGCGTTCCTGCAGGGAGGTTCGGCGAATTTCTTTTCACAGTCGCTGAGCGGATTCCAGGGCGGAGTGAGCTATACCGTTAGTTTCAAAGCAGCGCAACGCGGCGGCAACGCGCAGGACTTTGATATCTATCTGGACACTACGCTGCTGGGGACATTCCGTCCGGCCGGCAGTACCTATGCGACTCTCTCCACGAGCGCTTTCACCACCACCGCAGGAACGCACACGTTGAAGTTCGTGGGGCGCGATTCGGTGGGTGGTGACAACACTGCCCTGATTGACGCTGTCCAGGTGATTGCCACGCAGGGGAGCGCGATCAACTTAACCAGCAAGGCGAAGGGATCGGCGATCAACAGTTACACGCTGACCGCTAGTGCCACGCACAGCACGAGTTTCACCAATGCATCGTTCAACACTTCGACCTCTGCGTTCAGCGGGGGCAAGGATGGCGATGCGCTGAACAACAACCCTTATGTGACCCAATACAACTATGACGCGCTGGGCAATCTGCTGAACGTGAATCAGAACGGCGACGGCACGGCCCCGCGCATTCGCAGCTTTACTTATGACACGCTGGGACGCTTGTTGACGGCCACCAACCCTGAATCGGGGACGATCACTTACAGCTATGACAATGCCGGGAACGTGCTGCAGAAGACTTCGCCGGCAGCCAACCAAACTGGTACGGCCAAAACGACCCTCAGTTTCTGCTATGACGCTCTCAATCGGCCTACAGGCAAGGCCTACACTCCGCAGACCTGCCAGAACGGACGCCTGCCGGCAGGAACGGCCGTGGTCAGTTATACCTACGACGTGGGAACTGATGCCAAGGGCCAGCTAAGCAGTCTCGTCGATCAGGCCGGCTCAGCGAAATACAGCTACGACGCTTTAGGTCGCGTGATTGCAGAGCAGCGGACGATCGGCAGCATCAGCAAGCAAGTGAGCTACGACTACAACCTCGACGGCTCAGTGAAAGTCATTCATTACCCGAGCGGGGCGGCCGTCACTTACACACCTGATGCAGCCGGACGCATAACTTCGGTCACCGATAGTGTGAACGGCATCAACTACGTTACCGGAGCGAGCTATGCTCCGGACAGGTCCATCACCGGCTTTGTCAATGGCAACAGCACGGCCTTTGCCGGGATCACCAACTCCTTTACCTATAACCATCGGTTGCAGCCGGTCAACGTCTCGGCTGTCAGGCCCAGCCAGCAGAAGGTATTTTCGCTCGGCTATGACTTTCATGTTGGCAACGGCACGAGCGGCAGTGACAACGGCAATGTCTGGGGCATTACTAACTTCAAGGATCCCGACCGCGGCGAGAGCTTGACCTATGACGCCCTCGACCGTTTGACATCGGCTCAGACCGCCGGCACGGACTGTAGTGCGCGGCTGGCTGACAGTAACACCAAAAACTGGGGCAACAGCTATTCCTATGACGCTTGGGGCAACCTGCTGGCAAAGACTCTGACGAAATGCGGCGCCGTCAATCAAACCTGGAGCGTGAATACCAAGAACCAGTTAGTCAATTCGCTCGACGCGGCCGGTAATGCAATTAGCAACTACACTTTCGACGCCGCCGGCAACCTGACTAATGACGGCGTCTTTACCTACAACTACGACGCCGAGAATCGGATGAACGGCGCCAACGGCTATACCTATGTATATGACGCCGCTGGCAACCGAGTGAAAAAGAGCAACGGCACGACGGGCACGCTCTACTGGTATGCTTCAGCAGGTGTGATTGCCGAGACCGATCTGGCCGGCAACAATCCGAAGGAATACGTTTTCTTCAACGGGACTCGGGTGGCGCGCAAGGACCCGAACGGTCAGATCTTCTACTACTTTTCGGATCACCTGAAGACTGCTTCGGTTATCACTGACTCCACCGGGAACATCAAGGCCGAGTCGGACTACGATCCATGGGGTGTCGAGCGTCGCGTCGTCGACGGCTTCGACAACACCTACAAGTTCACGGGCAAGGAGCGGGACTCGGAGACGGGTCTCGACTACTTCGGGGCTAGATACTTCAGTAGCACGCTGGGTCGATTCATGACGGTCGATCCTTTAGACGCGCGTGCGAGTCTAGGCAGTCCTCAAACGCTCAACCGTTATACCTATGCGTTGAATAACCCGATCAGGTATACAGACCCTAACGGACAACACTCCCAGGATCAACATGAGATTTTTACGTTCTGGGGTTGCGTTATCGGTGGATGTAGCGACCCGTGGCAGCGGGCTAAAGAGGCTGGCGAAGCTGATAATTGGCGGAACGCTGTCGGATTCCCGAAGGGTTTACTAAACATTTTCAACCCGGCGAAATGGCGCATACACTTCCCTAAGGTGCTGCCAGAGCAATTGAATAATGGCTTCAATGACCATTCATGGCAGGACAAAGGGGGACCAAAATCGCCACACGCGAAAGGTCCTGGGTACCACATATTGTCGGATATGTTCGGGTTTTCCGTTGACCGGGACCCGAACTTGACCGGATTCCCCTACTGGCTAGGGAAGCTCGGCATTCCCGAGTCTGATCCCATATACCTGCAGATGGAGAACTTTAGGGTTATTGCCAATTCTCACCACATCGGCCTTAAAGGTATCACCATCAAGGGGAAGACTTATACGAGTCCGTACGAGTATTCAAACCCGGGCTTCATCGGGGTTCCTGGGAGCGGGTCTGTCCCCGATGTAGGTACAGCATCAGGGACCTACTACTGGGCTGACGGGAGTCACCTTACTGTTACTTTGCCTGCTCAGATGGATGAGCAGAACCAGCAGGACAAGCAGAACCGTGATGACCAAACTTCCGTCGCGCCAACCGTTCACCGAGCCGGACACAACTAGAGAAGCATCGCGCGACTTGCATGCGCAAAAAAGTGAAGGTTTCTCCGTGAACAAAGAAACCCTAAACTGGGGTCAGGCCTGCGATCTCGCGATTTCGGATTTGAATGGTACAGGTTACCGCACCTGGGCAGAAGTTTTTGAACAGCAGAGAATACAGAAGCGCCGACTATCGAGAATCGCACAAATCGGATCAGGCCTGACTCCGAAGTTAAGAATTTGTCGAGACATTCACATGCTGCGATCACTTGTTCTCTTCTTATTCGCTCTGCCAGTCCTGAGCTTTCAGACGGGCAGGCCATCAGCCCCATGGCAAGAGGTTTTAAGGTATCAACAGAACGAACTTTTCCCGATCACGATTGGCAAATATGGGTTTCCTCTGGTTCCGGTTTCCGTGAATGGAAATGATCTGAACTTTGTTTGGGACACAGGAAATATGGGTAATCCTCTGATAAACCCTGAGCTGGCAAAACGTCTCAGCCTCACAGTGTCTGGTGAAGACAAATACTACGATACTTCCGGAGCATTGCTGGGCACGCACAAGCGATTCGCTCTCGGCCAACTCAACCTGCTCGGAAAGACCTGGAGCAACAAACAGGCAAATGAATTCTGGCAAACTGATTTAGACGGAACCATCGGACCGCACTTTGTATTGAGCGGCAGGTTCACCCTGGACTATCACAACCGGGTCATAGCCGTTTCGGATTCTCCGCTGCCAAAGCAGAACGTGTCTGGTGATGTACTGCCAATGTTCCCTGCTTCACGTTACCCGCAAATGATAGTGATTGAGGGAACCGTGAATGGTCGCAAGGCTTTAATCCAGGTTGATACGGGTAAGAGTCGAACCTGCGTGGATACTCTCCTGGTAACTGCCCTCGGTCTACCGCCGGCAAAGAACGGATATGAGATCAGGGAGATAAAGATGGGACGCTATTCTTTCTCGGTATCATCTGCAAAAGAAGTCGACTTTAACGACATCAGCGAGGGATTGCCGCAACCTATCATGCTTGGGATAGGGTCAGACATTGTTTCGCAACTCGTCTTGAGTGTGGATTATTCTCAACACATCGTGCTGATCAGCAAATAATTGCGATTCTTGCCTCTAAACAGAGCGAATTCAGAAAGCAGTGATGTCAACTGGAATTGCTTTGAGGTCCTCGAGAGGTTTTTGAAGCTGAGAATACAACCGTAGCCGAGCGTTGACATGCGAATCGGCATTGATCTTTCCAGGAAATCAATCTCTAGAACCGGGAGTAGATATGAATCGTAAGAGCATGGCTAATGATCGCCGCTTGATGAGTATTCTTCTTGGTGCCGTTATTTTTTGTGGGTCGTCAGCTCTTTGCTCTGCTCAATCCTCTGACTTGCCAGGAGTCAGTGTGCGTATTGTGACCGATGAGGCAGAGGCAGTGCTTAACATACTCGCGAAGAAGAAGGCCGGTGAACCAGTCGGTGAGGGTGATTGGCAGCAACTGTTTGCCAGCGAAGGTTACATCAGGTTGAAGAAGCGTGAAACCCAGATCGTACAGATGTACAAGGAGGCAGATCCTTTTGACGACACCATCTTCAAGACTTTTGTTTTGTCCGATGACCTTGCCAAGCGGGAAGACGCTCTCGCGGAAACGCTTCAAAGATGGAAACAAGCGGATGTTAGCGCGGCGGCCCGACGTGCTCTGGCTTATTTGCCCCGTCGTGCCCAAATTCGCGCGAAGATATATCCCGTGATTAAGCCGGGAACAAATAGTTTCGTCTTCGAGTTAAAGACGGATCCGGCGATCTTTCTCTATCTCGATTCTGAGGTCTCTAAAGAGAAGTTCGAGAATACCCTCGCTCACGAACTGCACCACATTGGCTACCGAAGTAGTTGCCCTTCCGCGCAGACGGCTGCGGAGATTTCCAACTTGCCGCCGAATGTTCAGAGGGCCATCACATGGATTGGAGCATTTGGGGAAGGCTTCGCGATATTGGCAGCAGCCGGAGGCCCCGATATTCATCCTCATGCTGTTAGCCAACCTAAAGAGAGGGCGCGCTGGGACCGCGACATGGCCAACTACAATGCTGACTTTAAGAAGGTGGACCAGTTTCTAGTGGATGTGCTGGAGAATCGTCTCAGCGAACAAGCAGAGCAAGAGACGTGGGCCTCATTCCTGGGGATTCAAGGTCCCTGGTATACCGTGGGCTGGAAGATGTCTGTGACCATCGAGAAAACGTTTGGCCGCGCTAAGCTGATCGAGTGTATTTGCGATAACCGGAAGCTGCTTCCAACTTATAATAAGGCCACCGCGAAACATAATCGCGCCTCGCAGGAGCGGTTGGCCACCTGGTCAAGTGATCTTATTAAGAGAATCGCACGCTCTTCCTCATGAGGTAGCGCTGACCAACATTACTCTCGGAGCCGGTAGCTTTCTCTCGACGGCTCGCAGCACTCTCTTGCAATGACCGAAGGAACTCTATGCAATTAGCGCTCTCATATCCAGAGTGGCAAGGCTGTGGCGAAAACACAGCCGTACATTTTGGCGCCCTTAAGCTAGTCGAAACGATTTTCAGCGAAATAGATTTTGTTCAGGTTGGCGTTCCAGTGGAGGAGACGCTGGAAGTGACCAAAGGGGTTTTTGGTTTGAGTTCGATAGCTCCCCGATTCCAAAGAACGATTCGTGACCTTCGCGAACGCGATCCGTCCCGGATTCTCATGGTTGGCGGTACCTGTGGCGCTGAGGTCGCTCCGGTTGGATACCTCAATGAAAAGTACGATGGCGATCTCGCGGTAATCTGGTTGGATGCCCACGGGGATCTTAACACTCCTGAATCCTCGACCACTGGACACTTCCACGGTATGGCGTTGAGGACGCTGCTTGGCGAAGGACCTGAGGAGTACGTTTCATTCTTAAGGCGTCAGCTTACGCCTGGACAAGTATTTCTGGCTGGAACCCGGGAGCTTGATCTGCCGGAGCAAGCATTTATTGAACAGAGTGCAATATCTGTTACTTTGTCTGAGGAATTATCCGCGCCCAATGTTCTTACCGATCGAATAAGAGCTGCCGGATTCAAGCAAGGGTATGTGCACCTGGACTTGGATGTTCTTAATCCAAGTAGCTTTCCGAACTCCTTAATGCAAACACGAGGCGGTCCTTCGCTTGCGGAAGTTCAACTTCTTATTCAAGAGTTGGCAGAATCTCTCAATGTCGTTGGTTTCAGCGTCGTTGAATATTGCGAGCATCGAACGGATAACTCGCTCAAGATTCTCAAGGAGTTGATCGATAATTGTGGAGTAGGCAGTGACTGGAACTGACGCCTCGCGATTTCCGGTATGCCTCTCCCTGTCTACTGTGCCGCACCTACCTCGTGGCTACCGTCTGCCCGACCTCGATCAGATATCCATCGGGATCACGCATGTAGCATCGAATTTCACCGCCACGGTCTTTAGGCTCGGTCAGGAATTCTGCCCCTTTGCTTTTCCAATTTTCGTAGCAGGTTCTGATATCAGCAACACGAATGTTCATAAAGTTACTGACTTCGTCAAGTTTTGACGGCGGGCGCAAGGTAACAGTTGGCTTATCGTCAGTAGGTCCACCCCCTACGTTCACGATCACCCAGCTGTTTGCCAGTTGAAGAATGGTTGGCTGACCATGGCGGACAATGACGCCGCCGAGAATACGCGAATAGAAGTCCGCTGACCGCCCTACATCTGCCACCGTCAGAAAATGTGTAAGTGCGATTCCTTCTGTGGGTGGAAGTGAATAGTCCGTGTCGTTCATGATTTACTTCCCTTCCTCTCTTCGTATTGTCCTTGAGCGATCCGTGGCTCTGAACGAGACTTATGTGTTTGAGCAAATAGTCGGCGCTCGTTTAGATCCCGCCTCGCTATGCCGTGCCGTGAATCTTGTGTCGTCGACGGCTGAACTCGATTATGAGGCCGATGAAACAGACAGCCAGCAATATTCCTTCTGGGCGGATCAGGGTCATGCTTTCCTTCACTGTACCGTCGACCAGCATGCCATAAATTCTCACGATCAGGACGACACCGACCATCGTCGCGACGAAGCTTAAACCTGTCAGGATTCGGCGCTCAGAGATCAGACAAGCGAAGATAAAGATCGCACATCCAAGCGGGAACGCTCCAAAGCCGACGCGCAGAATGGTCGCACCTAGAGGCGCAGTAAGCGATATGCCAACCTCGGCGGCTGCCTGCGCGGGGTGTGTCAGGTATTTTGAAGCGATAAGTACAAAGATGAGCGTCGGAAATACCAGAATGAGCCGGATCAACCAGGGTGCTATTTTCCAAAATGTTTTCATTTTTCTCCTAATGCTAGTTCTGTAATGCTAGTTCCGTAATGGGCAGCGGCGATCGATCGATGGCAGGCCCTGTGGGCGGTGCCGAAAGTCGTTCGCTCAACTCCCAAAGTTGCCTTCCGATTTCCGGATCCGTCACACCGGTAGCCAAAGCAATTCGTTTGAACTTTCTGATTTTGAGGAACAGAGCGCCTGTGACACCTTCATATTCGCCGGCCAAGAGAATCCTCAACGCCGACTCAGCGGCTTCTTTCGGGGTCTGCCCCACAAATGGATCCAACATTAACGGCACAAGCACTTTCATCCACCAGGGGAAGCCGCGGCCGTTCCGAATGTTCGTTTTAACTACGCCCATCTTTAGACACGTAATCGTGACTATATTGTCATTGTCGCTTGCCAGCCGCCGGGCCTGTTCCACTGTGAATACGTCGTTCGCCTGGCAGGATTGCCCCACCACCTTCAACAAACCAAATGTAGAAGTGAGGTTTACGTCGTCGAAATAAATCGATCCGTTTCTTGCCGCGCCGCTGATGATTACTATCCGCGCCGTATCACCGGGCTGGCCGGCAACCTTCATGAGCGGAAGCAATCTCTGGGTCAGCACGAATCGACTTAAGTAGTTAATTGCGAAATTAGACTCGACGCCCTCTTCAGTCAGCTCGCGATGGTCGCGCACCACGCCGGCGCTGTGTACCAGGTAATTAAGTCCCTCCCAGCGGGAGGCGACCTCCTCAGCCAAACGGTTCGCTTCACTCATCAGGCTCAAATCTGCCGCAAGAAACTCCACGTTCGGGTTGCCAGTCGAATTATAAATTTCCTGCACAGCCCGAGCGCCCTTCTGCGCGTCGCGTCCCACCAGGGCTACGTGATGCCCCGCGAGCGCAATGCCGCGGGCCACTTCCTTCCCAATACCGTCGGTTCCCCCGGTCACGAGCGCGGTCCGTCCGCCCTGGGCGTGGGCGCCGCTCATCACAATCCCACCCGTTGTCTCAGTCTCCAAGACCCACTTGACTTAAGACTCTGGCGCAGCCTCGTGGCGTTATTGACCAACATTCGACCCCTCGATTCTTCCATAAAGCAATTTCACACCTACGGGACCACGTATCGCGCTTGCGATTCACGGACAGCCTCTCGCTAAATCCAGTGAGCTGCCCTCCTACCTTCAACGCAACTCCTGCACTCCCTGGTCTACGATGCTCTTCGCTCCCGAAGATCCAAACTGATTTGTGCCAGAGGTACCGTGACTAAACCTCAAGAGGAATTCCGGATGGCGCAGCCAAGCGCCGATCCAGAACAAGGCCAGAACGAAGGCAGGTTGATACACCGGTTCGTTGTGTCCCATATGCGCGGCGACCGCTCCTCCCATGTACGCTGAAATCATTAGCAGTCCTACTGACCTCGTGCGCGGCACGAGAAAGAGAAGTGCGCTCAAGATCTCGAGAGCACCAATGATCATCAATTTGCTACCCGCGAATCCAAGCGCTGCCAGCTGACTGACAACCGGCGAAACTTGCGCAAACTTCGCGGCAGCGCTCCCAATGAGCATCAGTCCCGTTAGAAATATTAGAATGTTGCCCGCTATTCGACGGGAGCGTCCGGTTGACGTATTAGTCACTTTCGAATTTCCTTCCAAACTTCATTCGACTCATGGACTGGAAGTTCTGTCAGCCAACTCCTGCGAACAAGTCCCTAAGCGACGGTCGTTGATGACAAGGTCAATCCCGACGTTGATCAGCGACTTAGAAATCTTTTCAGGCCCTGGCCGCAGCCCCGCGGGCGGATTTCACGAATGTTTGTAGAGCCTTGCCAATTTCATCCGGAGAGTCTTCCTGCAGGAAGTGCGAGCCCTTGACTGCGACTTCTGTCTGGTTCTTCCAGGTTCGGCAGAATTCGAGGGTACGACCGTTCATGATAGCTCCCGGTTCACCCACAATCAGGAGCTTGGGAATTGGGCTCTGAGACATCGCTTCTCCGTAGGCTTCAACGATCGCCGTGACATCGGCCGGCTCACCCTCGATTGGGATTTGGCGCGGCCAGACTAGCGTCGGCAACCGGGCTTCGCGTTCAAGAAACGGTGCGCGGTAGGCGGCCATTTCCTGTTCGCTCAACTTGCGCAGGACGGCTCGCGGCAACACTGTTTCCACGAAGAAATTCTCATCGAAGATCATCTGCTCGCCCCGTTCGGAGCGAAGCCCCTGGAAAATGCCGGCGGCCTCGCCAAAGTCTTCCCAACGTCGTGGCAGAACGATAGCCTCCATGTAGGCGATCGCCTGGATCTGTGCGGGATAGCGAAATGCGCGGTAGAACCCCAGGGCCGACCCCCAATCATGTACGACCAGAGTGATCTTGCTTGTCAGATTGAGGGACTCGAACCAGGCATCAAGATAGCTCGCATGATCGACAAATCGATATGCTTGCTTTGGCGACTTTCCGGATTGGCCCATGCCGACCAAATCGGGAGCCAGGCACCGGCCGAGCCCGCTGAGATAAGGAATGATATTTCGCCAAAGATAGGAAGACGTCGGGTTGCCATGAAGGAAGATAATCGGATCCCCCTGGCCGCTGTCGACGTAGCTAATCTCTGTGTCGAGCACGGCGACGCGCCGTCTCGGGTGATCATCTGTCGTATTGAACCGATCAGTAGTCATTGTTTCGTTTCTCCCATACTTGCTGTCGATATTGGTTAGTTCCTAAACGGCTTCAATTCCCTCAACACCATGGTCGGCGCCACGCGATCGCTATGCCATTCACGGATTGACGTCGCCACGAGGTCCGGGTCGTCGCACATCGGGAAGTGATTGCCTTTGCTTACCACGACCTGGCGAGCATCACTGAACAATTGTTTCCAGTGTGGCTGGAATCCAAGCGGATCGTTGCGTTCGCCGAAAATTGTAAGCAGTGGGAGCCGTCGAAATGGGCCAGTTAGCGCAAGGTCGAGTTGCTTGTAGATCGTGTCGGATTTGCGAGTGTCGCGCAGGTAGCCATGAAAAGAACGTGTGCCTTGCCGACCAATGCCGGCTCGAAACGCACGACGACTGGCTTCGTTCATGTGCCGACCGACCCCGAACGCACTCGCAGTTATTTTGGGAAGAACTTGCGTAAAAGCATCGAACTCTCGCAGCAGTGTGCTTCCCATCAAAGCAAGCATGGAGCGAAAGAGGACTCCACTCGGTTTCCAGGCAAAGGCGTTGACGGCACAGAGTCCGCGAATTCGATCCGGCACCTGAGCTGCCCCGGCGATCCCTGATGGCCCACCGAGATCGTGGAACACCAGGGTGACTTCTTGAAGGTTGAGACTCTGGATTACTGCAGTGAGTGCCCGGGAAGCTTTTTCCAGACTAACGCTGTCCGCGGGCAGGCGATCACTCTGACCGGTCCCCGGGGCGTCGAAACAGATGCAACGGAAGTCGGGAGCGAGACGCAAAATAACGTCGCGCCATATGAATGACCAAAAGCCAGTGTGGACAAATAAAAGAACGGGTCCGCTGCCAACATCGGTAACGGCGACGGTGTGGCCATCTACTTCGAGCCCTGAGGTAGGAAACGGCCAGACATCTTTCGTCAACCACGAAGGACGAGCCATTGGTACCAGGTCCGTTGCCTGATTCTCATCATTCGTTAAAACTCTCCGCGGTGCCGAAAGGGTCGCACTTGTGTGTGCTCTTGAATCTGTCGCTAATTGTTTGACAATCTCCATCTTCGCTTTCCTCCATTTGTCTAAGTCCGAACACTAGACCAACGGTTGAAGCGCTTTGTGACAAGCTCTCTAGACAGAATTAAAAGTAATGAAGCTGGAAGCTGAACAACTCAGTCCTCAGAATCTAAGGACAGAAATATTTGGGAGTGCGCAGCTTACGGTTTCATTGCCGTCTCGCGGCTAAAGGCACCTGTCACAAAAGCAACTCACCGTTGGTCTATTATCTGGTAAGTAAGACGTAATGAATTCGGACGAAGAAGCAAGATGTCGAACAATCAGCACGACGCTAAACAAGTTGACTTATCAGCAAAATGAACGCGCGGCCCTTTCGTCGCTTGCCATTGATAACAATCTTCGGCGAACGCAATGGCCCTTTTGAATTCTAACAACGTTGGAAGGAACCCTATCGTGCTAGCCAGGTAGTGATCCGGAAAAGAAATCACTTCCCCAAGTGCGACGACCCTGAATTCGTAGCAGACGTCTTGCGTGACCGGCACCGAGAACGGGTGGCGGCGCATTCGGAGAAGGGTGATCTCACTCGTATTGAGAGGTCATACGCTTATGAAATTCACACAAATACGACTGGTTACCAGAGACGTTCCCCGGCTGGTCAGTTTCTATCAAGACATTACTGGACTAGGGCCAGTGTTCGGCAGTGACGACTATGTAGAGTTTCGCACTACGGTTGGTACCCTTGCGATCTGTAGTCAGCGCTCTATTGATTTATATGGCGCCGGCGCTGCAGTCGCCGAAAAGAATCGGACGGCGATAATCGAATTTCAAGTTGATGACGTAGACTTCGAACGATCGCGCCTGCAGAGCTTTGTTTCCGGATTTGTGCTGGAACCAACCACACAACCGTGGGGAAATCGTTCGCTGCTTTTTCGCGATCCGGACGGTAATCTGATCAATTTCTTCGCACGCGTGACGCTAATATGAATCGACGGCTAGATCCCCTCAGTTCTCAGCAGACAAACTCGGTCGACAGAAGCGGCACCCTTGTGAGCTTATCGGGATTTCGTACGATATAGACATTCTGAATACGACCAGCCGCGATATCTACTATTACAGCAGTCTCAGCGATTCCATTTATGTAACCGAGAATGCCTGGCTGACCGTTTATCTGCGCGCGACGGATCACAACGTTCTCCGCAAACTTCTTTAACGCCATGCTCAACAGACGTGCCACGTTCGTGGGGCCATAAACAGGTTGAGGCACGGCGGTCGTCTTCCCGCCACCATCTGTATAGAGCACGATATCTTTTGCCAGCAGCGAAATCAGCCCATTCATATCACCGTTCACTGTTGCTCCCAGAAACTGCGTCAACAATTCGTCCTGTTTTTCCGGAGATGGATCAAAACGTGGCCGGCCTTCGGTGATGCGCTGGCGGGCCCTTCGTAGAATTTGACGACAGTTAACCTCGGTCAGGTGGGTTATCCTGCCTACCTCTTCATATTCGTATTCAAAGACCTCGCGGAGAAGGAAAACAGCTCGCTCTACTGGAGTGAGTCGCTCCAGGAGGACGAGAAATCCCATGGAAAGCGATTCCTCCATAGCCAAAGCTGCTGAGGGATCATGATCGTGATCGGTTAACAACGGTTCTGGCAGCCACTGACCAAAATACTCTTCTCGCTGCACGTGGGCTGACTGCAGGTGGCTAATGCATAATCGGCTCACGATAGTCACCAGGAACGCTCTGGGCGATTTGATATCGGCGATTGAAACCCGCTGCCAGCGAAGAAACGTTTCCTGGATCTTGTCCTCGGCATCGGCAACTGTTCCCAGCATACGATAGGCAATGGAAAACAGCAGCGAGCGATGCTCATGAAAGAGCTCTAATCGACGTCGCTGCGCGGGATCG
>DATGYM010000410.1:0-3766 GCA_035297925.1 Pyrinomonadaceae bacterium | reverse complement strand
ACCGCCCCATTGCGCCCACTTCTCACGTAACTTCCTCGTCGCTTCGTCGTCGAGATCAACGTAAACCGCAGTCACATGGTCAGGCGCAATCGACTTGGCATACTCCAGGGCCCGAATCACGCCACGATGAATACCCGAAATCGGGACGATTACTTCATGGCGGATCGGTCGCAGTTTCTCCAGACCTTCAGTCGTCAATTGCCGCGCGACTTGTAGATAGTGGCGGTGGACGCCGCCAAACATCGTGACCAGGAGTGGGATCAGCACGATGACGACCCAGGCGCCATGAATAAATTTTGTAAGCACCAAAACGCATAACACGATCGACGTTGCTATTGCGCCCAGACCGTTTATCACAATCGATCTCTTCCAATGTGAAGCCTCTCTCTTAACTTCGGCAACATCGATCGGATTGCGACCGGAAATAGCTTCGGGCGTAATGCTGACGTGAATGTCGTCCAGCCGTTCGCCTTCGGCCGTGATTTGCGATGGATAGATCTCACCCGGTTTGGATTTGGAATTCCCATTACGCTCACTGGCCGCTCGGCGCAGTTTCAGCGCCTTCCCTTCTTTCAGCCAATGCCTGACCATCCCTGATTGCGACAGTGTGAACGATAGAAAGACGCCCACGGCATACAGAGGTATCAATCGACTAGTGTCACCTTTGAAAGCTACTACCAAAACGGCAGACAACAGAGCCAGGATAATGACTCCATTTGAGAACACCAGACGATCGCCGCGGCTGGCAAACTGACGCGGTAAGAACCTATCGCGGGCCAATAAACTGGCAAGCCGGGGAAAATCGGCAAAGGATGTGTTCGCGGCAAGCACCAGGATCAGGGCCGTTGTTGCCTGAATCAGAAAGTAGAACCAGCGCAGAGGCCCGCTAAATATGATGCGGGCAAATTGAGAAATTACGGTTTCGTTATCGTGAGGATGAACCTGAAAAAGATAAGCAAGCGCGCTCGTACCAATGAACATGATGGCCAGCAGAATGGCCATCGCGGTCAAGGTCATCGCCGCGTTGCGCGATTCGGGCGGCTTGAAAGCCGGAATGCCGTTGGATATTGCCTCAGTTCCGGTCAAAGCAACGCAGCCATTTGAGAAAGCTCCCAGCAGGAGAAACCATGTGAGTGGCTGCGAGTGATAACCTTCGGCCAGCTTCAAGTGGGCGTCGTTAATTTGGGCCGTCGTCCCGGGATGCATGTAGTAGTAAACAAATCCGTACGCGATCATCAGGAGAAAGCATACGAGGAACGCGTAAGTGGGCCCGGCAAACAACGCGCCCGACTCGCGCACGCCGCGCAGGTTTGCAATCGCGATGAGGATAATCAAAATCAGGCAGAGCGCAACTTTATGATTATCGAGCCAGGCCAGGCTCGTGCCCTGCGCCGCCGAGGTGAGGGCTGCCACGCCGGCCGATATGGAGACGGAGACTGTCAAAATGTAGTCAACCAGAAGAGCGGCCGCAGCAATCAGACCGGGATAGACCCCGAGATTCTCCTTCGCCACAATATAGGCGCCGCCTCCGGAGGGATATGCGAAGATTGTTTGCCGGTAACTGGTGGCAACAATACCGAGCACGATAGCAATGACGATGGAGATCGGGACAACGTAGTAATAGGAATACGACTGTCCATAAGCCGCGGCCACAGCAAGAACCAAAAGAATTTCTTCCGAAGCGTACGCCGTTGATGAGAGGGCATCGGATGAGAAAACGGCGAGGGCCGTTTTTTTAGTTAAGCGTTCGTGTATTGCCTGCTCGGTCCTCATGGGACTGCCCACTAGGAAGCGCTTGAGCGATGCAACCATCTGATTATCTCCCTCCAGGAGAGCATTCTTGCCAGTGATCGAGAGAACCCCAGAAAAACAAAATGTCTGTACTGGTTTTGCAGCCGCAAAAACGAACAGGCGCGGAGCAATGAGCTCCGCGCCTGTTCGAATTGATCGCGGCTCTGCCCTTCCGGTGGCCTACGAGGTTAGCTGTCGGGCTCGAACTGGAAGTGTTCTACACAAAACATCATTTTAGGAGTGTTTCGTGCTTCGCCCCGTGTTTCGCTTAATCGAAACGTTGGTTCCCCCGCGTCATTCGCAGTCGATCACGAGTGACTTCGGCAGACATGGATTGTCAATGCGCGCATCTTACTCCCGCTTTCTTTAGTAATCAACCGGGTCAACAACCGATGGAGAGGCGCCCGGGCAGGAAGGTGACTTCATTAAATGAGGCGACGCCTCGGTCAGTTAAAGTTATAACCAATCTCAAGATAGGCGAAATGATTACCCTTGCGAGCGTCGGCGTTTCCAATCGAATAAGCTGCCAGGCCGGTTAGCTTCCCGGTGAGTTTGTAGCTTAAGCCGGAAGTGAAATATCCGTTTGCATGTTTTCCTGTCATCCAGTCGGCATTGAGATTCAGCTTGTCAGTAAGAGTCTGTTCAAGCGTGAACTGCCCGCCCGCGCGAATCGCGTTTGGGGCCGCCACCTGCCGGCTGAACAGGTGCCCGCCAAAACCCAAACGCGTTTTTGTCGTGAGCGTCTTTTGTGTCGTCACATAAGAAAAGGTTCCGAAGCGATAAGACCGTTCGCGAACCGGAATGTAGAAATTGTTACCGACAGCAACGGTCCAACCATTGTCTTTGCCCTGATAAATTCTCCACTTGACCGCGGGCACCAGCGTCGTTGTATCCCGGCCCGGTTGAATATTTCCCAAGACATTCAAACCGATTTCCACGCCGCCTCCCACTCCTGCGACGAAGCGGGGTACAAAAGATGAGAAGCTCTTGATGGTCAGGGAATTGTTTGGCTTGGCGGTGATGTCCAACTCGAAATACGCCTTGCCCAACTCAAGCACGTCTGTACTGGGCACGTTGAAAACGGTTTGTTGCGCTCGAGCGTCCAAAGCACCACAGGTCAAAACCAGAATCGCGCCCAACTTGATTCTTAGCATTTGTCCCATTGTGCCGCCTGCAGCAGGTCTTCAACCGAAAGCAGATCTACGACCAACCGGCCATCGGGTGGACAGCCATCGTTTTCCCAAATGTAGGCAGCAAGATGACGCTCTGCACAGTGCAACCAGAAGTGGCTGGTCGGCGGCAGCGGGTTTAGTTGTTCTTGAACTTGCGTTCTCGCCTGCGGACCGAATTCCACGGTAATACTGCGTACGCCGCCGGAAGCAAGGCCCACGACAAAATGACACCCATTGACTGAGTCGCTGCGTGATATAGCGAGTTCGCAAACTCGGGCAATCCCGAAACCGTTTTCCGTGACAACCTCAACATGAGAACTGTGCGGTGGCAACGCATTCGTCAGTCGTTGCTTATTTGCAACCATGTCTATTTCCTCCCACGCAAGCGGTGAATAGTTGCTCCCCTCGAATGCTCACCCTGGCCAGCCTCATCCTGCTTGTCGCTTGCGTTTGCATCTTCCTCGCATTTTTCCCGAGTTCGCCGGCGCAACAGACCGCGAACCTGCGCCAGCACCTTGTGCCGCTCCGCTCCTTTCAAATCTGCTTCGAGACGCTCTAATGCCAGCCGCACAATTTCCTCGTGGTGCGCAGACTCGCCATCACGCTCGCGGGTCACGTCGAGCCATAACTTGTGAATGATGTCGATATCCTCGTCGGCAAGGGAGGGCGCATGTGCTCCAAGGTAAAAATCGCTGGTTGTTCCGTCTGCTTCAACTACTCGAAAACAGACTTCATGCCGCGGCTTGTGGGACAAACTCTCCCAGGCTTCTCCCAATCGCTTTGCCTGTTCTTCGGACGACAGG
>DATGYM010000409.1:0-5194 GCA_035297925.1 Pyrinomonadaceae bacterium | reverse complement strand
TTATCCCGGGATGAATTGACGCTCAGCGAGCCTTCTCCGTAATATGTTGCCTGTCTCCAGCTTGGCGTACCCAGCCCCTCGGGTCCCTATACCGGGGACGGAACTATAAGAGATCCTGCTCTCCTCTGCCGGAATAAATATTTGACTGAGAACCTGAGCGAGCAATTTGTCGGGGTATCGGGCGATGACTGAGGTGAAGAAGTTTTTCATTGACGCTTTCCACCACCTGGGCAGCAATCGTGGCATACCTGTGATTGATGTTCGTTTTTACCCGTATGCCGGCCTGCGTCACACAATTCGATTGCGCTCAGGACAGGTATATGTCCGCTTGTCAGATGTTTGTAAGGACAGTCCCCCTGAAGTTTTGCGCGCCCTGGCTTTCGTCCTGGTGGCCAGACTGCTGGGAAAAAAGATTCCGCCGGTTCACGATCGAACCTATCGCGAATACTCGCTAACGCCCGAAGTAATGCGCTCGTCTGATATCGCCCGCCGAGGTAGGGGACGGAAAATGATTTCCAGCGCCCGCGGCAGTGCTTACGATCTTGACAAGCTGTTCACTAAGTTGAACCGCAAATACTTTGATGCCAGCCTGGAAAAGCCTACGCTCACCTGGTCTCAACGAAAGACGCGAAGCATATTGGGCCATCACGACCGGGTGCATGACACGATCACGATTAGCAAGTCGCTCGATTCCACCCAAGTGCCCGAATGGTTTGTTGAATACATTCTTTATCACGAGATGCTGCATATAAGGCATGCGGCCAGAATGATTAACGGACGCCGTTACTATCACACTGCGGCCTTCCGCCTTGATGAACGTCGGTTTGCTAAGTATGACGAGGCACAACGTTGGCTTGAGCAGGTCGCTCGTCAGCGTCGTGTACCGAGAGCGCGCGCGGCTTAATTTAGTCCAATCTGATATTGGAACCTTTTCCACCTAAGGACGTTTACACAATCGAGGTAGGTGGGCTCCTCAAAAAAGGCGGCTGGGCCGGATGAATTAATACCGGTTAAGCCGCCTTTTTATTATGCTGTCAAAGCAAACGAGCTGTGCTCCCCAAGCGAACGGCCCGCGTTCCACTCCGCTTTGCCGCTGCTGGACAACCCCTTTGGTGGTAGCTAAACTACGCGGTTCACAATCAGGCCAGAGCGCTTACCTGCAGTTTCGCGCGACAATATTTCAGACTTTTATCGGACAAATTCAATAAATCGGAGATCGAACTAATTTATGGCTATCCAGGCAACTCAAATTCGGCGCGGCATGATGATTCTATTCGAGGGCGAACCTTGCAAAGTCATTGAATTCCGCCACCATACGCCGGGCAATCTGCGTGCGATGGTGCAAACAAAGTTGAGGAATATTAAGACCGGGTCATCCTTTGAACACCGATTTCGCTCCGCAGATACGGTGGAACGTGCGCTGCTCGAGCAGCACGAAATGGAATTCCTCTATTCCGATGGCTCGCATCACCATTTCATGAACACTGAGAACTACGAGCAGGTCGCACTCAGCGACGAGGAATTAGGAGACGCTGCTCAATGGTTAACTCCAGGCTTGAAGATTCAAGCAGAGTTTTACGAAGGGGCACCCATCGGCATCGACCTGCCGCCTTCGATGGAGTTAATGGTCACGCGTACTGAACCGACCATGAAGGGCGCAACCGTTTCCAACGTGAACAAGCCTGCGACGCTCGAAAATGGCGTCACAGTCACCGTGCCTCCGTTTGTCAATGAAGGTGATCGCATTCGCGTCGATCCGACCGAAGGTCGATACATTGAACGCGCCAAATAAGCAGTCTGTGTAGAACAGACTTCAAGTTCGACATCCAGACTTGTCTGTCGCCGTAATCCAGACAGGCAGGATGCCTGTCGTACTTATGTACTTCATTTACAGTCTTCTCCTGAGTCTCGGTTTTCTCGCATTACTTCCCCGCTTTTTAGTCGACGCGTTCCGCCATGGTAAGTACGTCGCCGGCTTTTGCGAGCGGTTGGGTACGCTTTCACAACTCTCACGAAATGGTCGGCCGGTGGTTTGGGTCCACTGTGTTTCAGTTGGCGAAGCCCAGGCAGCGCGCCCGCTCATTCGGGGAATAAAAGAACGTTTTCCCGACTATCTCATCGCAGTTTCCACCATTACTCGCACCGGGCAGATTTTGGCCCGCGATATTTTTAAGAACGAGGCGGCCAGGGTTTTCTATTTCCCGCTGGACTGGCGCTGGGTGGTACGGCGGGTGCTGAAGACTGTGAAGCCGAACGCCGTGCTGGTGATGGAGACTGAGTTGTGGCCAAACTTCCTGCACGAATGCAAACAGCAGCGAATTCCGGTTGTGCTCGTTAACGGCCGGCTGTCGGAGCAATCGTTTCGACGCTATCGACTGATTAAGGTTTTCATGACCAGGGTTTTGAGTTCGTTAACCCTGGCGTCAATGCAGACTGCGGCGGATGCAAATCGAATACGCGCCCTCGGAATGCGTCGCGACCGAATTCTCATTACGGGTAATCTAAAATTCGATGCCGGTACTAAACCGACGACCGACTCAGTGACTACGGAGTTTCGCAATCGTTTCTCATTGACCGGCGAATCACGTTTGATTCTCGCGGCCAGCACGCACGATCCCGAAGAAGTCATCATTCTGAACAGTTTCCGCCAGGTGCTCTCGCGTTCTCAGTTAAAGCCACGGCTAATGATCGCGCCAAGGCACCCGGAGCGTTTCAGAGAGGTGGAGGATCTGGTAAAGGCGTCGGGCCTGCGATGGGTTCGCAGATCCGCGCCATTGACGGCCGCGGATCAGGCTGCAGAAGTAATTCTTATGGACAGTATCGGCGAATTGCATTCTGTCTATTCACTCGCGTCTCTTGTTGTGGTAGGCGGAAGCATGGCCAAAACTGGAGGGCACAACATACTTGAGCCCGCAGCAGCCGGGGTTCCCGTGATTGTCGGACCCTATACCCACAATTTTCAGTCGATCGTCGAGACCTTTGTAAAGGCGGGTGCTATTGTCCAACTACCGCCGCTGCCTGATTCGGCAATGATCGTTGAGCTGGCAAACGCGATTTCGGAATTACTATTCGATCCGGCAAAGCGGGCAGAACTTGCCAGCCTCGCACGCAAGCTGGTGCAGGAAAATGGCGGCGCGACTGAACGTACCCTGCGAGCCCTCGATTCCATACTTTCCATAAAAGCAGAGGCGACTGAAACGGTTGGATCCACAGGCGCCGGCAACGTGTCTATCGCATGAACACGCTCAGGTCATTAATACTTCCTCCACTCGGCGCGATCTATGGTGGCGTGACGCGAGCACGTCTTGCGGCTTACCGGCGTGGCTGGTTGTCTGTTTCAAAGCTGCCAGTCCCGGTCATAAGCGTCGGCAATCTGACAACTGGCGGCACTGGAAAAACGCCCTTAGTCGAATGGGTCTGCCACGCAATTGCCGGCGGGCGAGAACTTGCTGGAGACCGTGAAAACAATCCTCAGCCTGAAACCCGAAAAAGAATTTGCGTGCTCACACGTGGCTACGGCAGGCCCGATGGCCAATCACAGGTAGTGGTTTCTGATGGGAAACAGCTGCTTGCGTCAGTGGATAAGTCAGGCGACGAACCTTACCTGCTCGCGAAAAATCTTATGGGAATCGCGGCCGTTGTTTGTAATCCAAACCGCTACGCGGCCGGCGAATGGGCGATCCGAAATTTAGGCAGTGAGGTCTTCGTGCTCGATGACGGCTTTCAGCATCTGGAACTCGCCCGCAACCTGGACATCGTCGCGATTGATGCCACAAACCCATGGGGTAATGGCAAGCTTCTTCCCTACGGACGATTGCGCGAGCCTCGCAGGGGACTCTCACGCGCACATTGCGCGGTCATTACCCGAACCGACCAGGCGGAACGTGTAGCGGATATTCAACAAATCGTCAGCCAATTTGTTGGGTCGGGCAACGTCTTTTTGTCACGCATGGTGACGACAGGTCTCCTCAGTCTGGATGGAAAGACCGTTGACAGGGAAAGCTTGCGGGCATTGCCAGTCGCAGCCTTTTGCGGTGTCGGAAATCCGCGATCGTTCTTCACACAGCTTAAGAACGAGGGCTTTCAAATCACGCTGACTCGCGCTTTTGCCGATCATCATCACTACAGCCAAACAGATATCAACCATTTGCTCACCGATGCCACCAGTAACGGAGCACAACTCCTGCTGACAACCGCTAAGGACGCTACTAAGCTTGCGGGCCTGGAAATCAAACTTCCCTGCTACGTTCTTGACGTTCAAATCGAAATCGCAGACGACGGTCGTTTAGTAGAACTCCTTCAGAATGCTTGCGACGGAAAGTCAGCAGCGCGCTGAAGTCTGACTATAGAGCCTCGCTCGTCGACCCAGGGACCTGTATTCCCGGAGGCGAACCACTCGGCTCTGCCTGCGTAGGCTTGGGTAGGGGCGGCTTGGTTGCCGCGGGTGATGGCGGCGGTGGCGCAACTTCCACCGGCGCGGTTGGAGAAGGCAGCGGCAAAGTTGTTTTCTTCCGGTTGGAGTTTTCGTTCGTGTTCTCGTTGGTGTTGGCGTCCAACTCGTTTACATCGGTAGGAGTATCTGCCGCCAGCGGCGATGCAGAGGTGTTGGCGTTCGCATTTGTGTTCGCCGCTTGATTAGTAGTGCCTCCGGCCGGAATTCCTGCTTCTGATTCGCCGGTTGGCGGTGTCGCAGGCTCGACCGGGCTGCTATTCGGGTCTGCAGCCAAGGTCGACCCTGTCGTTGTGGTTCCGCTTGGCTGTGAGTTCCGCGAAAGTGCGTAGATGACACCGAATATCACAATCAGCCCAATCAGCGAGGGAACCAAAACTTTCCACGGATTGAAGGCAGCAGCGGGCGGCGGCATATCATATGGCAATGCGGTAACCGCAGCGGGCACAACGTGTGGGAGCTCGACCACAGACTCCGGCGTAGGCATCGGCCGTGTGACTCTGCTGCGCACCAGAGTTTCTTCATCAGCCTCGTCAGCAATTTGATCTGCCGCCGGCGCTCCAACCCGCGGATTACTTCCCGACGCCGAAACGCTCGGCAATTCCATTCCCGCGGCAATGGTAAAGTCTTCAACCAGCTCGTTGACCGTCTGATATCTATCTTCGGGTCGCTTCTCCAACGCGCGGGCTACAACTCGACCCAGCGCTTCGGGAATGTCATTGCGCTCCGCCAAAACAGAAGGAG
>DATGYM010000408.1:0-41768 GCA_035297925.1 Pyrinomonadaceae bacterium | reverse complement strand
AGATCCGAATAACGCAGAATCGCGTGTTCACAGTGCGGGTCCGGAAAAAACCTGCGGGCCTGACGATCCAGCCTTTTGAACTTGCAGCGTATTGGTTTGATTGGTTGAGTCATGTGGTTGCAGTTGGGAGGAAAATCAACTGCAGCGTCGAATCCGATCGCAGCTGGATCGAAAGCAAGACTGCCAAGACTAACCACCATGCAGAGGTACAAATCCGGAAAGCCGGCCCGGACTGCTTCTCGTCTCCAAATGTCCGCGGTCTGCTGCGGGTGCGGCAGCGAGCTGACACGATAGACAAGAACCAGGGGGCGACCATTAACCTTTATGTACCGGTCATCCTGAAAGTAAGGAATCAGAGAGCGAATGTGGCGCAGGTCGTCCTCGTGCGAGTACGATTGCTTCATCAGAATTTCCTGATCTTCACCATTCCACCGGCGCGTCCAGTTTTCATTTGCCCAGCAGACACAAAAGGGAAAGTTTGGTTCTCGTGACTGCAGCACATCATCAAGCGGACGCTCGAGCAGGCGTTTGCCGTTGAACCAGTAGTGGTAATAGCAAAAGCCGTAAATTCCATATTCCCGAGCGAGATCAGCTTGCGCTTGCCGCGTTTCAGGCAGCCGCAGATCGTAGAAACCAAGTTCGCCTGGTAAGTGAGGTTGATAGTGTCCCTTAACCAGGGGGCGCGCCTGAGTGACGTTGGCCCACTCAGTAAAGCCTTTGCCCCACCATCGATCGTTTTCCGGGATCGGATGAAACTGGGGCAGATAGAAAGCAATCGGCCGCGGCGTAGTGTTCCCTGCCAGACTTTGCTGCATTGCTTAAACTTACTTTGTCTCGAGACGCTCAGGGACCGCGAGCCAACGCGATCGCACCAGCACGCGCCCAAAACTAGCTTCCGGAACCCGACCATTCCCGTAGAAATCAACCGACTCGACATCAAACGAAACGGCGTTTTCCAGATTATCGACTAGAAGGGTTTCAAGCGTTCCCATACTCAATGAAAGTGTGTAGCGCCCGGGCGCAAGCGGCAAGGATTCTATTTCGCAGACAACTTTGCTTTGACCGTTCAAAGCCGGCAATGATGAGTCGGAGAAATAAGTTGTAATACTAAATACCCTGGCCCCCATCCAGTCGTTTACACCGACTCCGAATTGAGGATTCCCAAGGGAAGCCGGGCGCTCAAACGAGAATTCAATCTTCATCGGTTCGCCACAAACAAATCGATCCTTCAGATTGTGATCCTTGTCCAACAGTCGCACTCGCTTCAAGAGAGGCAGAGCGCCCAAATCACGTGCCGGATGAGAAGTGAGATCGACATCTGAACTATTCGTCGAACTTCCAGTGTCCATGTATGCCGTTATGCATTCATTGACGTTGCCGTTGAAGGCAATCGCTCCCTGGTCAAACAGAATCGCACGGCTACAAAGGTTCTCGATGGCCGCCATGTTGTGACTAACAAACAGAACCGTGCGGCCTTCCCTGGCTACGTCGCCCATCTTTCCTAAACACTTCTTTTGAAACGCTGCGTCGCCGACCGCTAATACTTCATCAACCAGCAGTATCTCGGGATCGAGATGCGCGGCCACGGCAAAGGCAAGCCGCACATACATGCCGCTTGAGTAATGCTTTACCGGCGTATCGATGAATTTTTCTACTTCGGCAAAAGCGACCATCTCGTCAAACTTCTTATTGATCTCGGCGCGCTTCATGCCCAGGATTGAGCCGTTCAAATAAATGTTTTCGCGGCCGGTGAGCTCGGGATGAAAGCCGGTGCCTACTTCAAGCAGCGAGGCGATACGGCCGTGAATGTCTGCATAACCCTCGGTGGGTTCGGTGATGCGCGAGAGAATCTTGAGAAGCGTGCTCTTCCCTGCTCCATTCCGGCCGATGATGCCGACCACCTCGCCGCGCTCCACTTCAAAAGAGACGTCTTTAAGCGCCCATATGAGATTGTTTGCGGAGTGGACGGCGGGGTTTAGAGTCGCGTGGCCAATTTGCGAAGAGCCATTCCTTCCATTTTGTCCTTCGATGCCATTGCTTTTCGCAGTTCCATTTGTGTGCGCCAGGGACTTCACAGCGCGGAAAGGCGCGAGCGCGGCGTCGTTAAGCTTCTCGCGCAACGTCCGGTAAGCGTGGCGCTGCGCCCCGATGCGGTAACGCTTTCCGAGATCCTTCACTTTGATCGCAATATCAGTCATCTACCTGGCCCAGGATTTACGCAAATAAAGATGGATCACAAGTTTGGGCTTAGACGATGTCGGCGAACGTCTTTTCCATGCGTCGGAAGTAAAAGGCGCCGGTAATCAGGATCCCGATCGCGGCAGCAGCAGAGACAGCGACGATTGGCCCAGGTGCGGTGTTCGTTCCCAAAAGCGCCCAGCGAAAACCTTCGACGACGCCGACCATCGGATTCAGCCCGAATACGGTCCGCCAGGGTTCGTGCAGCAAGCTGCTGGGGTAGCCGATGGGAGTTGCGAGCATCCAGAACTGTGTGATGAAAGGAACAACATAGCGGACGTCCCGATACTCGACGTTCAGCGCGGAGAGCCACAAGCCAACACCGAGTGATGTGACCAGCGCCAGCAGGAGGAACAGCGGCAGCCATAATACGTTGAGTGTCGGCATCATCCCGTAATAGAACATCATCGCCAGCAATACGATGAAAGCCAGCGCAAAATCGATGATTCCGGAGAATACGGAAGCGAGCGGAATAATCAGCCGCGGAAAATAGACTTTAGTTATCAGGCTGCCACTGCCGACCAGACTGTTCGACGATTGGTTCAGGCCGCTGGCAAAAAATGTCCACGGCACCAAGGCAGCAAAACTAAAGATCGGATAAGGAATGCCGTCCGAAGGAACCTTTGCGAGATGACCAAAGAAGACGCTGAAGACAACCATCGTCAGGAACGGTTGAATGATTGCCCAGGTCGCACCCAACGCCGTCTGTTTGTAGCGAACCTTGATGTCGCGCCAGATAAGGAAGTAAAGCAGCTCGCGATAATCCCAAAGGTCGTTCAGCTTGAGCGGAACCCAGCCCTTCGACGGCGCGATGCGCAACGTAGGCAGCTCAGGCTGCGACTCTCGGACTGCGAAGTGCGAACTGGAAATCATTTTTGGACTTAAGAAACGGAAAAGGCTCGTGCGAAAAGGGCAAAGGGCGAAGCCGAGTCTAGGTCAAGTGCAAAGAGCAAAGCGTTGGCCCGTTTTGCTCCTGGCTCTTGGTTCCCAGTTCGTTTGTTCTCCGCCCTTTGCGCTTGCCGCCGAGCGTTGTGTGCACTACTTCGATAACGCGCGCGACTTCGGCATCAGTTAGTTTTGCCGACAAGGGCAGACTGACTGTTTGCCTGCCGACAGACATAGCATTGGGATAATCCTCAGGCTGCCAACCGAATTTGTCCTGATATACAGGATGCTCCGGAACGCTCAGGTAGTGGACGCCGACACCAACATCACTGGCGGTCATGACTTCAAGAAATTCATCGCGGCTGATCCCTGCACGTTTCTCGTCGACGAGAATCGTGTAGAGGTGATATGCGTGACGTGTGTCAGGCTCAATCTCTGCCGGCAGGGTTATTGGCAAGCCGGCAAAAGCTTCATTGTATTGCCGCCAGATTTGTTCTCGGCGCCGCCAGTTTGATTCGACGCGGCGGAGCTGGTGAATGCCCAATGCCGCCTGCAAATCCATCATGTTGTATTTGAATCCGGTCTCGACAACGAAGTAGTGTTTGTAGCCTTCATCGCTGAAGCGCTTCCAGGCGTCTTTGCTCATGCCATGCAGCGCCAGGGTCTTAATGCGCGCCAGGTCCGCTTCGTTGCGTGTCATGACCATGCCGCCTTCTCCGGTGGTAACGTTTTTGGTGGCATAGAAACTGAAGCAGCCGAAATCGCCGAACGAGCCCGCTTTGCGCCCTTGATACTCGGTTTCAATGGCGTGGGCGCAATCTTCGATAAGTTTTAGTTCATGTCGACTGGCAAGGTCAGTCAGTGCATTCATGTTTGCGGCGCGTCCGGCGAAATGAACAGGCAGGATGGCCTTTGTCTTTGCAGTGATGCGGGCTTCCACTTTGGCCGGATCGATGTTCATCGTTAGTGGGTCGACATCGGCGAGCACGGGCGTTGCGCCCGCATGAACGATCGCGTTGACGGTGGCGCAGAAAGTCATCGGGGTGGTGATTACCTCGTCACCGGCGCCAATTCCGGCCGCCAAGACGCTCAGATGAATGGCCGCCGTGCAGGAGCTGACCGCAGCAGCAAACGGCTGTTCCTTGTAGGCCGCGAACTCTGCTTCAAACTGGGCCACCCGCGGGCCCGTACCGATCCAGCCGGACTCGAGACAGCGCACAGCCTCTTCAATCTCGTCCCGCTCAATGGCGGGCGCGCCGAAAACTATGAAGTCAGATGGGGCCATTGGAAGTAGACAACAAAAGGAAAAATCGGAAAGTCGGAAGCCACGGAAAAGCAGTTAACGCCAGAGCTACAAAACTGCCTGATGACTTCCGACTGTTGGCTAAGCTGGTGGTGCCGATTCGGTGTAATCCGACTCGTTCTTGTAATTCGAGTAGTAACTGTAACTGTAATAATAATCGGGCGAGCGCACATTAACGCGGTTGAGAACAACGCCCAAAACCTTGGCGCCCACGTCAACCAATGCTTGCCGCGATCTCTGTACGATCTTCCGCGAGCACTCGTTGGCATGAATCACAAGAATGACGCCATCCGATATCGATGCCAGCAACACGCCGTCCGTAAAAGAAGCAATGGGTGGGGTGTCAATGAAGATGTGATCAAATGTCGAGCCGAGCTCGAGTATGACTTTGCGCATTTGTTCAGATCCGATTAGTTCCGCCGGGTTGGGTGGTACCGGTCCTGAAGTCAGCAAATAAAGTCCGCTCTCTTTTTCCTGTTGCACAAGATTGAGCATCTCCGCTTCATTCATGTCACTGGACAGAATGTTGCTTAGCCCGCGTTTGTTTTCGATGCCAAACGCTCCATGCACACTCGGCCGGCGCATGTCGCCGTCAATAACCAGCACGCGCGCGCCGGTTTGGGCCACGGTTACTGCCAGGTTGATTGTCGTAGTGGTCTTTCCTTCAGAAGGCACGCAGGATGTCACGACCAGCGTCTTCGGTGCGCGTCCCGCTGAGGAAAGCAATACCGAAGTACGCAGGTGGCGGTAAGCTTCCGCTAAGGGGGAATCCTGATGCAGATCCAGCAGGAGCGCCGGATTTGTTTTGCCGTGTCCGTTTTCTTTTCCATTCCCGTTTCGCAATTGCAGAGACGTCACGCCATTTGTTAGTCGTCGTGACCTGCCGTTTCGTAACACGGGAATGGTAGCGAGCGTGGGCAGGCGCAGCATCTTGTTCACGTCTTCGGTGGAACGCACGCTGTCGTCGAGATATTCCAGCATCGTTGCCAGGCAAACACCGAATCCCAGCGATACGAGAAAGGCCAGCATTATTCCCTGAAGACGATTTGGACCGATGGGGACCCGCGGCGGCGTGGCATAGTCGGTCACGTGCAGGTTATTAGGAGTGCCGGCGAGAATAACATCGTTCTCTTTGGCTCTTTGCAACAGGCCGTCGAGCAATCCTTTGTTGGTCTCGATTTCCTGCTGAATGATGTGATAGTTGATGGCCGCTTCATTTTGCGTGCGGGTTGCGCCACGCTGTTCGTCAAAAGCAGCTCGTAGCGCGCGTTCGCGATCCAGCGCCTGGTGGTAACGGACCTCAAGCGTTTTTGCTTCAGTTGACACTACTTTGGAGTGCGCGTCCTGAATTTCTTTTTCCAGTGAAGCGATCTGCTTCTCTACTTCTTTAACTTCCGGCCACTCTTCTGTGTTATCAACCAGCAACTGCGCCCGCTTTTGCTTCAGGCCGGTCAGTTGCGCTTCCAGTTCTTTGGTGCTGCCTGCGCCCAGAACTTCTGAGGCCCCCGGTTCCTTATTAACTCGATAAGCCGCTTCAGCCATCTTGCGGTCGTTCTCTGCTTCCAGAAGCGACTTATTCAATCCGGATAGGCGATCCACCACTGTATTTTGGGCCGAATCGAGCGAAAGGATCTCGTGTCCCTTCGCATAATTGATCAGGCGTTCTTCGTCGCTGCGAATCTGTGACTGCAGCTCGGCAATTCGTTGTTGCAGAAAGTCGCCGGTCGTGCTGGTAAATTTCGTCTTCTGTTCGAGGTTTGAAAGGACAAACGCGTTCGCCACTGCGTTTGCCACCTTGGCGGCGACCACGGGATTGGCGTGCGTAAACTTGATGCTAATGAGACGGGTTTCGGTGTACTGCAAGCGCTCCTCTTTCACCGGATCGACCTTCAACCCGCTCTGTAAGGAGCTCACAAATGGCTCAAGTCGCGCGGCTTCTTCCAAATCATCAGGCGAGGTAGCCGAAGCGACCTGTTTATCCAGCGACAACTTATACCCATCGCTTTTTTGAGCTGGCGTCTGGGCCACCGAAGTGCCGCCGCGAATACCGAAAGTGCGCAACAAGCGTTGCCAGGTCGTGTCGTTCGCCTGCGCGCGCAGGAAATCCGGATTGTGTTCCAGATCCAATGTCTTCACCACACGGCGCAGCAAACCAGGCTTTGTAATGATCTGCAATTGAGTGTTGAAATAGGTTGGATCCGAACCAGTATCGACGATGATGTTCCCCTTGCCGGACGTCAATCCTGATGCCGGACCTTCCGTGTCCACTTGAACGTCCGTCTCGGCCATATAGATGTCTGGCTTGCGCGCAAGCATCAATGCGGACGTCGTGGTGATCAACAACACGACAAGAATGATCATCCAACGGCGTTTGCTGATCGCAACCCACACATCGCGGAGGCGTACACCCTCCTCGACGCGGTTGGGCGGACCGTAGTTCGCGTACCCATTGTTGTCGTGCGTGGGCGAAGGAAGGCCTCTCGAGATACTGGAAATCACTTCCAAAGCTTGAGCAAGCTCCGATGGATCCTTCGAATTCTTTTTGGCGTCCATCTTACTCTCCTGTCTTCGATTGAGTTAACTTCATGATTATGGAATAACGCGAACCGGTAGTTGCGAGACAGTGGGGACAATCGTCCCCAGCAACCCTCGCAGGATGCTCTTGGTTCCGGAGATGGGCACATCTACGACATCGTTGGCCAATAGTGCGACGTCTTCAGCTTTGTTCCTCTCAATCGCCGTCAGATCAACCATGATTTCCTTTTTGGCTGTGCTTCCGGGAACCTGTCGAATTATTCGTACCTTGTCTTTTTTCGTACTAGGCGCGGTGCCACCGGCGATCGCAATTGCTCGAGAAACCGTCAGTGGTTCTTTCAGTGGGATCGCAGACGGCTTTAGTACGTTACCGAGCACAAAAACCTGATCTGCCTGCGGCACAGAAACGATGTCGCCCGGTTGCACGAAGGGATTTGCCTCAGGCATTCCGTGCAACGTATCGCTCAAGTTGTAGGAGACAAATGCCGACGCATCAGTGCGCTCCATGGATCCTGTGCCGGTGCAGAGCGGGCCTCCTCCGGCATGAACGATCTGAATGCTTTGGCCAGCGGTTTCTGTCGGCCCACCAACCAGACTAAGCAATTCCAGCAATCTCACCTGGCGTTGCAGTTTGAACTGAGCCGGCCCGCGCACAGCCCCAATCACTGCTACCGGCTTGGATTGAAAGTCTTTAACAAAAACGTCAACATGTGGATCGTTTTTGTACTTGCGGTAGAGTCGGGCTATGTTTTGAGCTAATTCTCCTTCGGTCTGACACGACGCCGGAATATCAACGTCCAACATAGGCATTCGGATCATGCCGCTTTGATCAACTCGCACTGCTTCTCGCGATAGCTCAGGCGCGCGCGCAACCCGAACCTCCAGGACATCGCCGGGACCGATTCGATACCGCGTGTCCGCGCTGCCTGGCACGTCGTTCTTAATGTCATCGGCCACTGTGTTGCCGTTCGGACTCCCACTCGGGACAACTGAGCCCTGTTGAGCTCTTGACTCATGGACAGAAAGGACCAGCAAAAATGTAACCAGACACATACTGGTCTTTGCTCTTGAAACTCGTCTCATGATTGACCTGCTTTCGTCTTTGCCTTGTTTTGGTTGTTTATCTGCGGCCATTATTCCGCGCTTGCATGCATCGCTGCGATTCATGCGGAGACCCCGAAGGGAAGCCTCTCTCGCGAGGCGGCATTCAGTTAGTGGATCGAAACTGGGTAGTACGCTTGCGCGTTACCCTAAGCTGCTTCTAAAACCGATTACTCATGAAAAATACGTTTGCCTGTTTAAGGTTAATTCACGCGGACCTTCAACAATCTTAGAGAAATCACCCCTGTCAGCGCCGCCGATGGCTATCGCTGAAACATCAGTCGCGTCGCTCCATAGCGCGCGAGTCGCTTTTCTTGTTGTTAGAAGTTTCTGACCGAAGGCGGGCTCTGTTTTGGGGGAATGCCACTGAGGCTAGAGAGCCCGAGATGCTGTTCGCGAGGGCTAGGTTGTGCACAACGCGACTTGGAAGATCAACAGGAGCATCTCGCTCGCTCTCACCCAAACCTTCAGATTAAATCTTCACGAGACTCTCACTTCCCGCGTGGCGACTAAATCTGACACTCGTCTGGCTACCGTCTCTTAGACATCAAGAGGCGGTCTTATCCCAACCCGGTTGCGCGGGGCCAACGCAATAAAAATCGCACACAACCAAATTAGAAAACCAGATTAAGGGTTCGTCACTCTAGTCCATTGGAACTGTTGCTGTCAATGCCATTTGTTTGGACGAGTCTATGCCGAACTCTCGAATTTTTCGTTCTTCCATACCACTTCCATTACATGCCTAATTAGCCTTGGTTTCCCGCAGTTCTTCCGCGCGCCCTGACCTATCGGTAATCGAATGTTCAACATATAATTGACTGGTTAAACTAGGTTGTGCTAGATTCCTTCCTGGTGATTGCGCTCGAAGTCACCGGTTTTCAAGGTTTAAGTCCAGGTTTAGTCCTCATTCCTGTTACCGCTCGCCCCAAGAGTAGGTCTCACATTCAATTCTGGTTCTAGAGCGACTTCCGGCGGCCAGTTCCTGGTCATCGATGTCCTCCTTAGCACTGTCCCTGTCAGGGAGTAACCACAAATGTCTAGATCCACTTTCCGTTGTCTCCTTGCATTCCTGCTCTTGCTCATGACCATTAACGCTGGGATCGCCCAGTCCCCAGTTGCAGCCTTGCGGGAGGCTAACAACAGCGCTCTCCCTGCTGCCCTGTTGCCACCAAACTCAGTGGGGCCTGCCGAAGCAGGAACAATTCTGGCGCGTTTCGTGACTGCGGAGACAAAGGTGCGCGAAGCACTAAACCAACATACTTTTAAGCGTGACGTGGTACTTCAGACGATTGGGCCAAACGGCGAAGTGACCGGTGAGTACGTTCGAAATTCACAATTTATCTTCGATGATCGCGGCCGGCGAATCGAGCGCGTCCTTTACCATCCGTCTTCCACGATCCGTGAAATGCGAATCACGAAGGAGGACATTCTCGACCTGGAAGGAAGTCAACTCCTGGGAATCGATATAGTCGAGGCCACCAAATATCAGTTGACTTATGCCGGCGCCGAAATGATAGAAGGGCGGCAACTATTCGCAGTTGAAATCGCGCCCTTAATCCAGCCGGATCCAAGGCACATGCGAGAGCGC
Source organism: Pyrinomonadaceae bacterium (assembly GCA_035297925.1). GTDB lineage: Bacteria > Acidobacteriota > Blastocatellia > Pyrinomonadales > Pyrinomonadaceae > PSRF01. The sequence continues at coordinate 32,118 of DATGYM010000408.1, read as the reverse complement.
TTTTTCGTAGGCCGCGTGTGGATCGATCCCGCCTCCTACCAGATCGTCAAGATCAAAGGAGTCGTGGAGCCGCAAGGCAAGCAACGCTTCCCCCTGTTCGTGACCTGGCGTGAGCCGGTCAAGGATTCGCTCGCTTTTCCCACTCGCACAGAGGCAGATGACATATTGCATTTCCGGGAGCGCGATGTTCATTACCGGATAAAAGTTCGCTACTACGATTACAAAGAATTTGCCAGCAAAGTTATCATCAAGGATATAGACGACGGACCAAAGCTGGAGGACGCCACACCAACGGCAAAAGAACTCACCACCAAACCGGGAATTCCTTCAAAAGTTGGTGCCGCGCCGAATGCCTCATCACTTTTCTCCGGCACCCGTGCGGGCACCGCACAGGTTTGTACTCTAAACCGAACTGCTCCTCCGGTTGGCGCTTATCACTGGCCTGCCGACGCAGCCGTCAAGGTGTATTTCATTCGCAATATGTTCAGCGCCGAACAGAGGGTAAGGCTTCTTGAAGCGATGCATACATGGAACCAGGCCGGCAACAATGCCTCAGGGGTCACATTCACATACGCCGGCGATAGTGATAGTCGCATGAATTGCCGCAGCTGTCTGACGGTCAGCAGGCGCGATGTGTTTGCGCGCGACAAGCACCATTACGCCTTCTTTCATCCCATGATTCAGGAAGAAGGAAGACTGCTCGTGGCCGCCTGGATCGATCTAGACGTGGGCATAATCGAGCCTGAGGCTTTACAAGGCTTTATGGCACATGAGCTCGCACACGGGCTCGGACTTTGGGATTGCCCGAGCTGTAAAAAGAAACAGTCACTGATGAACTCGTTTCCAGGCTTAAACAAAAACAACGGTCTGGTAGCTCCTTCGAGTTGCGACCTGGCAACCATGAAAGACATCTATCAGGAAGAGCGGCAAATCGCTTCTCTGAACAACAACCGGGAAACCATCACGAACCCTGCTTTGGCGATACAAACAACCGGCTTGGCAGGCACCGGGGTTTCAGTTAATCCATCGCAGCCAGCTGCCGGCGGAGCGGCCGCGGAAAAACCTCTCAACGAAAAACAGTCGCAATTCGTGCCAGCAGCCCACACGTTCACATCCCCTCTGGATTTTCAGCGTTCTCACCTGACCAGGTCCTTACTCTCGTGGGGCCAACTCTTCTGACCATCCCTCCTGTCATACACAAAACCGGCATAACCAAATGAAAGTCAACCTAACTTTTGCGTTCATACTCTTGTCCCTGGTCGCAAGTGTCGGCGGCAGAGTCGGGCAAAGCCAATCTTTGATAGATCCAGCGCCCTGCCGAGTAGGACAACAAGCGCCGGCTATCGGGTTCTGGACCTGGGCAGCAAACGCCCACGTGAAGGTTTACATCGCGTCAACAGATTTCAAGAAAGACGAAATCCCATACCTGCTGACGGCGATGCAAAACTGGAATAATGTGTCTGAAGTGACAGGTTCAGGAGTGAAGTTCGAATATCAAGGGAGCCCAAACGAAAAAGTCTCCTGTGAAAATTGCCTTACGATAACGCGTGGACCAGTGTTTGATAAAGCAAGCAGGCATGCCACCGCGCTGACTGCATTTAGCGTACGTCGCGATCAGGTAATTACCTACGCGACAATAGTTGTTGACCCTGTGATCTCTAATCCAAAGGCACTTGCGGACGCTTTGGCACACGAACTGGGTCATAATTTTGGATTGCTTGACTGTTATACTTGCAAAAAGAAAAGCACGTTAATGAATCAGTTTAAGACCATTAACGTAGCTAACAATATGGCTGCGCCTACCTTGTGCGATATAGTTCAGGTCAAGGAAGCCTACAAGGAACTCAAAATACACGTCCGTCCCTCCCCCACAAACAAGACAATGATCGACGAGGGTGAAGAGCCTGTCGACGATGACACGCCTATCGTGATCCCAAAGCCTTAGGCTTCGAGATAACCTAGCCCGCTGCTGCAAACGGCCTAAAGCAGTTCAGGAGCGTATTTGGTTGATTTGTGTTCACTGAAAATGAAGAGACAGCCTCACTCGGTCCTGTCATTCCCTGGGCCACCGCGCCACCGCACGGGTAGCGATTGCTCCTAAAAAGAAGACGCCAGCCAGCCATAGCAGACTTCGAATTTCGACCTTTTCCGAAACGTCGAGCTGTGGCAGGACTCGAAGGATGATGGCGGCGGCGGTGGTTATCAACCCCAGGAGCCAAAAGAGAAAAGAAACGATGCGCTGGAACTTTGCCATTTTAGGCTCTCCTCATCTGGTAGACTGCCGCGGCTTATATCATGACGCGCAAACGGTAGCAATAAGGAAGCAGTTCCAGACTGGCGGGGTTACAAACTTTTGGGGGCTGTCGGTTTCTGTGGGAATGCGACCGTGAAGCGGCAAATACAGTTCAGATCTTCTGCAGTGAAAAACTGTCTAGCCAAAGACGGCCAAAGACTGGGCAGGGCGATTTCTGACAAAGCTGTCGCATAAGCGTGATTTGAACCGCATTCGTGGATTGCCCGGTTGCAAAATCAACAGTGAATTCCCGCCAACCATCGGTGGTCGCCGGAAACTGTTCAGATTGTCCCAGTGCGACATTTGTTGCAGCCTCAATTACCGCAATTTTAGGGAATCCACCGCTAACAAGGGCTTCTGACCGCGCAGCAAACCGCAGCCGGTAATTCCTACCAGGCTCAACCAAAGCAAGTTGTGTTATCACCGGCCGGCCAGGATCCGACTCGCCCTCGAATTCGATCTTCAAACACGACTGCCCGCTATTTGGGTTGTTTGAATCCAACGATAGACGAAACCCTTCCGGTCTTTCACCGAGGCGCCATCCAAAACCCGGCCGGTCTAATTCGCTCTCCTGCTCGAATCCAGGATCACTCAATACTCCGGGCGCCAGCCCTGCAACCGACCATAGCCTGGCCGCCTCCTTATACCTCTGTGAGTTAATAAGCTCAGACATATATGAGCGGCGGTCGGGTTCGGTCGCAGTTCCCCCGGCGAGATACATGGCGATGGCTGCGTCTACTTGATTCTGCTGTCTGAAATATTGTCCGAGCGCTCGATACATGGCGACGTTGTCCGGTCTGAGCACGTCGATGACGAACTGCACATTCCTACCGGATACTCGCCACCCCAAATCAATTATTCCTGGCAGCAGCGTGGGATTGCTGGTAGCAGCCAAGCGGAGCTCTTTGAAAGCTTCGACGGTCTGTCCCGCCCGCAAGAGAATATTTCCCAACTGGTAATGTGGCTCCGCATAATCGGGCGCGAGGGGTATTGCCTGCCTTGCCGCTGCGATCGCCTGCGCAGTATCACCGTTTAGCTCACTCGCGCGCGCAAGGCTTAACCATAAAACGTAATCGTCCGGCCGGCCTAACGCAGCCTCGTAAAATTCGGCTATGGCGCCGGGCGGATCGTTGGGCTGAAGTATTGTTGCCCGAATGTAGTGGCTATCGGGGTTGCCGGTGCCGAGCGCTACGGCAGCGTTTGCCCGACCAATTTGATTACTTTGCGCCGCAGAAGTCGTTAACAAGCTCCCAAAGCCTGCCCGGCCAGTTTGCCAGATCAAAAGCCCCAGAATGGTTAGCAGGACAACCGCCAGGGCTACCCTTATCACCGACTCTCGCCTTTCTTTTGTTTTCATCGGTATCAGAGGGGCCGGGTTCTTGAAAATAACGTTCGCTGTGGTTCGACCGCCTGAAATGAGCGAATCTTACAGTTTCAAAACGACAAGGGCGCGCAGGAAAACCGGCGCGCCCGTGTTATTTGACGACTGTAAGTAGTAGTCAGGATCAGAGACCCGACGGACTCGGGTTACCGCCTCGGAACAAAAGATACAGTCCCGCTGCGCCACCGCCGATGAAAGCAACCGCCACCTCAGTAGGAATACCGGGAAGAGGAGCCGCCGCCGCACCAGCAGCGCCGCAATCGAGCGCCGAGGCTCCAGCGCCAGCGTCGACCGCCGATCCCTGGTTGACTGACGGCGCTGCACCTGGCCGTAGGCAAAAATCAATCGTTCCGCCGGTAGCGGGGTTAATTTGACCCAGGTTACCCTGCGCGGTATTGACTACACCACTAGTGTCTTTCAGGGTCCGTAAGATAGCGCAGCCTTCCGTGATGTTCACCCTGATGCTTCCAACATTACCTTGTCGGTCGAACTCAACAATCAATTTGGTGTTCGCCGCGATGCAGAGACTGCCCAGTCCTGCGATCCTGATTGTGGCGCCAACATCAGCGGGAGTCTCAATCGATGCTCCGCTGGGAATTGTGGCACCGCTGGTTGCGTTTGCACCGTTTACCACGATGGCCCGGTTATTACTCGTAGTCAAAACACCCATGACCTGTTGAGGCAGGGAGTCCATACCTGGGCTCGAAACTGGTGCGGCAAAGGTTACACCCGCGAAGAAGTGTCCAACTGCAAGCGTTAGCAGTAGAGCAATCGCGGTTACGTTCTTGCTGTATTTGAGAGTCATTGGTTTACCCCCTCTCAATTAATGAGAGAAATCTGCAATTTTTAGATTTTCTTCGCCGGCACCGAAGGATTGGCCAGGAGTATACCCCCGCCCTTTTTCCGGGGTCAAGCGGTTTCGACGTATGCGCGAACGAGGTGTGCTGGGTAGCTCTCCTTCGCGGCACAACTAGTCTTCAGGCTTGGCCAGCGGAGCTAGTTGATCCCTTTCCGTAACGATTACAAGCAATGCAAACAAAACTAAAGTATTAATGGCTATGTGTATTCCAAAATCGACGAAACTGTGGATGGCTACCCCAAATATTCCTGTGAGCGCTCCAAGCCGGGCTGCTCGATAATATGGGTCCGGGGAACGCAAACGCTCTCGCGCGATCCTTAGGAATTCCACTAAGAACCACAGTACCAGCCCGCAGGCGATCAGGCCACCGCTGGCCAATATTTCCAGGTAATCGTTGTGAGCCTGCTGGGGAGTAATCTGGCCTGAAGCGCGATGGAATCTGGTTATTCCCACCCAGTAGCCACCAAACCCAACTCCAGTTAGCGGATGTGCCTTGACCATCCGCCAGGTCGCGGACCAAATTTCCCTCCGGCTGGTATTAATGTTGTTTTCCATCTCCTGCTGACTGAAGTCAGTGGCTGCCAATTGAAAGTTACTCACCACCGGTTCTCCGCCAATCCAGCCAACACCATAAACGAATAGACCGATCAGACACACTATTAGTACGACGCGAATACCCACTCCACTGGCGAACGCACTAAATCCTCGGCTACCTGATTCTGCCTGGGTTTGTTCACTAACTCCCCGACGAACTGGAAACACCAGGACAGCAAGGAAAAGCAATTGGCAAAGTGAAGCAATAATTCCGCCTCGGGAATTTGAGTAAATCAACGCCACCCATAGAAATAAACCGACTGGAATCAGGGTTAATGCCCTGCGCTGGCGCCCGATTTCGCCGGCAATCAATCCTAACGTCAAGCCCAGCGACATCTCGATTAGCAAGGCAAAGTGATTTCTGTTTATAAACTGTCCAAAGCTGCGATTTCCAATAGGTAAGCCAGGCAGCAAAAATCCCGGGGCTTGTTGAAAGTGCTGACGTATTATTCCGAACAAGGCACTGGCCACACCGACGCCGATGATGACGTAAATAAGTTTGCGCAAACGGGCCTTGCTCGAGGTGTAACTGCGCAGCAGCAACAGCACCAAGGTAAGAGCCAGAAGCTGTATAGCAAACAACCGTGTGCCGTAAGGATCCGCACTTAAAGATGTGCGCGGTTCCATTGGCCCAGGTCCCGAAAAGAGCGGCATCGACTGAACGACCGCAAACAATACAAAGGCGAGCAGCGGGACTACTAATGACCAGTCTTCCGGCCATTTCTTACTAACCGCGGCATCGATTACGGAGAGCCCCGCAATCAGAAAAACCAAGCACTCAAAAAATGCTATCCACCAGGGCTGGACTGTGCCGTATGGAATGGCGGTGAACACAATTGTGGCCAGCAAGGAAAAGAAAATTACCCGGTTGAGGGAGTGAACGATCGGTCTTGGGTTTGCTCTGGTCGAATGATTCAAAACTGCAGTTTCCCGTCTGCGAATGAGCTTTAGCGATCGTGCTTAGGGTTCTGAACTAAACGACCCCAATCTCGGCCGGCCAAATTTACAGGTCGTAGAAATGAAGATCTGTTGAAGTCAGTAGCTTGGTTAGCAGGATTATCTGACCCGTATGCATCGAAAAATGTTCAGTAACATGAAAGATTGCAAATAGGCCCGTTGATGTGGTGCCCTGTATACGATAATCGCTCAGCAGTCCTTTCGGATCAAACCGGCCCAGCGCGTCATCTACTTCTCCGACCGTAACCCTGAGTCGCCTCAATAACTCATCGCGAGGAATAGGCTGCCGCTGGTCAAACTCTGCCTGCCTTTGACGATTATCGGCCTCTCCTCCCAAGCCACAAACAATCCACTGGCGCGCGTTCCCTGAAATATGCAGCAAGAGATTCCCTATGCTGTTGGATTCATCATTTGCCCGCCACCAGATTTGCTCATCGGAGAGCTTCTCAAGGCAGCGTTCTATCTTCGTAAGGTATTCGTCTTTTATTAGGTGGCGAGCGTTCGCGATAAATGCTTGCGGAACGCCGAAACCAGATTGCGCGAATCGCTCGGTCATGGCGAGAAGCTATCGTCACCCTTACCGGGTGTCAATGCTTCAGCAAAAGAAACGTCTTTTAGGGGTCTTGTGTGGGAGATACGGAAAGGTTCTAAGCTTCGCTGGCACGAGGATCGTCGCGCATCATCAATTTCAGAGCTTTGACAGTTTCCAGGCGGCGTTTCTGCTGGAGTTCATTAACCCAATTCGTCACGTTTTTGACCATATCGCGTGCCGCTTGCGCAGTCGTGTTTCCTTTGACCTCCGGCTTGGGCTTATTGCCCCGCTCGTTCTTTTTAATGATTTTAATAGCTTTCTTTTCTGGCATTTCGACCAACTTTTGTGTTCAAACGATATTGTGTTTGTTTAGACTTAAAACGTTTTTTCTGAATTTGAGTTCCCTAATTCGTAACGCGCAATAAAGAACCATTTCGGTTCAGGATTGGGCCCGTTTCCGTCCAGCAAACACCACGCCACGGTTTATGGGACAGCAACAGTTCTTGAAGAATGGGCAGAATACTACGCAGTAGAGGTCAGGAATTCTGATGTATTTTAAGGCTGGAACGTTGGCTTGGCGTTATTAATACGTACACTCCTTTGCTGACACGTACGGTTTTTCCAGGCCTATCTCCTTGTGTACTGGTGTCGGCTGGCGGTCTTTCATATCAAGCCGCCAGATTTTCTTCTGCGTTCCGTAGATTAAAAATACCAAGCCTACAGCAGCACCGGCGTTAACCCATTTGAGTCCGCTAATCATGTACCTTGTCCCAAATGAAGCCAGCAGTCCGTTGATGATAATCAGAGCAAGGCGAAACTCCGTGGGGCCAAACTTGAGGTAGCTAATCTTTAGTTTCTCGGTCGCGGCGAAAGCGAGAAAAGTGCTGAAGTCGTAAGCCGCAAAAAGAGCCAGCATCAACAACAGTTGAATACGCGAACGCTCTGGCAGGATCAAGGCATACCCGATAAGAACCGAACAAAGGAAAAAGTAATCAAGCAGGTGATCCATGTAGTAGCCCCACCTGACCAGGCCTGTATTGCGGTGCTTGCCGATTTTCCCATCGTAATGGTCGGTAACCCACTGAAAAAAGATCATTAGTGAAACCATCCAGAGCCACTGGATGTTATGAGCGGCCAACGCACTGAAAAGCAAAATCAACAGCGACCAAAGGAGTGTCAACATCGTCAGATGATGGGTCTCGAGCCACAGTGGAATTCGCGGAATGACAATGGGAGCAAGGCGGCGTTCGAGGGGCGCAAGGAAGGATGTATTAGTCTTGTGAGCGCCGGCAAATTCTGTTGTCTCTATCATTACTTCTCCATTCTTATGCGCTCGGAGAGAGAGCAAAGTTCAGACCGTTCAGCTTCACACGTTTCAATTATGCCCATTCACGTTTTCCGAACAAAAACGATGGTCGTAATCTCATCAATCACTAGGAAAGAACCTAAACGATTGCAACAGGTCTGTTATCTCTTTCAGTTGAAGGATTTTTATTACTGCGTTTTTGTATTCGTTCTGACTGGGTTTGCCTGGGCGCGACTTACAGAACGACCATCATGAAAGTTGTTGGCTTGAGGGGTGGCGACCGCTGTGAGACCGTCTAAGCGTCGAGGACGGCTGAAATTGATTTAAAGAAAGACGACGGATTGAGAACTTGGGATGTCGAAGCGGCGCCGACAGCTTTTGCAGGCCAGCATGTCATCTATTCGCACCAGGTAGTCACGCGACTTTTGATATCTCATTCGATCCTGCTCATTGGCGCCTCTCGGGGGCGCTTGCTTCTTAGTACGTTTCAACCAGCGGACATCGTATTCGGCGCGCTCCCTGCAGTGGGGACAGCTGTAAACAGCTTTCTTTAATTCCTGCTTCTCGTTAAAAAAATCTTGTTCGTTCATAGTCCTGGTCTTTCGTTGTCCGATGCTATCTTTCGGTCCGATGCTATCTTTCGCCCAATTCTCTTAAATATCGAAAACTGTAAATTCCCGTGTCATGTCCGTCGCTCCACCGAAAGTTGAGCGCGTAACGTCCTACAACATTGACATCCGTTATCGACAGATCTTCGGAAATGGCCTCAGGCTTTAACATGCGCTGACCGGTCCACTCGTTGACGCATTGGGCGCAAGGACATGCACGTCTGAGTTCAGCAGCCGTGTAACGGCATACGCACTCGTCTGCCCACGTTATGCGAAAACCTGAGTCACCTTCCTGCTGAAGCTCGCGCGGCTCGATTGCCGGGCCTCTTCTTTCTTCAGCGTCAATCATCCTTCTCTACTAGAGCTGGAACCTGCCTCGCGCGGGGCCGAACCTATAGCTCGCGTCCATCAGCATCGCGCACCGCTACGGCTACGGCTTCCGCAGTTATCCTGAAGTGCGATGCGTTCCAAATAACCTGGCCATTTCGTAAAACGATAACCTGGGGCGACTCGTGCGCGACGCCCAGCCGGTTTTCAATTTCCGTCGATAGGTCCCGGGCCCGCTGAACTTCGATCAGCGCGATCTCGCCTTTGTATTCAGACATCTGTTCATAAGCTCCCGCACTGATGGCACACGTCAAACTGTGTTTGAAGATTACCACCGGTCGTTCACGCGAGCGCCTTGCGAGCTCTTCGAACGAACCTGTGTCTGTAAATTTAACAAAGTGATTCACCATTCTGAATAACCAAGCCTTGATGTATTAACTACAGTTCGATAGTAGCTTATCGGTTTGATTCTCACAAAGGGAGGTGAAACCAGGCTCGTTATGCTCCCAAGAGCAAAAAGCGGGAGCGGACACTTCAGTGTCCACTCCCGCTTCTCCCCGGTATGTCCTCGATTTAGTAGCGGTTATAGCCGTCGCGATAACCATTCGCGAAACCCTGCCGGTAATATTGCCGATAGAGCTCTCGGTCGCCTAAACGCGAGCTGTAATCGTTTGAGGCGTCCTGGTAGGCACCCTCATCACGGTAATCAAAACGGTCGCCGCGGCTTCGATCCTTGCGTCCTTCCTGAATGCCTCTATTGTACCCGGCATTCAGCGCAGTCTGGCGAAGTTGGGCAGAGCCATAACCGTAATTCCCATATCCGCCATACCCACCGTTTCGGTAATAGTCATCGTTGCGTCGACGCCAATCGTCGTTGTTCCGATTGCGATTCTGCTCCCGTCGCCATTCATCGTCGTCACGATCACGACGCCGATCCCCTCGCCGTTGACCATTGTTCTTGTCCCAACGTCCGTCGCGCGCATCGTGGCCATTTACGAAAACATCAGTCGGTTTGCCACGTCCTCTGCCGTTCCCTTGTGCGAAAGCAGTGAGCGGCAGCGCCAGAAAAGCCACCAGCGCCAACATGAAGAATCGTGTCAAGAATTTCTGCGTCCTGCTATTCATAATTTTCTCCTCTTCTGACTGTCTTACAGCCCGATGCGCAACGTTAGCGTCCGTCGAGCAATCACCCCGCATACCATTTAACAACCTCCATGCCAAAGTCCTAACGACGCGCAAAAGTTAGTAAAATGCAGGGTCCGACGGCACTCTCTACCCGATTTAGTGTTGCTCTTCCCCATTGGGTGCGTAGCACAGCCTTCGCACAGTACTGCCGGACACAGCATGCCGTGCTCCTACGCCAGATGCATCTACGCGAAGGTGAACCGGGACCGCACTCCGCCCAACCATGGAATACCGTTGACTAAAGCAAACTACGGGCTCGCAAAAGAGTACTGATTTCTTTTGTTCGTCCGCCCGTTTATGATTAAATTCGAAATCAAGCCATTACAATGGTCGCTTAGTCCTGGTGGCTCGTGAAGCGTACACCCCAAAACGCCATGCCTATGAATGACGATCCCCTCAAGTCAGGTTCACCGGCCCCCGCTGCCAGCGCGTCTCCGTCACAGTCGTCTGATCCATCGGCGCCGACAATAGCATCTGGCTTCGATAAATTCTCAGAACCCACGCTACTCAGTGAAGGCCACGAGTTATCAGGTACTACTCTTGATGATCGTTACCTGCTCGACAGACCTTTGGGCCGCGGCGGCATGGGCCAGGTCTATCTCGCGAGAGATTTGCAGCTTCACTCTCGACTGGTCGTCGTAAAGCTGCTCCTCGATGAAGCCTATGAAAATGAATACATGGTGAAGAAATTTCATCAGGAGATTGAGGCGCTAAGCCGGCTGGATCACCCCGGTGTAATCGGGATCATTGACTCTGGCGAGTTGCCGGATGGAAAGCCATACATCGTGATGCAATACGTTGATGGCGTGACATTGCGTTCGATTATCAAGCCAGAAGGAATGAATCTTGATCGAGCCGCCGACCTAATCCGGCAGATGGGTCGCGCCCTGTCGGTTGCCCATGAAAAAGGAATCTTCCACCGCGATCTGAAACCGGAAAACATTATGCTTCAGGACCTCGGCCAGGGCGCCGAGCAAGTTAAGATAATCGACTTCGGCATCGCTAAAATAAAGAACTCTCGGATTGCGCCAACCACTGCAACCACGGCCACGGCCGGGACCATTTCCTACATGGCGCCTGAGCAGCTGACCGCTAAACCCGTCAGCGCGGCTACAGATACTTATTCTCTCGGGGTGATTGCCTATGAGATGGTAACCGGTCGCCGGCCCTTCAACCCCGAAACCGGGTTTGAGTTATTGGAAATGCAGCGAGCCGGGGTGCGCGTTCGGCCGATTGATCTTCGCCCGAGCCTGCCGGAACAGGCTGAACTACTGATCTTGAAGGCGATTTCATTTGACTCGAAAGATCGCTATCGCACTGTCAGAGACTTTGCTGAGGAGTTGGCGCTAGCCTTGGTAGATGAAGATTCGACTTCTTCACGACGTTTTGACACTAATTCGGCCAAACCTATCCCGGGCTTCGATAACAATAGCCTCGCAGCAACAATTTCCCAAAGGAACCCGGCCACCAATCAGGCTGCAGCTCAGTCCACCACTCCGGACGAAATCGAGCACGGGCATCAGGCGGCTCACCTTAAGTCGCCGCGCATGATGTTTTCGCTCAATACCACCTGGTTCAAGGTGGCGATAGGACTCTTTTCGTTTGCCATCGTGTCGTCAGCGCTGTTCGGAATTATTTTTACGAGCCGCCTCAGCAGGTCCGCAGTATCCGTCAATCCCGTTGCTTCATCCGCCCCGGTCCAGCCTGCCGCGGCGCCTCATGTGCTGACCTATTGGCTGACCGTGCAAAAAATGCGCGACGCAAAACCTTACGGCGAACCATTCCAGTCTTCGGGCCAGGAAATTTTTGAGAATGGCTACAAATTCAGGCTCAATATTTCTACCCCGCAAGCTGCTTATCTTTACGTCTTCAACGAAGGAGCAACTGCCAGCGGGGACATGAGTTTCAACATAATCTTTCCAACACCGCTGCAAAATGCGGGATCGCCGAAAGTGGACGCCAACTTTACGCAGCAAACGAGTTGGAATACCTTTGCCGGCGGCCCGGGCACCGAAGAGTTTTGGCTAATTTCGTCGCTGTCTCCCGTGCCTGAGCTGGAAGGCGCAAAAGATGCAGCCTTTCAAAATGCCGGCAAGGTAACAAATGCAGCAACACTAAGATCGGTTCGCGAATTCCTAATGAAGCACTCCGAGGTGAAACCAGAAGTAACCAAAGATAGGATCAAGCAGCAAACGGTGCTGCGTGGCAATGGTGATGTTCTGGTTCAATTACTGGAACTTGAACACCGTTGAGACCGCCTGAGATCATTCGACCACGATTCGTGATTTCTGTAACTCGCATGTCAATCGCAAATCGCCAAAGCAATCTCGTTCGCCGAGCGCCTGCAAAAAAGCCGGCCGCAGGACTGTTCACGTTACTTGCGTTAATCACGGGCGTTGTCGGGATCGTTGTGCTGCAGGCAGGAGTATCGAGTCAGCAGGGCAGAACAGAAATCGTTTCGGATGATTTTACGCAGCCGCGTCCAACACCCACCCCGAAGCCAGAAAAATTCGGCCGCGGCCTTGGTCGGATCGCGGCCCGACCTACTGCAAGCGTGGCGGCCGTTGCCCCCAAAGATGAGTCCAAACACTACCGGCTGGCTTCGTCTCCCGAAACAGACATCGCATTGACTCTTGGAAGCGTTGAGCAGCTCGGTGTCACACTCTGGCGTCTACGTCCGGCAACCCCGAGCGACCCAGGCCAGCGTATGCTGGTGCGAGAGACAGGCAAATCCTCCAACTGGGTGCCGGAGCGTATCGAGGCGGATACGCCGGTAAGCGAAGGTGATTATCTTCGCTTGAGCGTTGAATCGCCGCAGACAGGTTTCTTGTACGTCGTAGATCGCGATGTTTTCGCTGATGGCTCATTGGGCGAACCGCTGTTGATCTTTCCCACGCTAACCACGCGCGCGGGTGATAACCATGTCGGTCCGGGAAAACTAATTGACATTCCCGCACAGGAAGATGATCCAGGCTACTACACCGCACGACCGACCCGGTCTGACCAGATTGGCGAAATGCTGACCTTGATTGTTACCGAAGCGCCGCTCGAGTTACCAATCTCGGAAAAGCCATTGCAGCTTTCCAAAGTGCAAATCTCAGACTGGCAGAGAATGTGGGGAGGACGAAGCGAACGTTTTGAAATGGAAGGTGGCGCCGGCACCGCCTGGACAAAAGAAGAACGAGCGGCAGCCGCGATAAAAGGCAGGCAGTTAACTCGAGATGATCCGGCGCCGCAAACGATCTATCGAGTGACCACTGCAGACAAGAAGGGATTGCTTGTAAACGTTCAGTTGCTATATAAGCGCCCGGCGCAAAAAACTCCGGGCAGTTAATGTGCAGTCCTTCTTAAACCCGACGACCAGGCAGTCTTCTCAGCGCCAATCCCCTACGAGCACAAACGGCGCCCAGTAGAATGGTGCGCTGTATTTCTTGCCGGCAATCATTGTGAGTTGCGCTTCGCGCATCGCCGCGGCCGGCGCCGAACTTCCTGTTGGAACCAGCAGACGCTTGTAGAAATTGGTCATTAATTCCGCGGTTGAGTTATCAGCCACCGACCATAAGCTCACGCCCACAGTCGGCGCTCCGGCATACATAAAAGCACGCGTAAGACCCATGACGCCTTCGCCGCGTTTCTCTTTTCCCAATCCGGTTTCGCAGGCCGAGAGCATCACCAGCGGTGAGCCAAGCCGAAGATTAAACACCTCGTCAGTGCGCAGAAATCCGTCTTCGCTCTTGTTGCCCACCAGCGAAAGCACCACGCCGGTAAACTGTGGCCGCTCGGCGTTCAATAAACCGTGCGTGGCAATATGCAGCACGCGATACTTGCTGACGTCGCGAGTGTCTACGTTATCCTCGCTGGCATCCAGGTCGAGCCATGTATCGGCTTGCATGCCTGACGTCTTTGCCAGTTTCTCTATCTGCTCAGCTTCAGTGCGCGTTCCGGCGAGTCGCGCGAGCGGTAAGCCTTGCATCTTCGGCGTGGTAGCTCCCACGGATTCCTGGCCGGCGACATCAGCAAGCGCGCTTTGGATTCCCAGACCGCGCGTCTCGGCTGAGTTTGCCGGGGCGCCGGCGCCGCGAGCGCGCGCGTCATTCGAGTTAAAGACCGGGTCGGCAAGAATCAGCATGGCCCGTCCGTCTCGATTGGTGTTCTGCTGTCTGATTACGCCAACGACTGACGCGGAGGGCGCATAGATGATCTCATTCGTTTTGATCAGATATTGAAGCGACGAATAATCCTCGTTGGCAGGCGATTTTACGAGCGCTTCAAATGGAACGTAATTCAGCGCACCGTCAGCGACGATTAACAATCGCTTTTCTCCGAGCACCGAGCCGGCCGGCTCAACCGCGGCTTTATAGAGTGCGCTTGATGCGGCCACAAATGAAGCTGCATCCTCGGCAAACGGCGTGGCGCTGACGCCCAGTCCGCGTTGACTGTCTGCCATCACGTCGATGCCGACGATTCGTCGCTGAAGTTTTGAAGGGATTAATTTGCTGCGAAGATCAATAGCCAACTTGTCGATAGCCGTCCGAGCCGGCAGCTTGTAAAGAGATACGGCAGACTTTGTTACCGTCCAGAGATACGAGGCCTCGGTTCCCAAACTGTATTCCAGCAACACTGTTTGATCGTCAAGCACCGAGCTCTGCACTTCGGCCAGCGACATCGGCTTCCCGCCAGTCAGGCTGGCATAGCGCGGACTGGCAGTCCTTATCTGGTTTTCAATTTCTTCAAATTCAGTCTGAAGCTTTTCAAGATCAGATTCGAGGTCGGACGGCTTTTTCTTATCGCTATCAGCCGCCAGACTAATGCCGGTTAGCGCTTCAGCAATTTCCTGCTGCTTGTCCAGATTGTCCTGCTTGCGTTTGAGAAGATCCGGCGGAATACCCTGAGTAACGGAAGCGTTGGTTTCACTTAGAAGATCCAGCAGTGAGCGCGCCCGCGACTCTTCGCTAATCCTGAATGCCTCCGCTGCATATTCTAACGCTTTTCCCGACAAAGCCTCGGCGCTGCTCCCAGCAGGCGCGCCGGCAACCGGGGCCGTCAGCAACGTCATCTCGGCGAATGCGCTCGAGGCGTCGTCAAACACATCCTTAGTAGTACTGAGAAAAATCGTGCGCGATTCGTCGGCGCGGAGACTGCCCGAACGCAGCGTTTCAACTGTGGCAACAGCATCCTGAAAGTTCGCCAGGGCGGACTCTCTCAGCTTAGTGGCCTTCTTTGCGTCCTTCTCCTGTCCCGCCAGGGCCCAGGCACTGCGGCCCATGCCGCGCTGGGCGGGCCACATTAAATCCAAACGCTTGTCGTCCTTTGCCCCTTTCGCTGCTTGCTCGTATAGCTTCATGGAATTTTTGAAGTCCATCTGGCGCAACGCAACATCGGCCAGACTCGTTCGGGCTGCAGTGCGGAATCGGCGCGTCTGGCCAAGGTTGGCAATCAGCGGCAGCGCTCCTTTGCTGGCATCAGCCGCATTTTGGAAATGCGTTCGCGCCGTCTCGAGATCGTTTTGGGCAAAAGCAATGCGGCCCATGCCCAGCTCATAGGTCATGTAAACGATTGAGGTGCGGTACTGCTCCAGCTCGTTCTTCGCGACCAGTGCGCCTCCGACCGCGCCGGCAGCAGACCCGACAGTGGCGCTATCGGTTGCGTTGCCGAGCACAACCGAGGGCGCCAGCTTGGCAAACATGCCGCCAGCTTTCTTGGCCGCGCTCTCAGGTTTCTTCGGATTCATTAGCGAGTAGGAAGCTGCGGCGGATTGCATCTGCCCCAGTTGATAGTTCGTATCGCCAATTTTCGCGAGCAGTAGTTTTGCGTTGAAGCCGGTGTCGCTAACACTCGCTGCCGTGTCGACTGCCTCTCCCGCCTTTGAGCTGGGAGCCAGGCGTGCAGCGGTGCCGGCTGCGGCGGTGTCTCTTTGTTCCTGAACGAGCGCGCCGGTAAGCGCGTTATAAGCCTGTTGATAGTGATCGAGTGCAGTCTTGTTCTGTCCCTGGCGCAGATAAAGATCGCCCAACTCGTTGTGGGCGGCAGCAACGCCCTTTCTATTCTTCGCCACAGTGTAGAGATTGAGCGCAGTTTGCAGTCGTCCCAACGCCTGGTCTGCCTTACCTCGCTTCAGCAGGCGTCGCCCCTCCTGCAAAGCGGCGCCCGCCTGGTCCTGCTGAAAAGCTGACGCTTCCGGCGCGGAACGTGCGCGTGATATCCCCGGGGTCATGCAAAGCAATAAACTGAGAACCAATATGATGCCGACAGAAATCTTAGCTCTTACAATCACGTGTAATACTCCTTCGTTACTGGGCGTCGTCAGATGGACTTGCGGAAAGACTGGCGGCTTTATGAATGAGGTCCACGGCCGCAACCAGAATGTTTTTTGTGGTTGAGGCAGTCAGCATTATTAGCGCAGGCTCGGGATCATCACGGTTGAGTCCGATGCCACGTGTGACGGCGCGATGCTCCGCGGAGGTCTCAGCGCTTCCCTGTCTGCTGGCTCTGGCAACTTTGACGGGTTCGTTCATCTCTTTTTGAATGTGAGACCAGACATCGGTAACTGGACGCCACGGACACTTGCCATTGTTTTCGCGACAATACGTAATCAGATCGTCTTCGATTGGTACTGCAGTCAAGGGTTCGCGCGTGAAAACGAAATATAGCTTTTCCGCACCGGCATGCTCGTCAAAAGTAAGCCATCGCAAACGTTCTTCGGCCGCAACACTGGAGGGAATTTCAAAAGGAACGTGCGCCTGGAAATAGTTCCCGGCTTCGTCCAACTCCGGATCGGGATAAATCATTATCGGCTGGCCGCCGTCAGTAGTGTTAAAGACATACAGGTAGCCGTCGGCGTTGGTTTCGATCAGAAAGCGAACGTGATCGCCTTTTCGAAACTCATGCGCCGGATCAGTTCGTACCGCCAGGCCGTTTGAATCGCGCATGAAAAGCGTCAGGCCCAAACCCATACGCGGAACATTCACCTTGTCCGGAATATCCTTTGCCGGATTTGGATCGTGCTTTACGACCTCACCGGTTCCACCCGAGGCAACAGGCTTGGGACGTCGCCGATTGGGCTTTGCGGATGGGGTCGACTTAACGCCGCTGGCTCCGCCGGTTACTTGTGGTCGCGTGGTCATGAACGCGCCTCTGACATCTTCCTGTTCCTGGGCCTGGACGGTTGTTTGAAAAAGAGCGCCCAGTGCAATCAGGAAAACAAAAACAGTTAACTTCGCTCTCATTAAAAACTCTCCTTTAAACCGGAAGCGATCCACCAAAGAAAACTACGAGCGACAGTGCGCTGACAGTTCATTTATGCTGAATCCGTACCAAGAACAGGACTGGGACGTTGGCACCGGCGCCAGTGGTTTGCGGCATTTTCACCTTAACAAAAGGGTCAGAAGAATCTTTCTCGCCCACCTCACTGGCAGCCTCGCTTGTTTTGTACTTTGCCAGGAAATCTCGCAACTCCGATTGCTGTGTTTCGCTCAAAGGATTTCCGGTTGCCGCGGCAGTAAAAAATGTTGGCTCAGACAACCGTTCCCGGGAAAAAATTATGGTGTATTCTTCAGTGCCCGCCTTCTTATCCAATTCAAGCCAATGTTCAATACCGCTCGGAAAGTTAAAGTCGCCGCCCTTTGTAACCTGGTTTGACGTCAACCCGGAAATCGCTGCCGGCTGATCTGTCAGAAACGCCGTCGGCTGGCTTTGTTGACCAGGACCGACGATGTACAGATAACCATTGTCACCAAATTGAAAATGAAACTTGAAAGCCTGTCCCGAAGCGAGCGGCGTTAAGCCCGCGGTCCGTTCCGGCTCGGCTGCAAGAGTGTTTGGCAGAACCTCGAGCCAATAACGTCCCACCTCCGCACCCGCGACCGCGCGCTCCGTGGTTGAGCCGTTAGTGCCCTTAGCGGCGGACTTGTCTTTACTCGCCGTACCCGTTGTCGCGTTATCGGGTTTGGAGTTCAGCCAGTTCATCGCGAAAAATCCGCCAACGCCGACAACCAGCAGCCCCAGGAGAAGTACTACGCCACCCGCGATGACCAGTGACTTAGCACGCGATTTCCTGGGCGGTGCCAAACCAACTTCTACACGCGCCGGTTTTACCACCGTAACGACCGATTGCATTTCATCGGCGAGGCCCGGAGTCGCCTGCTGATACTGCGGTTGCTCCCCAGTCGAGGGCGGGACACTAGGCGGGGATGTGGGAACAGCTTCGACGGTAAGAATAGTGGCCGCGTTTACGTCGGACTTGCTGGTAATACCACCTGGAGCTTCCTGCGTGTAGGCCGGAGCGCCTGTCGGCGGGAGGGGAAAATCTCCGGCCAGCGGTACATCGCCCGTAGCTTCCGTAAGGCTCGCGCGCAATTGAGCGGCTAACTCGCCGGCTGTAGCCTGCCGATCGCCGCGGTCTTTCGAAATAGCGCGGTCGATAGCTTCACTGAAACCCTTCGGCACTCCTGGAACTTTTTCAGCTAATGGCGGAGGTTTCACGGCAAGGTGTTCGCGGCGCAGTTCATGGAGTGTGCCACCGGAATAAGGACGCTGACCGGTGATCATTTGATAGGTCACCAGCCCGAGGCTATAGATGTCGGTACGACCGTCAATTTCCGGATTACCGTCGCGCGCTAATTCACCCCATTGCTCCGGCGACATGTAATAGGGAGTGCCCAGGACCTGACCAGCCATCGTGAGTTCTGTTGTGCCGCTGCTTTCCACGCCGGCGATTTCACGCATCTTTGCGATGCCCAGGTCGAGCAACTTGACGGTTGACTCGCCACCACTCTGGGTATTGCCGATCATTATGTTTTCCGGTTTGAGATCCCGATGAACAACGCCCATTGCGTGGGCGGTATTCAATACGCTCATGATCGGTTCGAGAATTTCAAAGGCCTGGCGGGGCGTAAAGCGTCCCCTCTTTCTTAGTTCAGCCTCCAGTGTGTGACCTTCGACATATTCCATCACCATGTAGATGGTGCCGTCGCCGGCGGTTCTGAGATCGTAAACCGTAACTGCGTTGGCATGGCGAAAGCGTCGCGCAGCCTGACCTTCCCGTCGAAAGCGGCGCAGCCACTCAGCGTTATTGCGAACTTCAGGAGGCAGTATTTTGATGGCTACCCGGTCGCCGAGCAGGATGTGACGAGCGAGATAAACTGCGCCCATTCCCCCTTTGCCGAGTAGTGATTCGATCTTGTACTGACCGTCCAGTACCGTGCCCACGATTGAAGACGGATCGTCTTCGAGCACCTCACCGTCGGTAGGGCAGAAGCTCACTCCATCGTCAAATTTGGATTTGCAGACCGTGCAGTATTTCATGAGGGCCTAATTCCGAAGCGTCGTTAGTCTAACATACGAGTGTAAGAGCGTGGTGGCTGTCTCATTTCCTTGAATAACGGGCGAACAGGAGCGCTGGGGAGGGCAGAAAGAAACGAGCGATTAATTTCTGAATTACCGGGTCGCGCCCACCTCCTTCAAATCTGGCCGGGGAAGAGTCCAAACAGACAATTAAGCTTTCTGAGCGACCAAGGTCGGGATAATCGCCGCTAGCTATAAATACGTCGCGAATACTCTTCAACCATCCGATCGCTATTAAACTGCGGGACCAGTGTGGCAATCGAGTTCTTCATCAGGGCGATCCATTTGCGCGGCATCGCTTCAATATCGCGATCGTAATAAACGGGAACCACTTGTTGTTCCAGGACGCGGTAAAGTGATTCAGCATCACTGGCGTCGATGTCTGAGTTGTCAGCTGCCGGTTCGTTACCAACGGCGAATCCGTTTGTGCCGTCGTAACCTTCCAGCCACCAGCCATCAAGCACCGACAAATTCAGGCCGCCATTCATCGCTACTTTTTCGCCGCTCGTTCCCGACGCCTCGAGCGGTCGGCGCGGAACGTTCAACCAAACGTCTACTGACTGGACTAACTGCCGAGCGATTTCATGATCGTAGTTTTGCAGAAATACTGATCTGTCACCGACCCCGGCACTTCGTTCCCACTGGGCCACCTGCTGCAGGATAAACTTCGATTCTTGATCCTGTGGATGCGCTTTGCCGGCAAAGACAAACTGCACCGGACGGTCGGTGTTATTCATTATTCGCAACAGCCGTTCGGGGTCCGTCAGCAGCAGGTTCCAGCGCTTATAACCGGCCACGCGTCGGGCAAAGCCGATGGTGAGCGCGCCGGCGTCAAACATGTTTCGGGCGGCTTCAGTAGTCTCGGTTGACTCGCCACGATTGATGCGCGCCAGAAACGACCGTTGCCGGATAAAGGCGACCAGCCGCTCTTTTAGAAGTAGGTGTGCCGCCCATAACTCCTCATCCGGAATTCGTAAGATGGCATGGGCCCATTCCGCCCGGTCACGCATTTTTTCCTGCCAATCGCTGCCCACGTGTTTCTCATAGAGCGACCTGATTAAGGGAGCCACCCAGGTGGGAGCGTGGACCCCGTTTGTGACATGCGTGATGGGAACCTCACCACTGGTCTCTTCCGGCCAAAGCTTCTGCCAGAGCACGCGCGAAACTTCCTCGTGTTTTCGACTGACGCCATTCGTTGAGCGACACATGCGAATTGCCAGGGGTGTCAAACCGTATGGAGACTGCGAGTTCTGCGGATCGATGTGGCCCAGCGCAACAAATTCTTCGTGACTCAGACCAAGTTCTCTTTCATACCCCGATCCAAACGAACGCGTCAGCAATTCGATGTCGAACTCATCGTTCCCGGCGGCGATTGGAGTGTGGGTAGTAAATACGCAACGCTGTTTGACGAGGGCCGCAGCCTGTGCAAAGTCGAGACCTTCTGATTGAATCAACTCGCGCGCAAGTTCAAGCGTGAGAAAAGCGCTGTGACCTTCGTTAAGATGAAAGACCTGCGGTTTGATTCCGAGCTTGCGTAAAAGGCGAACGCCGCCAATTCCCAACAGCATCTCCTGCACAATACGCGTCTCGCGATCGCCACCATACAAGTGGCCGGTGACCCAGCGATCGGTTTCCTCGTTTGCGGCAATGTTTGTGTCGAGCAAATACAACGGTATGCGCCCGATATCGGCGCGCCAAACTTGCGCTCGCACAGAACGCTCCCGAATCGCCACGTCAACGAGCAACGGCATACCGTCTTCAGTCTTGACTTGACGTATTGGCAACTGCGTAGGATCGGTCTCAACGTAAAACTCTTCCTGCCAGCCCATCATATCGAGACGCTGGCGAAAGTAACCGTAGTGATACAGAAGGCCAATAGCGACCAAAGGCAAACGCAAATCACTCGCCGATTTGAGGTGGTCTCCGGCCAGTACCCCTAGCCCGCCCGAGTAGAGCGGCAGCGAATTATGAACACCATACTCCGCGCAAAAATAGGCAACTGGATTTTCCGCCGTTATTGTCGAAGCGGCTGATAGATCGGCCGTGGTATCTGACGCAAGCGATCGGAAAGCCGCCATCCACCCCGGATCTGGTTTTGGCATTGACGCTGCAATGTAATGGTCAAACTGGTAGGCGAGTTTTCGGATGCGGTTTACGTAGACCGGATCGGTAGCCATTTCGGCCAAGCGGTATTCAGAAACCTTCGCCAACAACATGCGCGGGTTGTGCTCACACTCGTCCCAAAGCTCGGCGTCGAGGTCGCGATAGACCCCGGCGCCATCCGACGACCAACTCCACCAATAATTCCAGGATAGCCGCTCAAGTGCCTGGAGCGGAGTCGGTATCTCCGCGTTCGCAGGCAAAGTTTTAGGACTCGACTCAATAGCTTCAATCATTAGAATCAACCCGCGTACATACGGTTTAGGGCAAACCAATATGCCTGACTTTTCCGTCAGGTCAAAACAAAGGGGTTCTTATAACACAGCAAGCGCATTTGTAAGAACTTGAGGCTCATCCAGCTGACCTGATTTGCCGTTTTTCTCTAGGTAACCTCTGCGTGCTTTGCGTCTCCGCGTGAGTATCGATGCAAACACGCATACCGCCGAGTCGCAGAGCAGCCGAGTTAACGCAGAGATTCAACCCTGCGCCTGTAAGCTCAAGTTACTCAGCAAAGTTTTGGTGCTTCAGAAACGTCCGGGCGGCCTCTAACTGAAAAAATACAAGACGTACCATTCGAATCTGATCATCGATCAGAAGATTGCGCTGAATCGTTGCCGAGGAAATTTGCGCGGCCTCGTCCTGAGGATAACCGAACACGCCGGTCGAAATCGCCGGAAACGCTATTGTGCTCAAACGATGTTGTGCAGCAAGCTGTAAAGAATTCCGATAACAGGCCGCCAGCAAGTCCGCCTCAGCCCCGCCGTGGCGGCCATAGATCGGGCCCACTGTATGGATCACATGGCGTGCCGGCAAATTTCCGGCGGTCGTAATCACCGCTTCCCCGGTGGGGAGGCCCTGCGGGTATTGCGTTCGTCTGATTTCCCGGCACGCTGCAAGAATCGCTGGTCCTCCGGAGCGGTGAATGGCGCCGTCGACGCCGCCACCACCCAGCAGCGTGGAGTTGGCCGCATTCACGATGGCGTCGACGTCTTCGCTCGTGATATCGCTGACGACTACGACAACGCGTCCACCGAGAAAACTATCTTCGGTTTTGGTCACTGTTCTGGATCAGGTGGGGATTCGTTCTGGAGTAAATCTTCCGCCTCATCTCGAGGCTTCACTTCTATTTCGTCGAACATGTCCTGCCGCTTCAACGCTTCGGCAACGCCTTTGGCCTTTAGCTCGGTGAGGGGATGGTCACCGTCGGTGCTTGCGATCTCAAATAACCGCTCATCCAGCATCACCACACCCAAAGAACCGAGCGTCACGCCGGAAGTCACCTGAATCTCGTTCATATTGTGGATCTTGAAGTTGCCGGTCTGCTCAACCCAGTCCTCAATGAACGGGTCACGCAAAGCATGCTCGGCTTCGGATTCCGAAAGATAGGCCCCCTCGACGATGAGACAATATTCGCGCACGTTCCCAGTCAACTTGTCAGCGAGTCAAAGAATGCTGCTTGGTGCGTCAGAAGAGTCAATATCACTATCACATTTCCGTGGAGCAGTTTGGTAATTGCAGTGAGTTCTTCCAGTGTCCAATACCTCAGTCGGGGCGCTCGCCTGCTCTCGGTGGGTAACTTTATCACCGTGTTTCTTCACAATCCAAGCAGAAAATGCGAGAGTACTAACGTTATCGCGCCAGCTTCACGCAAACTAACAGTTTGCGTTACAGAAAAACGCCGCCACAAGTCTCGCCTGCGGCGGCGTCTTTTACTTCGCGAATTGTTTCTCTTCGTCCGTCGGGGTTACCGTGCCGGCTTTAGTTAAGTAGCGCGTGCATACTGTTCGTTCAGCGTTCGCTTGAGTCGCTCGAAATAGGAATCAAAGGTCACAAACCCACTGGTCCCTTGAAAGAAGGCTTTGCCCCCAGTGTCGTTCGCCAGCCGGTTAAGTGAATTCTGCCCATAGCTCGCTGCCAAACGGCTGCGGCTTGTCAGGCCCACCGAAGGCGCGTAAAAGGCATAAACTGCAACACCGCGCTCGTTTGCCTTCTTGATCGCTCTCTCGAGATCGAGTGTGTGCGCCGAGCTCGTGACGTCGAAACCTCTGGAAGTATCCAGGCCATCCGACACGAGCAGCACAGCGTTTTTTCCTTTCCAATCCGCATTAAA
This sequence comes from Pyrinomonadaceae bacterium, assembly GCA_035297925.1. GTDB lineage: Bacteria > Acidobacteriota > Blastocatellia > Pyrinomonadales > Pyrinomonadaceae > PSRF01. The sequence goes on along the minus strand of DATGYM010000408.1, from coordinate 8,464 downwards.
GCTACGCAGAGCTTCGATCACTTCCACATACGGATTAAACGGCGATGCCGCCGTGCTCGACAATGGAATTCGCAATGAGCGAGCGGCCTTGTCCAAATCCGTGGTGAAAGGTTGTCTGACTTGTAGCGTGCCGGTTGTAATGTATCCGACCATCACCCGCGAGCCGCTTGGTAGCGAGCGGATAAATCGGCCGGTAACATCCAGTTCGTTGCCGACCTGCGAGATGAGATCGTCCTGCACCAAAACCGCGAGATTCAGCGGTTCCAGGACTTTCGTCATCCTCTGATTTGTCCTTACCTTGTCCGTGGGGATTTCTTTTGTCGAGCCTGTCGCAAACGTCGTCGCGGTGGCGGTGAACGCCAGCGCAAGTGTAGCAACAGACGAAATTAAACTACGGTAAAACATCGTTTCTTATCCCCCCTGAATTTAGCCATTCTGTTCGCTCATTACGATGCAATTTCGGCTGAAAAAGATGGCCTAACTTGCCTTTCACCTTTCCGCTCAGATAAATTACTGCTCACCGAACGTGTAATACGGCAGACCTTCCTGCCTGACCAATATTCAGGAGCGACAGACACGCAGGTCTGTCCTACCTAAAATTCGCTCTCTGAAAGGATTCGTCATTATGAAAGCCTATGCCACCGAGTTCATTCGTAACCTTGCGGTCATCGGACACGGCGACGTAGGGAAGACGCAACTGATTAGTTCGCTTCTCTACGTCGCCGGAGCCACGCCACGCTGGGGTAAGGTCGAAGAAGGAACCACCGTCACGGATTACGAAGAAGACGCTATCGCCCGCAAGATCACCCTCAATACCGCAATAGCACATCTCGAACATCTCGATACCAAAATTAATTTTATTGATACTCCCGGGTATGCCGCATTCGTAGCTCATGCACGACCGGCGTTGCGCGTCGCAGATTGCGCGCTGGTCGTGGTCGACGCTGTCAAAGGTGTTGAGGTTCAAACTGAAAAGACCTGGGCCTTCGCGAATGAATTTATCGTGCCGCGAATCATGGTGGTTACAAAACTGGATAAAGAACACGCCGACTTTGGAGCTGCCGTCGAAAGCGCGCATAAAGCTTTTAGCCGGGCAATCATTCCTTTCACACTTCCCATCGGTAAAGAAAAAGACTTCCGCGGCGTGGTTGATGTTGTACATATGAAGGCCTATGAGCTGGGTGCTGATGGCCAGGCAAAAGAAATTGAGATTCCTGCCGAGGGTCGCGATTACGTCGATAAGACGCGCGAACGGCTGGTCGAGCTGGTCGCAGAATCTGACGACGCACTAATGGAGAAATACTTCGAGCAGGGAACGCTCGATGAATCCGATATTTTGCCGAACATCAACAAAGCGATCGCCAACAGCAAGCTTTGCCCAGTGTTCGCTGTCTCCGGTGCAACCCTGGTCGGCCTGCGCGCATTGCTCAATGCCATCGTCGATTACGCTCCTGACCCCGCGCACCATACTGCAGAATATGGTTTGCCTCTTGACGCCGGGGCGGACGCAGAAAAATTTGCTCGGAAGTATGAGGACAGCGAACCTTTTTCCGCCTATTGCTTTCGCACTATCGCCGATCCCTTCGCCGGCCGCATCAACGTGATGAAGGTGATCAGCGGCAAATTACAGAACGATGCGACTGTCTTTAATTCTTCGCGTGGAACAATGGAACGCCTCGGCATGTTGCACTCGATTCAAGGCAAACAATTGGACAAAGTTCCTGATGCGCACGCCGGCGACATCGTCGCTTGCGTAAAACTTAAGGAGACGCAAACTGGCGATACGCTGTGCGACAAGCAGTCGCCCATCGTCTACGACCCCGTCGTTTATCCGGAAGCTGCTATTGCCTTTGCTATCGAGCCGAAATCGCGACAGGACGAAGAGAAAATCAGCGTGGCACTGCATAAGATTCTCGAAGAAGATCCGGCGCTGCACTTTACTCGCGATGCGCAAACAAAAGAGTTTTTGCTCTCAGGGTCCGGTCAGCTTCACGTAGAAACGGTCGTCGAAAAACTCAAGAAGCGCTACAGCGTGGAAGTAACGCTTCATCCGCCGAAGGTTCCCTACAAAGAAACAATTACTGCTCGCGCTGAAGTCCAGGGCCGCCATAAGAAACAGACGGGCGGTCGAGGCCAGTTTGGCGATTGCAAAGTTGTTTTCGAACCGTTGCCGCGCGGTGGTGGTTTCGTTTTCGAAGATAAGATCTTTGGCGGCGCCGTGCCGCAGCAATTTCGGCCGGCCATCGAAAAAGGAATTATTGAAGCGGCCCAATCCGGCGCCATCGCCGGCTATCCGCTGGTGGATTTTAAAGTGCAGTTGATCGACGGCTCGTATCACAACGTCGATTCCGATGAACATTCGTTTCGCGCCGCCGGCCGCAAGGCGTTTCGCGCGGCCATGGAAAAAGTAAAGCCGTCGATCCTTGAGCCGATCATGGACGTTGAGATCAGCGCCCCGCAGGAAAACAGTGGCGACATCATGGGTGATCTTAATTCCCGGAGGGGACGCGTGCAGGGCATGGAAACGAGCGGCAAGAATCAGGTGATTAAGGCGCAGGTGCCAATGTCTGAAATGCTGAACTATCAATCGACGCTGAATTCGATTACGGCAGCGCGCGGATCATTTCATATGCAGTTTTCACATTATGATCCCGTCCCGGGGAATCTCGCCCAGAAAGTAATTGAGCAATCGAGAGCTGAAGGCAGGATCCGCGGTGGCGAGGAAGAAGAATAACGGTAAACCAGCGGGGGCAAGCCCGCCCTTCCCGACCGCGAGCTGATCTCAGTTGAGCTTTGATTTTCTGTTGTTTGATTTTCTATTGAATGACATTTTTCAATCTTGTACTGAACAGCATTCCCGGCTGGATGCAACGAACAAGTTAAGAACCTCGAAAGTTGGGAAGGCGGGCTTGGCCCCCGCTCTTTTATGCAGGGCTGTTTTCGTTTTGGTAGTCGGGAAATCTGTTCTGAAACTCCGGTGAACGGCGCCGCAGATCGAGCCAATCAGAAAATAACTCCGGAGCTTGCAGCCAAACATTCAGCCACTCGGAAATCTCTCTCGCCTGCCGGCGTTGATCCTCATCAATAATCTTGCTCCGTGCTCTCAGCAGCGACTCACTCCGAGCAGCCAAAACAATGCCGCGTAATTCCTTGAGACCTTTTGTTTCCTTGTCAGCCTGTAGTTGCAAACGCATTTCTTCAATTTTTACTGTCGCGATGAAGGCTGACGACAAATCCGAGAAGTCCAGTCCCTGTTGAAAAATCGCCTTGGCCCCATTACGTTCGCGCCAACTGAAATCCAACTCGAACACTTCCGGATGTCGCAGGACTGCGCCCTCGTCGGCAACTGTGCGCGCGATAGATGCGGGACTTTCCAAACCTCCTTCCCCAAACTTCTCAAGCAGTGCCTGCTGAATCTGCTCGAGTTCAGTCGCACCCACCGACTCACAGTCGAGCGCTTCCCAAACCTCGATGATGAGATCGTGTTTGCTTCTTGATTTCCAACGGCTCTCGGGAAGGTTGGCCATGTTGTGTAGTTAATATTGGGAAAACACGCACCGCGGAGCCGAAGATCGCTGAGCTAACGCGGAGAGTTGAATTGGACAACTGACCAGTTTAGGGACTCATGCAATTTAGAATTCAAGCTCTAGGTTGCATAAATACCCCAGTTTGGGTGGTGTCCTCTTCTCAGTTCTCTCTGTGCCAACTCCGTGTGCTATGTGCCTTGGTGGTAACTAAACCTTAAGCAAACACCCACCACGGAGGCACGGAACACACAGAGGACACACAGAGAGCAGCGGATAGGACACTACCCAGTTTGGCATGAGCGCTCGTAGTTTTCCATTTGCCTGTATAATGATTCGGCTTCCCTCTCGTCAGCAAAGCAGGCAGTCGGCCTGCCAGGGGTTTTCAAGAAATGCTTCCCGACGCCGAGGTAACTTCCGCTCAGCCCGACACATCCAGCTTAAGAGCCGCTGCTGCTCGTGAGCTTCTCGCGCGAGTCACCCGCTTGTTTAAAGCAAAAACCTTCCGCGCTCATAGAGTGTTTCGCCACGGCCATTCGCAAACGCTGGCTGCGTATGCCTGGCCACGTAAGTTTCGTTTTCTTTCTGAGAAAGACGAAGCGCGCTTCTTTGATGTAGCCCCGGACGTTAAGGTGTTGGCTCACTGTCGCTGGCAACCCAACCGCGACGAGCACCCAACTATTGTCGCCTGGCATGGTATCGAAGGCTCGAGCGCCTCGGTCTACATGCTGGCGACCGCGGAGAAAGGTTTTCGGGCCGGCTTCAATGTAATCAGAGTCAACTTTCGCAACTGCGGCGGCACGGAGCATATGACCCCGACGTTGTATCACGGCGGATTAAGCGAGGATCTGCGGGCAGTAATCCAGGAACTAATCGAAAAAGATCGCCTCAAGCGAATGGTGGTGGTGGGATTCTCGTTGGGCGGAAATCTTGTGCTAAAGGTTGCAGGGGAGTACGGCGAGAGCCCACCGGGGGAAATCCTTGGCGTTTGCGCAGTTTCGCCATCGATTGATTTAACAGCCAGCGCGGAGATGATATTGAGACGCTCAAACTGGATTTACCAACAGGACTTCGTGCGGCGACTGAAAAGACGTATGCGCACGAAGTACAGGTTGTATCCGGATCTTTACGACATCCGGGGTATAAGAAGAATACGCACCCTTAGAGAATTCGACGAACGGTTCACCGCTCGCGCCAATGGCTTTACAGATGCTGAAGACTATTACTACCGCGCCAGCTCGCTGCGCGTCATCGATCAAATTCGCATCCCCACATTGATTATCCACGCTGAGGACGACCCCTTCATTCCTATCTCGCCGCTGCGCGATTCGGCGGTTGCCGGCAATCCTTACGTTCTCTTGCTCGCGCCACAGCAAGGTGGTCATGTCGCCTTCATTTCCGAAGATCCTAAAGGCGATGAGGATCGCTTCTGGGCTGAAAACCGCGTGATCGAATTCTGCAAGCAGGCGACTGATACGTAACCAGCCCGGCGATCGGGAACTTTTACTTCTCGATTTTTTTGATCAAGCGCAGGGCGTGATTGCGCGTGATGAGCGGGAGGTGCTCGTCGGTAGAGATGTCTTTGAGAAGCGGGACTAATTGTTTTGGATCAGATAAGCCGTTCCGCTTCATTTGCAATTCAAATTCATCCATCAACTTCGGGGTGTTCAATGGCTGGCTTTCGCGGGCAACGGAGATGTCGAACACCAGCACCGCCTGGTCGGCTATCCTGCGATATTCATTCGCCAATAGCTCCGCATTCTTGTTGTTGGTCCAGTTGAACTCAGCCGTGCGTTTGCGGGCTTCGTGCTCCATCTTCAAACGCATGGTGCCCAGATGAGGATACTGCCTTTCGGATTGATAGTTCTCCGTCGACTCAAGGAAGCGAAGCTCGGTCCACGCACCCAGCAGGCGCGTGAGCGTCTCCTGCGACAACTCGATTGGCTCCTCGATTGTGATTTCCTCGCCCTTGCGTTCAAAATTGATTTTTCCGGTTCCCGTTGTATCGTGTTCAATCACAATATGACGAATAAGAAAATCAGGCTGCGTAAACTCGTAAGAGTAACGCGTGGCGTCGACCGGCGTTTTGATCTTTTTGTCGTCTGGTGCGGGGGCTGAAGAAGGAGCGACTTCCGGTTTGCGCACATTTGTCTTGTCCTGTGCTGCGATATCCGGCGCAGCGACAAACGCCGCGCCCAAAATAATGAACGCGGCGGGGAGAAACTTGAGACGTTGAAAAATGCTGCTTACCATCAACTGCTTATCGCGCGACATTCTAAGCGAAGGTCCATAAAAAAGAAAACGCCAGTGCCTCATCAGTCAATTCTTCCGGAATAGAGCGAACATCAGAACCGGGAGCGATGGCAACCGGCCGAATGTTGAGCTTTAATACAAACCCGGCCGTTACAAATCAGCGACGGCAATCGCTCGCGGTTCTAAAGTTAATCGACCCACGATTTATTTAGCGTTGTCGCTCCAGGGCCTCCGCCTCAGCAAATCAAAAGGGCGAGACCTCAAAAACGGCTCGCCCCAGGAAAGTTGAGTCTCGGGCTCAAAGCCCGTTTACTCAAACCTTACAGATACTAATTTCGAAACGCCGACTTCCTGCATCGTTACGCCATAAAGGGCGCGGGCCATTTCCATCGTCCGTTTGTTATGTGTGATGACGATGAACTGCGTGTTCGCAGACATTTGCGCGACTTTGTCTGTGAATCGTCCCACATTCGCTTCATCCAGCGGTGCGTCAACTTCGTCCAGCAAACAGAACGGTGAGGGCCGATAATGAAAAATTCCCAGCACCAGGGCCAGCGCGGCCATTGCCTTTTCTCCGCCGGAAAGAAGCAATACATTTTGCAATCTCTTGCCGGGAGGTTGAGCGATCACATCGATGCCTGACTCGAGCACGTCATCGGCTTCAATCAAACTCATCTCGCCCTTGCCACCGCCGAACAACTCCTGGAACAACTCGCTAAAGTTTTTATTAATTTGCTCGAAGGCGTGGCGGAATCGCTCGCGCGAGCGACGCTTGATTTCGCGCAACGCTTCTTCGGTAGATGAGATACTGTCGACGATATCCTGACGTTGAGCCGTCAGGAACAGCAGGCGCGACTCGTTCTCAGACAACTCTTCGAGCGCCATCATATTGACGCCGCCAAAAGCTTCGATTCGTGCCCGTAGCTCTTCAACGCGAGACTGGGCCGCTTCCAAATCGAAATCATTTTCAACCGGCAGCTCGTGGGCGAGATCTTCGAGCGACTGATTCAATTCCGCCGCGCAGTTTTCCCGCACAAAAGTTAAGCGGGCCTGGGCTTCAGCGCGCTGGACCTCGATGCCCGCGCGCAAATCTCGCACTTCTGCGGCGTGACGATTCAGTTCGGAAAGGTGTGCGGCTAGTGAATCCGCACGTTGGCGTGCCGCTTCCAACCCGGCAGTTATCGCCGCGATCTCCTGCTCTTCCTTTTCTCTTTCTTCAACGACGGTGCTCGCCTGATATTCAAGATCGGCGATTGACGCCCGCAATTGGCTGAGGCGCTCAGTCATCTCCAACAATTCAAGGCGATGACGCTCAATCCGCTTTGCCAGGTCGGCGTATTCGGCTTCCATACGACGCAATTCAGCGGCTGTACTGCGTCTGCGCTCAGCGGCCGCCGCCGCCGCGGCTCGCTGTCCGCCCAATCCTTCGCTTTCTGCCTCAGCCGCGCGGCGCGCCTCGGCAAGCATAGCGGTAGCGGCGGCAACGGTTTCGGTGGCTGCCAGGCGGGCGGCCTCTGACTCTTCGGCATCAATCATTGCCGCCGCACGTCGCCGCTCGATCTCAATCTGTTCCTGTTGAACCCGAGCCGAGTCGTCACCAACGACCCGCATATGCCGTTCGGCACGCTCTATCTCGTGCGCTAATCCCGTCGCCGTAACTTCGCGGGCCATGGCCTCGCGTTCTTCGCGGCCAATCGCCTCATTCAACAGCACGACTGCGTCCTCAAGTCCCACCAAACGCAAACGCGCTTGTTTGGCGGCCCCTGCCGCGAGTTGCGCTTCGTGCGCCAGGACTGTGGCGCGCGCCTCCAACTCGCGCAATTCACGTTTGAAAGTCAGCAACCCGGCGCCTTCCTCGAGCGCCCGCGCGTCGCCGGCGCTCACGAATTGCCCGCTCGCGACCCAATCACCGTTCAGCGTAACAAACACTTCCCCTGTCGCCAGAGACCTGGTCATCGCGTCATCCAGATTGGCTGCCAGGCGTGCATTCATCTTCTCCGGCAGAGTGCGATTGAGAACCGACAAGAGTTCGCGCGGGGCTCCCAGGAGATCGGCAATCTTAAGATCCTCTGCAATCGCTTCGTTGGCGAAAGAGATGGAAAGCGCCGGCCGCTCTTCGACATCACATGCCAATGCGTTGACCTGGTAACCTGCCTCATCGCTGCCGCCATGAAGGCCGGCCACAAGGAAACTCGCGCGCCCACCGTTGTTTTCCCTCAGCCATTGTGCCGCGCGCGCAGCATCATCAGGTGTAGGCACCAGGATCGACTGCAAGGACGAACCGAACACACCCTCAACGGCCCGTTCCCATTTGGCATCCACGTTAAAAGCATCGGCGAGTGTGCCGATAAAATGAAAATCTCGAGGTGCGCTATCTTCCGAAAACATCAACTGCACGGCGGACGAGTAGTATGCCCGTCGCTCGTCGAGTTCCTTCAAACTCTCGAGCCGATGTTGAGTGCGCGAATATTCATCGCGCACGCGAGTCAATTCCGCTTCGGTGTCGCTTACGGATTCGTGGCCCTGCACTACTGCATCAACGGCGCGCTCGCGTTCGGCGTTGAGTGTCGCGATGTGGTCTCTGGCCGCATTGATTTCAATGCTGAACGCATCGGCTTCAGCTTTGCGTTCGGCATACTGCACGGCCGCGCGCTCGCCTTCACGGGCTAAACCTTCGGCCTGTACTC
>DATGYM010000407.1:0-16686 GCA_035297925.1 Pyrinomonadaceae bacterium | reverse complement strand
ACGCTCGCCCTTTTCAGCAGAAAGACGCAGAGCCGCAATCTCAGACACCGTAAGATCGGTCAACAGCTCGTAGTAACGCCACATCAACTCGTCAGAGATTGACATCACCTTGCCGAATATCTCCGCCGGCGGTTCGTTGATGCCGACATAGTTTCCCAAACTCTTAGACATCTTCTGCACGCCATCAGTGCCCTCCAAAAGCGGCGTAATGATCGCCACCTGCGCCTCCTGGTTGTACTCGCGCTGCAGGTTTCGTCCCATCAGTAAATTAAATTTTTGATCGGTGCCGCCCAACTCTACGTCGGCCTCCAGAGCGACTGAATCGTAAGCTTGCGTCAACGGGTAGAGCAGTTCGTGCAAAGCAATTGGTTTCTCCTCAGCCAGGCGCCTGGCAAAATCGTCACGCTCGAGGATTTGTCTCACGGTGACGTGCGAAGCCAGCCGGATAAAACCGTCTGAACCGAGTTTGTCCATCCACTCCGAGTTGAAACGGATTTCCGTTTTCTCCGGATCGAGCAGCTTGAATATCTGTCGTTTGTAGGTTTCGGCATTGGCGTTTATTTCTTCCCGACTGAGTTGCGGCCGGGTCGCACTTTTTCCCGAAGGATCGCCAATCAGTCCGGTGAAGTCTCCGATCAGAAAAATGACCGTGTGGCCCAAATCCTGAAACGCTCGCAGCTTGCGAATAACAACCGTGTGACCGAGATGAATATCGGGCGCCGTGGGATCAGCGCCAAGTTTTACGCGCAGGGGTTTGCCGGTCTTCGCGGATTTCTCCAGCTTGGCGCGCAGGTCATCTTCACGAATGATTTCCGTCGTGCCCTTGCGCAGGTATGCCAGTTGTTCGTCGAGCGTCATCCGAGTTCAATCGTAAATGGTGAAACCTAAATCGTAAATAGAAGAGACGGTATGATTCACCGTCCTGGTAAAACGCGCCGGCCAACCAATTCATATTTGCCACTCGCAACCAGCGCCAGGGCTTCAGGGTACAACTGGTGTTCCTGTTCCAATATGCGCGCTGCCAGAGATTCTGCCGTATCGTCGTCGCTGACGGAAACAATTCTCTGCGCGATGATCGGGCCGCCATCCAAAGTTTCGTCCACAAAGTGAACCGTACAACCGGTCCATTTAACGCCATGCTCAATCACCTGCCGCTGCGCCTCAAGACCGGGAAACGCCGGCAACAAACTCGGATGAATATTGAGAATGCGATTGCGATACGCGTCGATGAAGTAACTCGAGAGCAGCCGCATGTAACCCGCGAGGCAGACGATTTCGACATTGTGCTGCCGGAGGATTGCTACGATGGCCCGATCATGTTCCTCACGTGAACGGCCCTGCCGCCCAACCACTGCAGTATTTAATCCCAATTCCTGCGCGCGCAACAGGCCGGCGGCATTAGCTTGATCGCTAATAACGATAGCAACTTCAGTATTTGGAACTCGTCCCGCGCTGATCGCCTGGGCCAGCGCCAGCATGTTCGAGCCGCGGCCGGAAATTAAGATGCCGATGCGAATCATAGATGGCGCGGCGTGTAGGCTATTGAAGGACGACTTCGCCCCGACCCTCGATCACGCGTCCGATTTCGTAAACCGGCATGCCTTGCTGCTCCAGATGAGACTGGACGCTTGTTTTGTTTTCCGGAGACGTAAAGATCACCATGCCCACGCCCATATTAAACGTGCGATACATTTCCGGCTCGGGAACGTTCCCGATTTGCTGCATCAACTTGAAGACCTTGAGCACGGGCCAGCTTCCCTTCGCGATCTTAACAGCACACGCTTGCGGCAGGATCCGCGGAATATTATCCGTCAGGCCACCGCCCGTTATATGCGCGAGTCCTTTTATTTGTCCGGCATCAAGCAGGCCCTCTAATGGTTTGAGGTAACTGACGTGTGGTTGCAACAACGCCTCACCAACTGTCGTCCCCAGCTCATCGAGACGCGTATCAACCGCGTAACCCGCAATTTCGAAAAATAACTTTCGCGCCAGCGAGTAGCCGTTCGTGTGAAGTCCAACTGAGGGCAGCGCCAGCAAAACGTCGCCGCGAACGATGCTCTTGCCGTCAATCACTTTTTCGCGATCGGCCACGCCTACGATGAAGCCGGCGATATCGTATTCGCCGGCGGAATAGAAGTCAGGCATTTCGGCCGTCTCGCCACCGAGCAGCACGCAGCCGTTTTCGCGGCAACCATTTGCCACGCCTTCAACAATGCCGGCTACAACTTCGGGCAGAAGTTTTCCCGTGGCGATGTAATCGAGAAAAAATAGTGGACGCGCGCCCTGGACGAGGATGTCGTTGACACAATGGTTGACGAGATCGCGACCGACTGTGTTGTGAATTCCGCTCATGAAAGCAATCTTCAGCTTAGTACCGACGCCGTCAGCGGAAGCAACCAGCACAGGTTGCTTCAGTTGCGGGAAAGCGCCGTCAAACATTCCGCCGAAGCTACCTATTTCCGAGAGCGTCCGCTGATTGAATGTGCGCCGCGCCAGCTCTTTAATCCTGTCGGTCGCACTTGTCGCCGCATCAATGTCGACACCGGCGTCGCTGTAGGTTATGGGCTTAGTCATCTGGGATAAGGTTCGGTCACTGTTTACTGCTCTTTTTCGGCGGCGGCCCAAAGTTGCCATAAGCAATAAAACCCGAACGCGAGGAGTCGTCCTTTTGGGCGGTACGTCCGAGCCACAAATCGTTCGTAGTTTCTTTGGCAGCCTTTATCAAGTAATCATTTGCTTTGCCGCGCGTCGTAATCGTGATTTCGCCTTGCAGATCTGTCCTGAAAAGTTTCGTGTTCGCAGCGCGCAATCTATCGAGGACTGCTTGCGAGGGATGGCCGTAACGGTTCCACTCGCCGCAGGAGATGATGGCCGCTTCGGGCTTCACTCGATTTAAGAAATCCTGCGCGCTGGCATACTTCGAACCGTGGTGCGCAACTTTCAAAACCGTCACCCTAAGATTCAGATCTTTCGTTAGCATCCGATGTTCGGTCTGCTCTTCAGCATCGCCTGGCAACAACATCGAAAAATCACCGTAGTCGAGACGTAATACAATCGAATTGGCGTTTGGCAGATTACCACCTGTTTTGATCTGGTCTTTAGTAAAAAGAGGATCGCTGGGAGCAAGAACAGTTATACGCGCGCCCCCTCCCAGGTCGTATTTTGTTCCGACCTGGGCCTTCTCATAATGCGCCCCGCTTTGCGCCAGTGCTTCCTTATACTCATCGTAAAATTTTGTGACGGCGGCTGATTTACCCGGTTTCTTAGGCGCTGTTTTTTTATTGGGGGTTTGTGTCTTGGGTTGGCTTGCTGGGGCAACCAACGATTCAGGCACGTCGGGTCCCTCGCCGTTATCGATAACGTTCAGGACCTTAGTTACTTTAAAAACTTCATCGACGCCGCCAATGTGGTCAGGATGGGGATGCGTGGCCACAAAATAATCGAGTTGCTGCACGTTATAGCGCTTCAGTGCATCCGCGATAACTTTTCCTTTACCAGTATCGCCGGCGTCGATAAGCACCGTCTTGCCACCGGGCGCAATGATCAAAATCGAATCGCCTTCAATCGGGCCCACATCAAGCACGTGAACCTGAAGTTCGCCACCAGATGCCGGGGGCGGTTTAAGCTTCCACCAGGGCAAAACATATTTCCAGCCTGCGTATGCCCCGGCTCCCAGCACGACTGCCAGCACCGCCATTGCACAGCCGCAGCCCTTTAACGATCGCTTCGCCAAACTTTGCCTCAGATTGAGCTCGACTATTAACGCAGGGGCTTTACGTCAGTTGTTACATCAACCATCAAGAGCGACCGTCTCGTGATCGCGCTCCCACATGGTCTCCGCTTCGCTCGTAATGCGCGTGGGATACTTTTCGTTCCAACAAGCGACACAGGAAGAATCCGCGCTGATGCCAATCGCCTCGATCATTCCTTCAAGGGAAAGATAACCAAGCGAGTCGGCTTCGATAAACCTGCAGATTTCTTCAATCGACATTTGCGCCGCAATTAAATCTGCTTTGTTGGGCGTATCAATGCCGTAATAGCACGGACTGATCGTTGGCGGACAACTGATCCGCAGGTGAATTTCTTTCGCTCCCGCTTCCCGCACCATCCTCACGATTTTTTTCGACGTGGTGCCGCGCACAATTGAATCGTCGATCAACACCACGCGCTTACCTTCAATGAGATGTCGCACGGGATTGAGCTTGATTCGCACTCCGAACGAGCGGATTGCCTGCCGGGGCTCGATGAACGTGCGACCAACGTAGTGGTTGCGTACCAATCCGAAACGAAAACTGATTCCGCTTTGGGCTGAATAGCCGATAGCGGCAACAGTGCCCGAATCAGGAACCGGCACGACGAGATCTGCGTCTGCAGGGTGCTCGATAGCGAGCTGTTGTCCCATCCTGTGGCGCGATTCATTTACTGAGTGGCCGTAGATGAGCGAATCGGGACGCGCAAAATAGACGTGTTCGAACAGGCACATCGAGGTCTTCTGCGCCTGAAGCGGGTGCGAAGAACGCAAACCGTCCTGATTTATCAACAACATCTCGCCAGGTTCGACATCTCGCACATACTGAGCATCGATGAGATCGAAAGCACAAGTTTCAGACGCTAAGACCCAGGCATCGCCCAGCCGTCCCAGTGCCAAAGGACGAAAACCGCGCGGATCGCGAATCGCAATCAGCTCGGTCGGCGTCAGAAAGAGCATGGAGAATGCACCCTCAGTGTTCCGCAAGACTTCCGGTATCGCCTCGCGAACGGATCCGGCCCTGGAACGCGCGACCCCGTGCAGGATTACTTCCGTATCTGACGTGGCAGAGAAAATGGCGCCTTCGCGCTCGAGTTTATGTCGCTCCTCGCGCGCGAAAGGCAGGTTACCGTTGTGACAGACCGCAATCTGTCCATGCTGGCAAGTGACCAGAAAAGGCTGCGCCTCACGAATGGAAACTTCGCCCGCAGTGGAGTAGCGAACGTGTCCGATCGCGCTGGCGCCGGCCAGCCGATCAAGCTTGGACTGGTCAAACGCATCCGCGACGTGCCCCATCGCCCGCTCAAGACGGAGCTCGGTTCCATTTGAAGAAGTTATGCCGCAGGACTCCTGGCCACGATGCTGGAGGGCGTAAAGTCCCAGGTAAGTCAAACGTGCGGCATCAGCGTGGCCGTAAATGCCGAATACCCCACACTCGTCATGAAACTTATCAGAAAGTATGTCCACAATTTATCCCAGTATCGTATTCGTAACAGAAACCGTTGGTCTGCCCAGCCGTGCAATCCAAGGCGCGCCAGGGGCCCAACAACACTCGGGCCTTGATCAGAACCGGAGCCGAAGCGACCGGCGCTTACTCAACCATCGGTCTTGGTCGGCGATTCTCAGACTCAAATCTCTGGCGGTCGCTAACGCTCCCGGCCCTGATACCGCTGGTTTGTCGCCATCGACCTGCGCATTGGCTCATAACGCAAACGAAAACAGTTTGCGTTACTTGTCTGTGAAAAACGTTCTGAGCTTACTTCGCCTTGCGAAAGCTTTCAACCTGTAAGCGAAGCTGTTCAGTAGTGACTTAACTTATGCGCTTCTCTGCGCAGTCGCTGGCGACGTTTGCGCCTCTGCGGTTCCCCAGGGAAATACACTCCCCGCCCCTTTGGCAGGAAAGCTTGACCTCTATCAAAACCGGAAAGCGGTCGCAACCGGCTCAATGCTCAACCGTCGGTCTTGATCGACGATTCTCAGATTGAATCTTTGGCCGGTCGCCACCGCTCCCGGTTCTGATATGGCCACACGTCGTTTATTGATTTTTTGTGCAACGCGCTCACCCCAGAGACGCGGTGCACGCAAAAGTTCACGCAGAGACTAAGTCAAACCAATACACCAGCTACTGTTGGCTGTACACAAATCACGCAGACTTCGGGTATCATGAGTTGTGTCCACGGACTAACGACAGTTTGGTTTGGAAGTTCAGAAGCAAAGCAGCTCCCCACAAAAGCCGGTCGCTTGGAAAACCTGAGAAGCAGATTGAATGAAATATGGTGTTTTGATGCTGTTACTTGTGGCTGGTCTGGCCGGCACCCTCGCCAGTGCCGCTCGAAAAGAGTCGTCTTATGCCGCTAGTGCGCCCGCCTTATTTGCGAAGAACTGTTCTTCCTGTCACGGCAAGGACGGGCGCGCAAAAACTTTGAAAGGCAAACTCAAGCACGCGCGCAATCTCAACGATCCCGAATGGCAGGATAGAGTCAGCGATGAGCGGATATTTAATTCAATCATGAACGGCAAGGGCAAGATGCCTGCTTATGGTAAAAAACTATCTGAACAGGAAATCGATTCGCTGGTGGGTTACGTGCGCAGTTTAAAAAAATAAGGAATTGACCTGTAGCTGTCTGACTTTCAACGAAATTTGTTTGCAACACTCTAGACGTGAAAACAACTGGCTTTTCGTATAACCTGCTCACTCTTCTCCTGCGCGGAGGGCTCTTGATCGCGCTCTTCGTTTCAGGCTGGCTTGTTTACAGCCGGCTGCCTCACAAAAATGCGACCAACTCGCAACCCTCGAACACCCAAACTACATTGGAGATCGTGTTGCGGCCACCGGCAGACAATGGTCCGGAAGCTCTCGACATTTCTGTCGAGCTCTACCCTTTCGATATCGTCGCCGCGCGTCACGAATACTTTACCGAGCGGCGCGCGGGCAAACGTTTTGACGATTTCCTGAACGAGCGAATGAAAGGTCGTGCGCCGGTAGCTGCCAGGTTAGACAAACAGGGCCAGGCATCGGTCGTGGTTAACACCGGGAGTTGGTGGTTGCACGCGCAGCTGCCGGGCGAAGAAGATTTGGAGTGGCGCCTGCCGCTTAATGTCGCCGGATCCAAACAGACAGTCGAGCTCACACCGCAAAACATCTATACGCGAACAAAAAGCTTCTAAAGTACAGGAGCAAGAGAGAAACTCGAGGACTTCGTCTTCTACGTCCTGACTTGACTCGCCGGCTCCCGACTTCTGTATTCTGTCTGCTGTATTCAGTTTCTTATGAAAGCGCTCCGAGTCGATCGAAAGAGAGTTGCCGTAAAGGAGATTGAGCGGCCTGCAGCCGGCTCTGAAGCTCTGGTCCGCGTCATGCTGTCAGGGATCTGCAATACAGATGTCGAAATCGCTCGCGGCTACGCTGGTTTCAAAGGAACAATCGGCCACGAATTCGTGGGCATCGTCGAGGAGTCTCCGGGCAGTAAACTGCTGGGCCAGAGGGTCGTGGGAGAAATCAACGTGGGCTGCGGAGCGTGTGAATTATGCGCAGCAGGCGACTCTCGTCACTGTGCAAGTCGAACTGTCCTCGGCATAGTTGGACGCGACGGCGCACATGCTGATTTCCTGCGGCTGCCGCTAAAAAATCTTTGGCCCGTACCAGACAACATAGTCGATGAGCATGCGGTTTTTGCGGAACCGCTCGCTGCCGCTTGTGGCGTGATGGAGCGAGTGGACATTCAAAAGGATTCTCGCGTGGCAGTAATCGGTGACGGCAAACTTGGTCTGCTGTGCGCGCAGGCAATAGCTCTTACCGGGGCCGGCGTTTTATTGATAGGCAAGCATGCGGAAAAACTTCGCATCGCTGAACGGCGCGGCATTGAAACGGCTATGCCCAGAACGGCTGCCAAGCGGCAACGGGAATTTGACGTCGTCGTGGAAGCTTCAGGTTCGCCTACCGGTTTCGCCGGCGCGCTACGACTATTGCGGCCGCGCGGCACGCTCGTCCTGAAGTCGACATTCGAAGGACCTGGCAAGCTTGAAGAGATTGATCAGGCACGGTTCGTCGTGGACGAGATAAGCATCGTCGGTTCGCGCTGCGGACGATTCCAGCCAGCGCTTGACCTCCTGAAAAAAGAGGCCATTGATATCGATAGCTTGATCAGCGAGGAATATCCACTGGCGCGTGGCGTTCATGCGATGGATCGGGCCGCCAGGAAGGGCGTCCTGAAGGTTTTTCTTCGACCCTGAAAATGGTGGCAGGGGCGGCGAGCAGTAAACAGTTTGGGCCTGGCCGCAGCCGAATTCACGCCCTCTCTTGACTGCCCCCTGCCTACCGCCCACGCTCACTGTTTTTTGTCTTCGCCTTTAGCTATACTTCAGCCCTCCCCATCGGCGCCGGCTTGTCAAATTTTCGCTGACTTTTACCGGGGCTTTGAATTGCAGCTTTACTGAAGGTGGTGTTTATGTTCGACCTTGTCAAAGACCAGACATCAATCAACGAGCGGGTCATTTTGCGGAAGCTCCGTGTGTGGATTATTGCCCTCGGCGCCGCTTGTCTGCTGGCGGGGATTGGAATAGGGGCAATGCTCTCCGGCCGTACGACGGTGGCGCAAAACGACGTGCAGATTGCACATGCTCCAGAGGCGCTATCGGCGTCGTTTGCTGAGATTGCCAAGCGAGTAGAACCGGCTGTCGTAAATATTGAGACCATGACGGCCGCGACGGAAGTCGCCGACAAGGACAACGAAGATAAAGATGACCAGTCGTCAAATAATCCTTTGCTCGACATGTTTCGCCGTCAGGCTCGCCGCCCGTCGCGCGGCGTGGGCAGTGGCTTCATCGTGAGCCCCAAGGGTTACATTTTGACTAACGAACATGTCGTCGAAGGGTCATCCCGGATTATCGTTGGCTTACAGTCCGGCGAAAAATTCCGCGGCCGCGTTATCGGCATCGATGAGGAGACTGACGTGGCAGTAGTGAAAATCGACGCCGCCCAGGATCTGCCCACGGTTACGCTCGGCGATTCCAACGCCGCGCAGGTGGGAGACTGGGTGTTGGCGATTGGTTCACCGTTCGGTCTCGATCAAACGGTCACCGCCGGCATTATTTCCAAGAAGGAGCGAGAAACTCCTTTCTTCACAAACTTTCAACGCTTCCTGCAAACCGACGCCGCCATCAATCGCGGCAACAGCGGCGGTCCGCTTGTCAATATGCGCGGCGAAGTGATCGGCATTAACTCACAGATCGCTACGTCTACAGGAGACTACAACGGTATCGGCTTTGCTCTGCCGGCGGTCGAGGCGAGTTTTGTTTATCGGCAGATTCTGGCACAGGGCAAAGTTCGCCGCGGCTATCTGGGCGTGACTCTTGAATCAGTCAAAGATGAATATGCTCGCGTCTACGGCCTGTCGGAAGCTAAGGGCGCCATCATCATGGACGTGCAGCCGACGAAGGATGGCCAGCCAACGCCGGCAGCGAAAGCCGGCATGCAGTCTAACGACATCATCACCGAATTTAACGGGCAGCAGGTGCTCAGCGCGCAGGATCTGATTCAAAAAGTTGCTGCGAGTCCGGTGGGCGAATCGGCAGCGTTTACTTTCCTACGCGACCGCGATGGTAAGCTGGAAAAAATGACTGCCAATGTCGTGCTTGGCGAGCGTCCCAAGCTGCAACAACTCAGCGAGCTTGACGAATCCACAACCCCCAAAACAAGCGAGAAGGAATCCGAAGCCAAAGGTAACGGATTGCATCTTGGTCTTACGCTGGCGGAACTTACGCAGCAGCTAATCACCGATAAGCATCTTGCGGGCGTGCGCGGTCTCTACGTAAAGGAAGTCGATCCTAATGGGCTCGCGGCCGAGGTGCGCGGAGCCGGTGGCCAGCAGTCCCTGAACGAAGGCGACGTCATCACGCGTATCAATCGCGTGCCGGTAGCGACGCTGGCCGACTTTCAGCGCGTAATCAGTGGCCTCAAGGCGGGCGACCCCATTGTCCTGCAGGTTTCCCGGTACGTCAGAGATCGTGTAACGACAAGGATTGTTCAATTCACTTACCAATAAGGCGTTTCAAGTTTCAAGTTTCAGGTTCCAAGTTATCCCCGGCCTGAAACTTGGAACCTGGAACTTGAAACTCTTTTATGGCTCAAGCAAAAAAGGCTGTAGCGAAAAGCAGTTCAAAGCAACACACCAGGGCGGCAGCGCGCGCTTCAGTAAAAACCTATAACAACTACATTGGCGGCAAGTGGGTCCCGAGTGAATCCGGCGAGGTTTTTGAGAACATCAACCCCGCTGACACTGAGGACGTAATCGGCCGTTTCCCGCTTTCAACCAGCGACGACGTGAATGCCGCGGTCAATGCCGCACGGAGCGCGTTCGATGGCTGGCGTAGCACGCCTGCTCCTAAACGAGCCGAAATTCTATTTCGCCTCGGTGAAATTCTGATCCGCAACAAAGATCGGTTTACGCGCGACATGACGCGCGAGATGGGTAAGGTCCTTACTGAAGCAGGGGGTGATGTGCAGGAAGCCATTGACTGCACCTTCTACACCGCCGGCGAGGGACGCCGTCTGCATGGCTTCACGACGCCGGCGGAAATGCCGGACAAGTTTGCCATGTGCGTGCGGCAGCCGGTCGGCCTCTGCGGCTTAATTACTCCCTGGAACTTCCCCATGGCGATTCCTTCGTGGAAACTCATTCCGGCGCTTGTTTGTGGCAACACGGTGGTTTTAAAGCCCGCTGAGGACACGCCGCTGTCAACCTACAACCTGGTGCAAGCCTGCGAAGAAGCAGGAGTGCCGCCGGGAGTTGTGAATCTGGTAACTGGTTATGGCGAAAACGCAGGCGCCGCAATTACTAATCATCCGGCGCTGCGTTTGATCTCCTTCACGGGATCTACTGAAACTGGCCGCATCGTTGCTTCGGCTTGCGCCGAGCGCAATGCGATCTGCTCCCTTGAGATGGGAGGCAAGAACGTCATCATCGTGATGGACGATGCTGACATCGACCTCGCGATCGAAGGCGCCATTTGGGGAGCGTTTGGAACTTCGGGCCAGCGCTGCACAGCTTCGTCTCGGCTCGTTGTTCATAAGAAAGTCTACAAACAATTTACTAAGAAACTGATCGAAGGTACCAGGGCGCTGCGAGTAGGCAATGGCGCCGATGCTAAAACCGATGTGGGCCCGGTAATTAATGCCGAGGCCGTCAAAAAAATCATGAATTACATCGACATCGGACAGGATGAGGACGGCGCCACCCTGGCGTGCGGCGGCAAGCGTTTGACCAAAGGCGACTACGCGCGTGGCTATTATATCGAGCCCACGGTTTTCACCGATGTTGCGCCGGACATGCGCATCGCCCAGGAAGAGATTTTTGGCCCAGTCACGGCGGTGATACCGACAAAGTCTCTCGATGAAGCGGTAGACATTGCTAATGGAGTGCGGTATGGACTGTCCGCCGCCATTTACACAAGTGATGTCAACCGGGCCTTTCGCGCGATGAACGACATGTACACCGGCATCTTCTATGTAAATGCTTCGACGATCGGGGCTGAAGTTCATCTGCCCTTTGGTGGTACGAAGGCCACCGGCAATGGACACCGCGAAGCGGGCACGCAAGTGCTGGATATTTTTTCTGAGTGGAAATCGATTTACGTTGATTACAGCGGCAAGCTACAGAGGGCTCAAATCGATCTCGTCGAAGGCATGGGATAAAAAGCAGAATAATAGTTGCCGGATGTCAGATGCTAACCCGCCCGCCAGGATCAAATCACACCGGGATCTAATCGCCTGGCAAAAGGCTATGGTCTTAGTTACCGATGTTTACGGCTTGACCAGAGCTTTTCCACGAGAGGAAGTCTATGGTCTGACCTCGCAGATACGTCGGGCGGCCGCGTCGTACCGGCGAACATTGCTGCGGGTCAAGGGCGCTGTTATGGCCGAGAGTTTCACCAGTTTCTGGGCAATGCTCGAGTTTGAATGGACTGATGCGCTCAATCAATTCTGACATCTAATATCTAATAGCTATCCGGAGGATTCACTGTGATTGTTGGCCTGCCAAGAGAGATAAAAGACAACGAGTACAGAGTCGGATTAACGCCGGCCGGTGTGCGCGCTTTGAGCGATGCGGGCCACCAGGTGATCGTTGAAAAGAGCGCCGGGGAAGGCTCTGGTTTCGACGATGCGCTTTACCAAAAAGCAGGAGCGCAGCTCATCGACTCTGCCGACGACGTTTGGGCCAGGGCGGAGATGATTGTAAAGGTGAAAGAACCCATAGCGTCTGAGTATCCCCGGATGCGTGAAGGCCAGTTGTTGTTCACTTACCTGCACCTTGCTCCGGACCCCAAGCTCACTGAAGAACTGCTCCAGCGGAAAGTTACCGGCATTGCTTACGAAACGATCACGGATCGCCGTGGTGGTCTGCCATTGCTGACTCCCATGTCGGAGGTCGCTGGTCGCATGGCCATACAGGTTGGCGCGCATTACCTGGAGAAGATGGCCGGCGGTCGCGGTATTCTGCTGGGTGGCGTACCGGGCGTGCCCGCCGCTCGCGTTGTGATCATCGGCGGTGGCGTAGTAGGAACGAATGCGGCCAAGATTGCCGTAGGCATGGGCGCGCACGTCACTATCATTGACAATAATCTCGAGCGGCTCCGTGAGCTTGACGATATTTTTCTTTCCAAAATCTCAACGCTGGCTTCCAGCGCCTACATGATCCATGACGCAATTTCGAGTGCCGACTTGATAGTAGGTGCAGTGCTTGTGCCCGGTGCGGCCGCCCCGCGGCTGGTGACTAAGAGCATGTTGAGGGATGTGCCGAACGGCGCTGTGATAGTTGATGTAGCCGTCGATCAGGGCGGATGTATTGAGACGACTCATCCCACAACCCACTCTAACCCCACCTACTACGTTGAGGGCGTTTTGCATTATTGCGTGGCCAATATGCCCGGCGCAGTACCACGTACGTCGACATTTGCCCTGACCAACGCCACGCTTCCATATACACTGAAGCTTGCTAACCAGGGATTCCTCGAAGCGATTGGCAATGACGCGGGATTGAAAGCCGGCGTCAACACTTTCGCGGGTCACTGCACCTACCAGGCAGTTGCGGAGGCACAAGGTCTGTCGTATACGTCGATCGATGCCCTGATCGAAGTTACCAGCGCTTCGACTGCCTGAGTGACCAGCTTAGAAACGAAAAGCGACCCTCAACTATGCGAGTCGCTTTGATTCGTTGGGTGATGTGTTAACCGCTAACGGCTCTTTTGATTTATTACCCTCTCGATACAGTCAACCAGGCTCTCGGCCGTCACCGGTTTAGAGAGAAAAGCATCGGCCTGTTCGGCAGTTTGATTAGTATCTTTTCGGTCGAGCGCACTCAGCAAAATAATCGGGACCTGCGAGAGGGTCTGGCTGTTTCTTAGAAAGCGGCAAAACTCGTGACCGCTAAGGTTCGGCATCATCGCATCCGTGACTACGACATCTATCGACGTCGAAAGCGCTAACTTCATCGCTTCCAGTCCATCGCAAGCCGGTAGCACGCGATAACCCGCACGTTTAAGAACGACCTCCAAAAAGCGTCTCAGTGCGCGATCGTCCTCAGCGAGCAAAACACAAACCTGACGCTCAGTCTCAGCAACGGAGACCACAGTGTCTGGCACTGATGAGAGAACCTCTTCCTGCAACTTCATTAGGATCCGGGCAATCGAGTCTTGAATTTGTTTGTCGAGTGGTAAGGTCGACTGGGATGGCTGGCGCGGTAGCCGGCACATTCAGAATAGAACCGGGCCTAAAACATTGTCAATAATTATCGTCGACAGGTCTGCCGCCACCAGCAAAAGCAAGGTTCTTAACTAATAACCTAATCCATAAACTGCCGTTGCCACAGTTCAAGATTCAATAGCTGAAAAATCTGAAGGCTGTAGTCCTGACGGCCTGACTGGTTTAACTCGATGAGGCGGCTGACCTCAGCGGGCTGGAACAAACCGCGCCTGCGAACTGTTTCCTCTGACAAAAGCTCAGCAACAAGCGGTCGCAGCGCACCACGCAGCCAGGACCGAATCGGCGCTCCGAACCCGGCCTTTTTTCGCCATACCACATCAGGCGGCAAAACTTTTTCGAGCGCGCGCTTGAGAATGTATTTGCGTTTCAAGCCGCGCAGTTTTAATTCCGGCGGCATACGCGCTGCAAACTCAATCATCTCGCGATTGAGAAAAGGAACCCTAACTTCCAAGTTCGCCGCCATCGAAGTCTTATCCGTAGTAATCAGATTCAAACAAGGCAGAAAAGTTTTGAGGTCGACATACAGCAGCCGGTTCAAGGGCGCGGCATTCCTGACACGGGAAAAGTACTGCCGATGGGCAACGTAAGCATCGAGTCCTTGCGTCGCGTCACGCAGTTCGTCGGCATAGAGTTGCTGTTTTGCTTCGTTCGTAAAATATGTGCCGTAGCCCAAATAGCGTTGTTCAAATTCGAGACCCGCGCTGCGTGCAAACTTTTTCGCATTGCGCAAGGGAGCAGTGAAGCGGCCCGGCAGTCCCCCGGGAAACACGTGCTCCACGGTCTTCATTAGTGGACGACGTAATATGCCGGGTACAGGGTCAAACGCGCCGGCAATCTTCATGGCGAGCTGCCGCGGATAACCCGCGAAAACCTCGTCGCCGCCCATGCCCGACAACATTACGCGCAAGGTTTCCCGCGCTGCCTGTGAGACGAGATAGCTCGGTATGGCCATGTCTATCGCCGGCTCGTCCATATGATAGACAAGCTTCGGCAGCAACTCGGCGACTGCGGGTTGCAGCATGATCTCGTGATAATCAGTGTCGAGATGTTTGTTGACGCGACGAGCCCATTCAACATCGTCCGGAATGATGTCGTAACGCAGATCTTCCGAATCCATACCAACCGTGTATGTCGAAACTCTTCGCCCCTTGCTGTGACGCTTCATCATGGCGACGATGCCGGATGAATCGATGCCGCCTGACAGAAACGATCCGAGCGGCACGTCGGCAACCATCTCCAGCTTGACCACTCGATCGAGAGTCTCCAGCACCTGCTCCTGCCACCAGGCTTCGCTGCGTCCATGCTCAATCTCGTCGAACGAGACGTCCCACCATTCGTTAATTTTTAATTGGTCATCTTGAAATGTAAGAACGTGCGCCGGCGGCAGAGTCCTGATTCCGCGAAACAGAGTGTTCGGGTCAGGCGCCCAAAGAAAGGTTAGAAACTGGTTCAAAGATTCCGCATCGAGCGCTCGCTCAACAAGGCCTGTGGCCAGCAGAGCTTTAACCTCAGAACCGAATATGAACGAGGCCGGTTTCCCATTCGCAGCTGGTTGGTGGCAGTAGTATAGCGGCTTGATGCCTACGTGATCGCGCGCGAGAGTCAGGGTCCTTTGCCGGTTATCCCAAACGGCAAAATGAAACATCCCGTTGAGGCGCGCCAAACATTCCTTGCCCCACTCTGCAAAAGCGCCCAGTAGAACTTCGGTGTCAGTCCTGGTTTGAAAGACGTGGCCTTTGCTTTTTAGTTCTTCGCGCAGCTCGCGATAATTGTAGATCTCGCCGCCAAAGGTAAGGATATAACGACCATCGGCGGAAAGCATCGGTTGATGACCGGCGCTGCTGGTGTCGATAATTGCTAAACGGCGATGACCTAAACTCGCACGACGTCCCGATTCGTCAAATTCTTCGGATATCCATACGCCTTCGTCGTCGCGCCCACGATGCTCGATGCTTTCAAGCATCGCGCTCGTGTATCGCTCAGGATTGACACCGATGAGACCGGCTATGCCACACATGCGTTGAAACAGTGAAAAGTGATGAGTGATGAGTAATGAGTGATGAGTGATGAGTCGGCCGGACGCGGTCACTAGAATCACTCATCACTCATCACTCATCACTCATCACTCATCACTCATTATTCACTATTTTCATCATTCATCATTCATCATTCGTTATTTGGTATTCTCTATTCCTAAGTTTCTATTCTTAATTCCTACTCTTCACCTTTCACTTTTCACTCTTCACCCTCACCCGCTGTCCTGTGCGCAGCGAATCCAGGACGCGAAACGTTGCTCGCGTTGTCGCCTCAAGTTCCTCCAGCGGTATCGGGGCGCGGCCGCCACCGGCGACAACGGAACAAGCTACACGCACAGCCTCAGCTTGCCCCTTGTCCTGCCGACGTAGCGTCTCCTGTTTGTACTTGCCGGCCAGATAAACTCCCGCGCTGTGAAAGTCGTCAATGACGATGGTTTTTCCCTCGCCAAAAATCTCTATCCGCTCTTTCTGTAAGCTGCGATCGCCTTCAGACAAGTAGGCAATCACTCCGTTGGATCCATCTTCGAATTGCAGTGTAATGAATACTGAATCTTCATCGCCGGCGCTCGCAGCGGGTGCTTCGGCGTATACGCTTTTCGGCTGCGCTCCGGTCATGAACTGCATGAAATCGACAAAATGACAGACTTCGCCAACGATGCGTCCGCCACCTTCAGCCGGATCCTGCGTCCAGTGGTCCCGCGAAACGCGGCCGGCATTAACTCGATAAACGATGGAAAGGGGTCCGTGGCGATTTGCAAGAATTTGTTTCGCCCTGGTAGTGAGCGGTGAAAAGCGTCGGTTGAACCCAACCAGCAATTGGCCATCGGATCGCGACGCCGCCTCGAGAACGCTATCGAGTTCCGCATCGTTGAGGGCCAGCGGCTTCTCTACAAAGACGTGTTTGCCGCTCTCGAGTGCAAGTCTTGCCAGCTCAGCATGTGAACCGTGTCGCGTGGCAATGACAATCAGGTTCGCGTCGTCGTCATCAATCACGGCTTGAGCGTTCGACAGAAAATTCGCGAATCCGTACCTGGCGCCCACGTCGCGCGCCGAAACCCCTGATGCTGAAGCGATCGAACAAAACTCGACGCCTGCGGCTTTGAAGTTTGGCAACAAAACTTTTTGCGCGTAGCCTCCCGCTC
>DATGYM010000406.1:0-1952 GCA_035297925.1 Pyrinomonadaceae bacterium | reverse complement strand
TGGCACAATCATTACAGTCGTGTTGCGGGCGTCCAAGCGACGGGGTTACAGCATGATTGATGGAAGAACCTATGCCGGGACGCGAAGCCAACCGTTGGCGATCCTGGGCGATAGAACGGAAAGTGTTTGGCAGCGTGAAATTAAAGATCACACATTGCTAAAATTCGTAGGTTTTTCAACACGAAGGGCCGTAGAAAACCGCGACCGACAACGCCTTTTTGGCGGCAGCTCGCGGACATAAGATGGACAGAATAACTATCCGGAAGATCAAACCGAGGTAGGGAACTCATCGTTGAGGAAATGATAGCAGCAGGCGGAAGAAGAGTCGGAGATTGAGTACGAGAACAGCGAAAAAACAAGTATTATTATGGGGGAACGGGCTTCCGCTCCCTAGTTATTCTCTTCTCAATGCCGCCCCGTACTCCTGGTCGAGGATATCTATTGTGCTGGTACCCGGTCCGGCTCTGTCGCGGAACGCATCGCTAACAATCAATTCTTCCTCTTGTTCCGAGAAAAGGGGAGGGCTCGTCGCTGCACAGCTTGCCGCAAACAACCCAGAGAGAAGAAGTACCGCCATCGTCTTTGCTCTGGTCTTCATAGGATTCACCTCCTTCTGCCAGACTTTCTCCCACCTGCATGTTACTGTAGTACGCAATACGCGTACCCAAGTGATTTAAACCTCCCGCTGCTGATCGGAGAACCCGAGACCTTCAAACTCCAGACGACTTACAGTTCGTTTCTCACGCGCTGAGCGGAATTCGTCGCTGGCTCATTCGCAGAAATGAAAACACTAATTCTTAGGTCTAGGAATGTGACCCTCGCAGATGCTTGTGCCAAGCACCTCTGAAACAGTGAATCTCCATCCGACTGCTGGCTAGACCGGCTCACTTCGCCAGCGGATCGGGCCGCAGCTGAAAGTGAACAACTTTGGGTCGCGTGCCTTTGCCGCCCTCCATATGGAAGGGCGCGCGTGTACCGGTGGTGGCCCACAGCCCCTTGCCCTTCCAGCCGGCATTGGGATTGTCAATCCGTCCGTCCATCCCCTTGGCGTAAAATCCAAGCGGATAAGGCACCCGCAAGTTGATGAATTTGCCGTCGACTAAAGCGAGTAGAGACTCGTTCAAGTTGCCGGTGGCGATCGGAACGTCCTTGCCCAAACCAAAGGTGTCGAACTGATCGACCCATGTGTAGTAGCTCGACTCCGCGCTACCCGGCTCATTCAAGCTCTCGAAGTTTGGTCCCGGAAGCGTATGCAGCGTCCAACCCTCGGGGCAATGTTTGCCGGTTGCGGTCGGCCCGTTAAGTGGTCCTTTGCATTTGTTGCGATCGAAACTCGCCAGGTGACCGCTCGACAGCGACGACCAGACAACTCCCTTGCGATCGATATCCATTCCACGAATGCCGTACGCGCCATGATCGAACGGCACTTCGTAGACTTCCGTCAACGCAGTCTCGGTTGGATTAGTCCCGGGCACAACGCGAAGGATCGTGCTTGGAAATCCCAACACCGAACCCCACACCGAACCGTCATTCGGGTTAACCGCGATGCCGTATAACCCCGCCGTAATCCGTTTATCTTTGCTTGGATCGATCGGCTGATTCGGTTCGACGTACTCATCGCGCTTGCCGTTGCCGTTGGTATCGAGAATAAACGGCGTCCAGCCCTGCGCTTTCTGCTCGTCGCCGGTCTCATCGTAGATTTTGCGATTGATCCATCCGAGAATGCCGCTCGAATTTCCCCCGCTACTGAGCCACAAGGTATTGTTGGCGTCTGCGGCGAAAACCAAATGATGCGTCGGGAAACAGGTACTGATCAGAGAAAACTTCTTGGCTTTCGGATCATACACTGATACATGACGCGTCGCCGTTTCGAGCGGAAAGATTTTCGCCGATGGATGATCCGAGCCTTTCTTGCAGAACGCGGGATTTTGCGGTGGACGAATACGCGCGGT
>DATGYM010000405.1:0-1913 GCA_035297925.1 Pyrinomonadaceae bacterium | reverse complement strand
GCGACGTGGATCCAGGGTGTCGGTATGGCTTGCGCAACGTACATTTTCGATCCGGACACATTTGTTGAATCCGAGCAGTCCAGGCAGATGCGCTACCGGTCGGCGATCGACAGCGACTTTTCGGTTCTGGTTGTGCTCTATCGCGACGGCGGACTTGACACATTTAAGTATCGCGGGTCAGAGATGATTTGCGAAGCATCCGGGGCGGACTTTCGCAGTGCAATGATTCACACGACCGCATGCGGCTTGGCCCTCGATGAACCCATCGACAACCAAAAGCCGGCCCGGCAACTACGCGATTAAGGACACTATCATGTGCCACATGGCCTAATAGAGATGCCCAGCTGGTTGGGATGGGCTGCAGCGGGATGGGCGGGTGAACTGCGGCCTTTGGCCAGTGCTCCTCAAAATTTTTCTTTCTAAACCGTCTTCTTCCTGTGGTAATGTGCCTTGGTAAGCTTCGAATTGGTATTGATCCCCTGACGGTTGGCCCGTAGGTATCTCCTCTTTCGGTTTCGATCGTTCCACAAATCCACACATTGTGCGGCAGCAATCGGCGTGAGCCTTGCCCGAAGCGTGGGCGCCTGTGGTTTTCGCGGGTTCGCCGCTCGTGTCGCACGGGGAGCCGAAAGTGGAAAACCAAAATGGAAATTTTCAAATCTGGCCGGGAATTCACGTGACATTTGGCGGGATCCTCCCGGGCGGCGTCGTCCTCGAGCTGGTGGAGTCCAGCTCCGGAGGAGGGGTCGAGTTGCTTCGCTGGGAGGCGGAGACCTACGAGATCGGACCGCAATTCAGAGTAGGTGAGACCATCTTCACAGTGGGCTACGTGCCCACCAGCCTTTTCGAGGCGACGAGGCTTGCGCGCGAGCCAGCGGAGTACGAGGATGCCGGGACGTTTTTCTGGAAGATCGGCGATCTTTTCCGCCACTACATGGGGTTTTCGCGAGAGCAGGCGGCGTTCATGGCACGAATTACGTTTGGCTCATGGTTCCCCGATTGCTGCGCAAGTCCCGTCATACTGTGCGTTACCGGCCTGAACATGAGCCAGATCATGCGATTGTTTCGCCTGCTCCACGTCCTCAGTCGTCGCCCGCTCACGGTCGCAGCCCTTAACAACAGCCTTCCGTTCTACTTGCGTCCGACGCTACAGGTCAACATCCCGAGCGTGTCGACGAGGGTCGGCAGTTTTTGGCGTGCTTCGAATTATCGCGGCACAGTTATCCCTGGTCCTCGGGGTACGATGCGCAGTCTGGCCTGTGCCAAGATAATTTTCTGCGAGACGGAAGCCGCGCGGAGAGCCTGGGGGCCGGAGGTGCTACACATCGCGCTCCTGCCGACGAGTCAGGAGTTCCCGTCTTTATCCGAACTGGAGGAAGCACAACTCGCGGCGGAATATCAACCTCAGCTCCTCATGTTCCGGCTGCGAACCCTCTCATCCCTGTACCAATCCAATGCTTCTTCTCCACCAAGGTTCTCAGGATTTCCGCTGGGCGGAAGCCTTCCGGCTTGTATCGTGGAAGATCCTCAAATCCT
Source organism: Pyrinomonadaceae bacterium (assembly GCA_035297925.1). Classification (GTDB taxonomy): domain Bacteria; phylum Acidobacteriota; class Blastocatellia; order Pyrinomonadales; family Pyrinomonadaceae; genus PSRF01. Next base: position 377 of record DATGYM010000405.1, on the reverse strand, counting down.
GGAAGCTTTGAGGCCGATGATCGAGGCCCACGAGCATGACCTGCTGGCGAGTCGCGCTCGCGATCCCCATGTGGCGATTGTGGAATCGGTTTGGGCTGCCGCGCACGCAGAAAAGGAGATGAGCACCGCTGAAATCACGAAACGGGTGAATGCGCTGCTGCGCGATCGGGGTGAGACTTATCCCTACAACTCGAACGAAATCGGCTGGAAACTCAGGAACTTGGAACTCTTAAGCCGCCATAACGGGACGCGCAAGGCTTTGCGGTTCTCTCGCGACATCCGTCTCAAGATCCACCGCTTAGCCACGAAATTCGGGCTCCGGCTGCCGCTAGTGGCGGACTGTGATGATTGTAAGGCACGTAACTGATTGGACGAGA
>DATGYM010000404.1:0-5750 GCA_035297925.1 Pyrinomonadaceae bacterium | reverse complement strand
GTCTGTGCGTGCTCGATTACATCGTCACATCCAATCACGTTCATCTTCTAATCAAAGATACCGGGTCAAACGTCATTGCCGAGAGCATGCAGCTCATCGCCGGGCGCACGGCGCAGGAATACAACCAGCGCAAAGGCAAGCAGGGTGCGTTCTGGGAGGATCGCTATCACGCTACCGCTGTTCAAGCTGACGAGCATCTACATCGCTGTATGGTCTACATTGACTTGAACATGGTACGCGCAGGTGTGGTAAATCATCCTGGGCAGTGGAAGGAAAGCGGCTTTTCTGAGATCCACAAGCCGCCGAAACGTTACGCCATTATCGACTTACAGAGCTTGAGCGAGTTGAGCGGGTTTGCGGGTCTGAAAAATTTTCAGAGAACGCACCGCCAATGGGTCGAGCAAGGATTGGAGAACGGCTTGGCGGTACGCGATGATCGCTGGACGGAATCGATTGCGGTTGGAAGTCGGTCTTTCATCGAGAAGGTGAAAAACGAGCTTGGCTTCAAAGCCGCACATCGGGACGTGGTCGAATCCGATGGAAGTTACGTGCTGCGGGAACCAACGGAAGCCTACGCGCTCAAATTTGCCGGTGAAAATGAGGCTCTAAGGTCTCAAAACACGTTCTTTTGGAATGAAATCGTTGATGAAGCAACGATATAGCTTGGTCCGATACGAAATATTTACGACAACACTCGATGAAGCACGGCTGGACGTGCTTGTCTCCAGAGATTTCCTTTGTGGGTATCGCGAACAGATTAAGCTGACGGGCGTGCTTGGCCAGCTTTATCGGAACGGCGGCCGAATACCTGGAGCTGGCGAGCATGGGCGCGGCAGGACGCGAGTAGTTCTCGGCTGTGAGCTGCAAGCAGATTACCGCACCAATCACAGTGAGTCGGGCGCGGCAACAATTCTTTGGGCTTTGTAGCTCGCCGCTGTCGTCTCTCTTGCTGGTGACTCTTTGCTCGCATGCGTGTAGTCTATCGAGTCGCGCGACACAAATCAAAACTCCACCCTAAATCTGACCGCTAAGTTACCGTCATTATTTAATAAACGTTATACCTTAGTGGCTTATCGGAATGTGATGAAACGGAAGAACGGGAAATATACGCAGCGGACGCTTTGGTACAAAATCTTAAATCCCAGTTACATACAGAAAGCAGGTCGGCAGGAATTTTTTCAAAGACAGTAGAAATCGCCTCAATAAAAATTGCTGACGCGGCTTCCCTGGCGGCTGAGCAAATGCGTTTTTAAGATTTCTCGGAGCGAAACGTCCGGCGGCCGCTCTGGCGCTGTCTCGCCCGGCTTCCACCAAAAATTCCTTGACCTGCATTCGGAGGTGAGCGAAATTGTTTCTCGGTTTGCTCCATCTTCGGTGTGCGCCACGCTTTTTGCTGCTATTAATGACTCTTCGAGATGTTGGTGCGTTATGAGAATTGAGATCATTAGGACTTGGATATTCGTAGGCTTTGGCCTGCTGATGTTAGGAACGTTGCTATACATGTTTAAAGTCACCGAAGACGGCAACTTGGCGAGATTTCTGGGAGTGGTGGGCATTGTGTACTTCTGCATCGGGGTCGTGTTGAGCGTTATGCACGAGTCGCACATGGCCAAGCGCACGCGAGCAGGGCAAGAATGAGTCATTTGTTTTTACTCCGCATCGCCCTTAGCAGCTCATTCATCCGATATCCGCGGAATTATCCCCGCGCTTCGCTGCCTAATTGCCCGAAAGGACAACCCCCGGAAGGATATGTGCAGCTAGCCAGCGTGTTTTTTGTTTTTTCGTGTCTAGATTGGCGTCGGAAAAGGACCCGCACGAAATTGCCGGAAAGCCCCGATAGCGGCCGACACAGTGATACTGGCATCCTGCCGCGATTGGCGCATGGGCTCGAAAATATTGCGTCTGAATTCTGGCAGTTCATCGCGCAAGGAAGACGGTTCCATTGCAGTAACAGTAGAGAGACCGGTTTGGGTGCTCAGGACATCTATAGCCCGTGCAATGCCTACTAGAACCAGTTTGTCAAAGGATGACAACTTTGACAGCACGGCCGTCATTCTGACGGCTTAAAATCCTCACACCGTTTAGGTTCATCTGTGATTTTAAAGGCATTCTTATCTTTTCGGGGTGTGGCCTAGCCATTGCTCTCCGGCGAGAGCCAGCACGGTAAAGACGCTGTATAATGACAGAGCAACTTTGGACCATCGCGCAAATAGCAAAATATCTGAACGTTGATAAATTCACGATCTACCGTTTGATCGCTAGGGGTGAAATACCGGCTTTTAAAGTTGGTAATCAGTGGAGGTTTAAAAAAAGGCTCATTGAAAGATGGTTGAAAGCAAATGCGAATGTAGGAAGAAGCCGTAGTCATTAGTTGTTTATATTGGGGCTCCGCATTCGACATTTCGATTATGCTGCTCGGCAATTCAATTGCTCGTTCAGATCGATCGTTGCAAATGGAGCGCGATCACCTGGAACGCGATTTAACCAGACAGTAGCTTGAAACGATGGTGGGTTGCGAAAAATTCAGTTGATTATTTCTTTTCGCTTGAGCTTCGGCAGCGTCCTTCTGCGAAAGCGCAATGTTTCTTCTCGCCGCCACGCTCATCGTGCGCTGCTTGTTTGATGTAGCTCCGTCATTCATCGCGCCATCAAGAATGTTCCGGAGTTCGTTGTTCACATTCGCCATGCTCGTACAGGGTGACACATTCCGCACATAACTCGAAATCGGACGGGTGTTTTGGGAGAACGACCACATCAAAGTTGTCCTGCGGCCACTTGGAGCAGTTATCGCAGAAATGCCATTCACTCTCATGTCTTGGGCTTCGGTATTCCATTTCGACCAACTCTGACGATGCCGAACCAACCTGGCGCAACAGCGATCCTTGGGTTGGATCTCTGGTGCAAGCGTCCACCGCGCGATGGCCAGGTTATCTGTACCAACGGGTGATCACATAAATTCATGGGAAAATAGGCCCAATTGTAGCGAGCTAATATCACCAGCAACTTAAACCGGCATGGGACTTTTGTAGTAATTTTTGGATTGGCGAGCGTTCTGGTTCGGGTCGAGGCCGTCCTTTGCGGCGAAAGAACCTATCGAGCTGGATTGGGTGAGGGGGAGGAAAAGCGATGAAAGGCAAAGGGCCAAAGCATGAGCGCAAGACGATAATTGTTTTCAATGAGGAGGACCTGACGGCATCAATCTGGACGGCATCCGAGACGGTTTACCGCAGACTCAGGAAAGCTGGTTACGTTCCGTCCGAGGATAGTGAGCGCTCGGCATCGTTTGAACTCCCCCGAGTGGACATCAAGCTGCCGAGGCCAAAGCGAAAGCGCATCATAACCGATGAGCAGAGGCGTCAGGCGCGGAACCGCATGGAGACCGTCAGGAATAGCGTTTCCTGCTCGCGGGACCAGTTAAATTAACAAGGGCGACGGACCTAACTCCATCGAACGGCGATACAGGTGCTGGAGCGGAGGATCGTCGCGCGATAGATGGGAGATCATCGCCACGGTCGCGCCTTAGCGGTGCGTCTTTCCAATTCGTATTTTCCTTCCGCCATCGTCAGTTCGCAGAAAATGGCGGCGTGCCGCGCCTACGCGCGCGTCCGCCGGCGTAGCACTCACGCGTCCTCGCGCGACTGAGCTGGTGCCCGCCTACTGCCTGTCAAAGACGAGGATTTCATCCTCGTACCGCGTCTGGCTGCCCAGTGTTCCTGTGTGTTTATTGGTGAGCGTTTTTCCATCAGCAGAGACGGTAATACGCCCTGCGGAGCTGACGCGACCCTCAGGGACGTATTCTTTCACGGTGCCGCCCGGCAGATTGTAATAGAGCTGGCGTAAGGTCTCGTGCTGAAAGGTGTTGCAGTCAATCCGTGTCCAGCGCATCTGACGCGGATCACCGCCTTTGGTGGGGTATGGCTTCCCGTCGAACTGCACCGACCACATCTCCCACCGTCCCACTAGGCGTGGGTCACGGTCGTTGATGAACACTTCCGTGATTCCGTTATCTCCAAACGGAGCGATGATCATGATGCGCGGTTCGATTACACCGTTGTTCCGGGTGATCGTGGATTTCTGAAGATTCAGTCGCCACGTCCCGATCAAAGGATTGCTGGCACATTGCAGGCCCTGCGCCGGCGCCGGTGTTGGGGCCAAGGCGAAGCCAACAAACAACATCGTGGCGACAGAGGCGCCGAAGAACCGAAAAATCCCTGAACTCATCTTTTCCTCCCTAGTCGAAGTTCAGCCAACTGCTACTTTGTGAAAAAGCCGGGAAATGACGTAGCCGGAAACTCGGCCTCTCATCTCGACCGGCTGAACATTGACCGTGCCGCCGCTGTATTTGGGCATATCGTTTTCCTCCTTGTCGAATAGAACTGTAGTTCCGCCTGGGAAATTGATCGCTGACCATTCCGTTTACCGAAAAGTTTCGCGGTGAGCAACGCCACGCAATTCCGATTCGACGACAATGCTACGAACACGCGAGCATTAGTTACTGCGAGGTTTAACGAGAATGACAGAGGGAAATCTGCCGGACTTTTTGCTTATCTCTTTAGGCGGACCGGGTGACAGAGGATCGCTGTCGGCCAGCATAGCTCGTATGCGGAGCCAATGCCTTTTGCAGTCCTCGTCGATTCGGTTCAGCAGGCGTGCGATTTCAGGTGCGTTGCCGAGCACGAGGAGTAAATCATCCCTAAGCTCTTCGGCACAGCGCTCTTCCTCGTCGAGATCAGTTTGCAAATACAGCCACAGATTTGCTCTCTGGGAATGTGCACACGAACGACTTCAGGAATCCGTCCGCCCAGGGTCTCGATATGTGTGCCAACTGATTCAGCATGCTTTTGCTCCTCGGCAGCGATGTTTAATAGCTCCTGGCGAAACTCCGGATAATGGATGCGTTCGGCATGCTGGCGGTAACGCATGGCATGCTGCGTTTCGCGGACATAGCAGTCGCACAAAACATTTAGAACCGCCGTAAACAGCTTTTTGTCCGAGCGAAACCATGTTTCTTGAGAATCCGAATGGCGCACCTGAGATGACATAAAAACCTCCATCTCTCGCCTTCTAATGGCGCAAACCATGAGCCACGTCCCGATTGCCTCGAAGGGAGCAGTAATGACCTAAGAAGGTCTCAAGCCAAAGAGGCGTTTTCAAATTCAGGGAATTGCGCCGGGCATTGTGCGCACATATGAGAATTTGACCTAAAAGGCTAGGGCAAGACTCTTATCCGCAGCTGAACTAGGGTGCGCCGAATTTATGCCCAAGGAAAGGAAGCAGACGTGGTTGGGGCGCCCTGCCGAGGGTAGCGCCGAACCGAAGTTAATTCATTCACAAACGGACAATTCGCGGACAGCGGCTCAAAAATGCTTCCGGACTGAGAGCTTAAAAGAGACCGTTTGACCTCTAATCAACTGTGCTAATCGGCAAATGGGTAATCCAAGCGCGAGGGAGCCGTTTTCTTCGATATCTCCCACGAGCACTGATTCAGAATACCCTTTGTCTGTCAAAATTTATCGTGCGCTCCCAAAGAACGCGTCCTCTTTGTGAACGTAGCCACGGATTCCCTTCGTATCAAGAGAGCGGATGGTGTAGTACTCTCCCATCCGGCCTGTAACCTGGATACGCGTGCCGGGTAGGAGGGTCGTGATGATTTTTGCATTGGAGGTCGGGCTTGAGCGCACAAAGGAATTACCTGTCACAGCCAAATTTGCGCGCTTCGTTGACTCTTGTCTGTTCTCGGGCTGGGCTTG
>DATGYM010000403.1:0-3661 GCA_035297925.1 Pyrinomonadaceae bacterium | reverse complement strand
CCCTTCGGGACGAAACTGGCCAGATTGATCACTGAGCCTAACTAGGGTCTCTGCCAATCTTTCCTGTGCAGTCTTGGTAACCAGTCCAGCATGGCGGCCGATGAAGCTTCGCAGGTGGCGAAGAGCGATGCGAAAGGCATTCTCTGCGAGCAGCGGGTGCAAGGAAATGAGCTTGCGGATGACGGAGTGCTCCCAAGCCAAGACCTCACAGTCGGAAGTAGCTTCTGCGGTTGCCATATAGCGAGGCGGACTTTTCAGTATGGTCACCAACCCGATGACGTCTCCCGGTACCAACCACGCCAGCAGAACTACGTCGCCTTGTTTGGTGAGGTGGTAAAAGCGTGCCCGGCCGCTTTGAACTACGAACAATCGAGCGGCCCGATCGCCCTCGGTACTGATGTTGTTCTTGGCAGAAATTTTCTGGATCCTGGACGCTGCTAGAATCGCGTGCGTCGCAGGTCGCTCAAGACCCACCAGAAGGCCAGAGGACAAGGTGGCAATCGTTGCTGAACGAGAATTGACCATGTCCTTGCCATGAAGTGCCGGACACAAAACGGCGCGCAATCAAGCACGACGAGAACAGCGCATCCCCAAAAATTCAACTCTACAGGCTTGATTCTCCCTCGTAAGGTTAGGTCACATGCCCGAGACTGGTAACTGTCAATACGTGCAGGTCCACCGGCTAGTTTCGAAGGGAGTCTTTCGTTGAGGCGGCTCATACCTGTTGAAGCAAATAACGAAATGGTCATGTATGACACAGCGAATTTCAGCGCGCGCGTCGAACGACAATTCAAGAACTTACAAATGCACTTTTGACCGTGTGAAACACCCCAGAAGGAGTTTTTCAACACCGACGCCTACTGACATCAATCATGGATTGGCCGCACCCCCTGCCCCCGGCATGTCCCAAACACATCGAAGGTGGCACCTAGCACAACTGCTAGCTGACTAGGCAGGGTGGTAGCAGGTATTCTGTGTCCAGTTCCGAACCGCAATGCGGCCATGGGTTAGTGGCGGGAAACCGACGTTCGGACCCTCACGATCGCATTGCTTCACTGTGATACGCGCGTTTCAGGCCGGACCCACGCGGGTCCGGCTTTTTGCGCACAGCACCCCTCACCGTAAACGCAAGACCCGAGCCTGACAAGCCCACCGTGACATACCCCAAAATCACAGCGCCTAGCCCGCATTATTCGTGAATGTGAAGAGATCGGAAGACAAAAGAAGCCTCCTCTGTTACAAACATGTTGACTAGACAATGTTTGAGCAACAAAAAAGGCTTCCTTAATGTCAGACGATAGCACAACACAGTGTTTGTTGTTCCCAGGAATTTTTCGCAAGCCAATCGTTGCCCAGTTCGATCAGCGCGAGGGGAGTTCCGACGGCGGGGCTCTGCTGCTGAAGGCCGCGGATCGACACTATGGGTTGGTGGCTGGACTGAGTTCCTGCCTTCGAGATGATCGGCAAGCGGGCAAGGTCGATCATTCGTTGTGCGAGTTGGTGGCGCAGCGAGTGTTTGCGATCGCCTGCGGCTACCCGGACACCAACGATTCAGCCCGCCTGTCCGAGGATCCGATTCACAAACTACTTCTGGATCGCGATCCGATCGAGGGTCGGAGCCTGGCTTCGCAGCCGACGTTGTCGCGTTTCGAGAACGGAGTTGGGGTAAAGGAACTTTATCGTTCGGGCGAGTTCATGGCCGAGAGTGTGATCCGGCGTCACGCCAAGCGGCTGCGTCATCGCACTTATCGCGTCACCATCGATCTGGACCCGACCGACGATCCCACGCACGGCGCGCAGCAGTTGTCGTTCTTCAACGGACATTACGACACCTGGTGCTACCTGCCGGTGATGGGTTTTGTCAGCTTCAACGACGAAGCCGAACAGTATCTCTGCGCCGCGGTGTTACAGCCCGGCAAGTGAGCGCAGCGGCGGGAGCAGTTGGCATCCTGCGGCGTTTGGTGAGGATGATTCGTCACCATCTTTCTGGAGTACAGATTCGGGTACGCCTGGATGGCGGTTTTGCGCATCCTGCCGTGCTGGAGTTTCTGGACGCCCAGCCGAAACTGGAATATGTAGTCGCGATGGCCAAGAATACATTGTTGAAGCGCGTGGTCGAAAGCGGAATGCAGCGAGCGCGCCAGCTCTCGCGGCGCAGCGGAAAGACCGAACATATTTACGGGGAAGTCCGCTACAAGGCCGGGAAGTGGCCAGGCCTGCGCCGCGTCATCATCAAAGCCGAGGTCGTCCGCGCTGCCGATAAGGACCCCAAAGACAATCCCCGGTTTGTCATCACCAACATGAAACAGAGCCCGCAATGGATTTACGAACGGGTCTACTGCCAGCGCGGGGACATCGAAAATCGCATAAAAGAATTGCACGAGCTCGACATCGACCGCACCAGTTGCAGCAGCTTCTGGGCCAACCAGTTTCGCGTCCTACTCACCGCCGCGGCGTACGTGCTAATGCAGGAATTGCGCTTGCGCGCTGCCGGCACCGCTTGTGCCCGCGCCCAAGTTGGCACGCTGCGCGAACGATTGCTGAAGCTAGGCGCTCGGGTCTTGGTCTCGGTACGACGCGTCGTCGTCCATCTGCCCGCTTCCTTCCCGTTTCTACCCGCCTTCCGTCGTGTGGCTCTGGCGCTCGGCGCGGCAACCGGCTAAATCCCTTTTCCGGTTTACTAGCTCAACCGAATTCCACACCGACGACGGTCACGGCGCCCCTGTCTCTCCATCCGGCAACTTGAACATCCCGATCTTGGAACTCTTCGATTCCTTTGCTCCTTTGCTCGACCAAACCCAACTATCGGGATTTACAACCCACTGCGCACCAATAACTGGGCGCTTGCGATGTCTTCACGAATAATGCGGGCTAGTGACGGACAATTCGGAAACTGGACTGTGGCGTGTGAAAATCATGTGGTTATCGCACAGGTCCCTTAAGTGCGCTCTGCCCACAGCACACAATGACTTAGCCGATTGGAATCCGACAGTCTTTCGGCACAGGGGCAAGTGGCTGCCCGCTGCTAATTTCTGCTACGTTAAGCTCAGCATTATGGCACTCACCTTCAACCTGTTGTCTGTACGTGATCTCTTCGCAAAGTTGCAGCGCGATGCCGCTCTCTTGAGGAGTCACTAGCGATCGCTTGTTCAACTTCGTTGTCACGGGATATTCCACGATCGATTGGGTTGAAAAGGATCCCAATGTTGCTCCAGGCGCCGTTGCGCGGGACCTTCGCGACGATCACTGCCTCAAGGTTTGTGGACCCCTAGCCACCGCGTGCAAGCACTTCACACTTGATCGGCGCGAACCGTAACCGCGTCGGCAACGCCAGCCCGAGGTTATGGTGTCGGCGGGTATGGAAAAGGCGGATATGGAGTAGGAGAAGAAAGCATTCAGGTCCAACTAAACGATGGCAAGGGCTTTCAATGCCTTGATCTGATGGAGAAGGTCCTCGCTACTTGGCAGAATCTTATAGCACCGCATACCTTCTCTGGCCAAGAAAACCAGCGGCTGGAGTGCGATAGCGGGCTGCAAGATCTCCGCGACCCGGAGGAGCGGGCATGCATGGGTTCAATTCTGGCGTCCGCCTGTTCTGCGAACTCGACCGTCGATGGGGCTTTCGAACTCTGGGTTGATCTCTAGGTTCTTCCAGCAACAA
>DATGYM010000402.1:0-35783 GCA_035297925.1 Pyrinomonadaceae bacterium | reverse complement strand
AGATTAAGGCCAGGCCCAAAGCAAATCCCGCGTGCAGGTTGACCCACAGAATCATTAAAGGCGCGAGCCACCAAATTGAAGGCATCGCTTCTCGCCGTGCATACCGATCCAAAAGGTTGATAAAAATACTCGCCAAAAGCAGCGAAAACATTTGCGGACGTACGCCCCAGGTAGGCATTGTGGCCACGGCGCCAAGCAGCACCGCAAACCCGGTAACATAGGAGTTCACGCCAAAGTTTCTGCAACGTTGATAAACTATCCAAAACGCGGCCACGATAAGAAGTGAAAAGGTTGCAATCAGTCCTCCATAGCCCAGAGTGCCAAAAATTGAATAGATGATTACTTCAGATAACCATTCATGCGTAACCCATTCACTTCCGAAACGTAACGTGGAGAAGATGTCGGTGTGTGGAACACTCCTCATCTCGACGATGTATTGCCCTGTGCTGAGGTGCCACCAGAAATCCGGATCGGTGATAGGCTGAGAGGCAAGAATAAAGATCACTGCCATGAAGACGAAAACGAGAAGCTCTCGAGTCGATAGCAGGTCGACAAATCCTCGCCTTGATTGCTCAGAAATCTGCACAATGGGTTCGTTTGTTTTAATAGAGGTTTAGACTCGACTGTAACTGGTTGCTTCGGATTGAAGATCGATTGTGGCTACTCCGTCTTCGTAAATGGCCCATAGCCGCGTATGTTCGAAGGAATTTAACAAGCATAAGTTATCGTCAGTCAATGCTTTCTCTTGTTGCGACGCCCTTCGTTAGTCGCATCCCCAATGATCGGAGCAAGAGTCCTAACATCACAATTACTTCAGCCTTATCTGAACTCGCTGAGGACTACTGAACGATCGTCGATCGAGTGAAGGGGCGATGCCCTGCCATTCGCCACGCTAAATAGGTCAATACTGGCGTGAGCATCTGAACGCCCGTGACTTGCGCGACTGGTACAGCAACCAACGAAACAACAAACAACGTAGCGACCGAACGATCAATCCTTTCTATTGCGATGATAATTGGCACCACTAAAACCAAATCGTATATGGGGGCGTAAGCGTTAAGAAGCAGCGTGGCGGGAAATGTCGCCCAGGGATTGTGCCTGAAGAAGAACGCGCATAGAGGGATCAAAACTAGTGGCAGTACTCCTAAATTTACGTGAAACAGAAGTCTAACGAATGCTCCAAGATCCACATACTTGGCTGTGCGCGATCCTTCAAATCCTATCGTCCCACCGAAAGCTCGCAAGAGGCGTCCAAGGTGAATTAATTCCTCACTGCCAATCATCCACCAGGACACCAAACACAAGACTATGGCCCCAACGGCGAACCCAATTAAAGCGCGAAACTGGCCGGCAAATAAGAGAGCCGGCACTATGAGCACAACCAGCGAGGGTTTATACAGAAGCAGCGCAAGCACAAGACCGCTGAGAAAAGAACGCCCGGTATTAGCCAGGTACAGAGCGCCGGCAAAAATAAAACAGCCAACGGCAGAGACCTGTCCGCCCCCCAATACATACATACAAAAGGGAGGAAAGGCGAGCGCAACAAGGAGCGTTAATCCCCGAGGCAATGCCGGGTTACGCCTCAGCGCCAGCAATACCGCAGATACATAAAGACCAGTGGAAATCACGAGCCAGGCGAAGTAGGCCCACGCAAAGGAAAGCCGAGCTAAAGGCGCAAACAGCAGCGCCAGGAATGGCAGGTAAACGTAAGGGATCGAGATGTCAGGGGAAATAGGAACTTGTTCGTGAACTAAGGTATCTTGCAGGTTCAAATCGTATAGGCGATGAGCACCATACTCATTAATGATCTTTCCCGCGGAATAAAATTCTGCAAAGTCGCCGCCGAATGGCGCCCCGAAGATTGTTAGGCCCGACTCCGACGTCTTAATGAAGGTCAGGCCTAACATCACAAGATTAATACTGAGGATTATGAGGCAATATCCACGAATGCGATCAAGAGTGAGCATTCCGCAAAGAATACTAACTGGGCGTGAGGCTGTCTATGCCATTCCGCTACCAATGCTTACAAAGCCCGAAACGAAACGACGAGTTTTGCCACAATTGCTCGCCTGCGAGCAGTGTTCAACGCGAATAACACTTTAGTGGTTCCGCATTCGGGGCCAGTTCATCAGAGCTGCGTCCTAGATTTAAATGAAGCAATCACATTGGTTACTTGCGCGACGGACGAGTCGCTGCCGCCAAACTCTGCGCCTCCCTAATGCTGGCATAACCGTTGCTCTTATGCGACCCGCACTCGAAATGTTGCCGTGATCGGCAGGAAGCGATCACTCAGGATTCCTGAGATGACGCCTGCACTTCCTGTGCAATCTTTTAGTCCGGATCGCCGCGCTAGTCCGGGTCCAAACTTAACCTTTTTCAAGCAGACAAGGAGAGAAGCCAAATGAATACGATTAAGAAGTTCCTCAATGATGAGAGCGGTATGGAAACACTCGAGTATGCCGTCATCGCCGGTCTCATCGCTGTTGCCGCGGCCATTATTTATGCCAGCGGCGGTACCTGGGCCAACACGATTAAGAACAGATTGCAAAACGCCGCGGCTCAGAGTTAATTGGCCCGGCCACCCGCAACAATTGCTTGCAAACAGAGAGGTGACGGGCGGAAAGCTGCAATCAGCTCCGGCCCGTCAAACTCTTTTTGACGAGGTGCAGCGCGCCTCGTTTGGCTGATCAGCTAACTCGACACGGAGACAGGCAGATGCTTGGTTCTCAGACTATTGCGCTCGGCATTTTGTTTATACCGATGGCGCTCCTCATAACCTATTGGGATGTGCGGTACCGGCGAATTCCGAATGAGCTGGTGCTGCTGACTTTCATAGGCGGTCTTGCGCTTAACACCATCTTCGGCGGTTCCCACGGGTTGCTAGTAAGCCTGGGGGGATTCGCACTCGCTTTTGGTTTGATGTTTTTCCTGCACGCCTTCGGCACGATGGGCGCCGGCGACGTCAAGCTGTTTGCCGCTATCGGAGCGATCAACGGCTTCTCTCTGGTGCTGCCCACGCTGGTCGTCGTCGCATTGACAGGGGGAGTATTCGCGATTTGTAAAATGATTTACTCCCGACGCACGGTCACGACCTTACTTGGGGTCACGCAGGTTTTTTATGGCTTGCTGCCCGGCCAACGAGTACCGCGGTTCGAAGTTCCAGTTGATCGCAGCCACACGCTGCCTTATGCGGTACCCATTTGTTTCGGCAGCGTCATTGCTTTTTTCCTGTTTCGCGCCTGAGGCGCCTTTGAAGTTTTCGGCAACTTACTTTCGGCAATTTACTTCGGTAATGGAGAATTGAGTCATGCGAAATAAACGTCTAATTATCGCGCTTACGGGAGCAGTGATCTGTGGCCTGGTCGGCGTAATGTTAGTAACCCGCTACCTTTCAAACGTACAAGCATTCACCAAAGACCTCGGGAATGTTGTCGTCGCCAAAGCAGAAATTCCCCTCGGCGAAAAGATCACAGCCGAGCAGTTGGCCCTGGCGCCGATTCCAAACGGATCTCTGCCGGAAGGTATTTTTCGCAAAGTGGATGACGTTGTCGGCCGCGTCGCTATTACGCCCATTGGCGCGCGCGAGACTATCACCAACATGAAGCTCGCTCCGGCGGGAACGGGGGCTGGCCTTTCGGCCGTTATTCCCGAAGGCTACCGCGCGATGACGGTCAAGGTAGACGACGTGGTCGGCGTCTCCGGCTTTATTATGCCGGGTTCATTTGTCGACATAGTCGCCGTCATCAACCCTATCGCGCAAGCGGGAGCGAATGGTCCCATCTCAAAGATCGTCCTGCAAAACATCAAGGTGCTCGCCAGCGGGACGAAGATTGATTCTCCCGAAAACCAGCGCCAGCCGTCGGAAGTGAAGGCAGTGACGCTGCAGGTAACGCCCGAGCAGGCAGAGAAGCTGGTACTCGCTTCCAATGGGGGCAGGCTGCAACTCGTAATGCGGAACTACAGCGACCAGGAAGACTCAGAAACCAAGGGAGCCACTACTAACTCGCTATTGAGTGGCCAGACATTTGTGCCGCAGCCCCCACCACCAAGTGAAAAGGCCGATGAGTCCAAGTTTGTCGCAAGGCGTATTACTCCAGTCAGGCGCCCCAGCATAGCGCTCAGGGAAGAAAAACCTGCTGCCACACCCGCCCCACGCAACTCGATTGAGTTGATCGAGGGCCCAAAACGGCGCGAAGTCGAAATACCGTAGGAGCACGGAGGGTAGCCGGCTTCCGATCAGCGAAGTCCTCGCCCTTTAAGATTAAGTCCCCAATCAGCTAAGGAGAAAATGATCATGCAGTCCCGTTCTTCCATCCGCTACTTCATCGTCGCCCTCGGAACAATCCTGCTGTGCGCCATGCCGCTTTTTGCGCAGGAGCAGACCACGAACGCTTCCTTTGCCACGGCGACGAAAGAAGCTATCCCTGTCAACGTGCTCGTTGGTCAGTCGAGGGTCATTACCTTTGACAACGCAATTGAGCGCTTTTCCGTTTCTAACCCCGAGATCGCCGAGGCCGTGCTGATCTCGTCGAACCAGGTAATCGTCAACGGCAAGGGCTTTGGCCAGATTAATTTCGTGGCCTGGGAAAAGGGTTCCGGACGCTTCATCGTCTTTGATGTCTATGTCCGTACCAATCTCTCGTTAATTGATTCACAGATCCGCGCCCTCTTTCCGAAAGACGACATTCGTTTGAGTCAGGCCAATGGCTCGGTAGTCATCTCGGGAACTGTCAGCGATCCGCGGGTTGCGACTCAGGCAGACGCTGTTATCCAGGCTGCCGGCTTCAAGACTGTCAATCTGCTGGAATCGCCGGTGAAGGATCTGAGACAGGTACAGTTGCTGGTGCGAGTAGCCGAAGTTAATCGCAGTCGCATACGCGATCTCGGTAGCTCCTACGCCTATCAGGCCAGTCCGGGCGTGGGTGGCTTTGCAACCGGTGGCGGGCCGGGCGATGTTTCCAGCGTGGCTGGGGGCATCCTCGGAGGCACTTTTAGTGGGCTCAACCTTCTGGTACTGGGCGGCAACATGACTACTATGATCCGCGCGCTGCAAACACAAGGCGCGCTGCGCGCCCTTGCCGAGCCAAACTTGATCGCGATGGACGGTCAGTCGGCTAGTTTCCTCGCCGGCGGTGAATATCCAGTACCGATCGTTCAGGGTAGCGGCAACGGGACCACGGTCAGTATCCAATTTAAGGAATATGGCGTCCGTCTCAATTTCAAACCCACCATCATCGATGAAGATCACATTCGACTGGAGCTGGAACCTGAAGTGTCCACGCTTGACTTTGCCAACGGCGTGAAGTTCAGCGGTTTCCTTGTTCCCGGTCTTCGTACTCGACGCGCCAGGACCGGCGTTGAACTGCGCGACGGCCAGAGCTTTGCACTCGCGGGACTACTGGACAACAGCGAGACGAGGTCGCTTTCGAAGGTGCCGGGTCTTGGTGACATTCCAATTCTTGGAAACCTGTTCAAGTCAACGCAGTTTCAGAAAAACGAAAGCGAGTTGATGTTCATCGTCACTGCGCAGATGGTGAAACCGGTTAACCGAGACGATCTGCCCCCAATTCCAAACGTTGAATCCTTGAAGAAGGGTTCGCTCCTGGGCATCGATCACAAACAGGGGCAGATAGACGGACCAACCGGGTTCATTCTCAAATCCGGTGCGGCGGCAACTACTCCGCCGGAAACGCCGAATTCAACAGCTCCTGCTGCACCGACCAAAGAAGTGACTCCGGCTGCCGTCCCGGCGACGGGTACCAAAGCCGGGGCGCCAAGCGTATCGCTGGCGCAACCGCTTACTGGAACAACACAGGAGGCGAAGGTCACTCCAACCCCCTAGGTTCGCAGCGCACATAAGTCTGGTCTGGCCCGGTGTTCAACGCCCGGGCCGGACTCAGACCGACGCTGCGCGGCGCAGACATGTTGATCAGAGGTTCCTGAAGTTTTTCGAAGGTTGAATTGTTAACCCGACTTGGGCCCGAGCAGACTGGAGGTTTAGCGGATGTCATCAATGATTGAACAGCGAGCACAGCTACGGAGCGGCGAGCGCGGCTCCATCATGATCATGACCGCAATTTTTGCAGTGCTTCTGCTGTTGATGGTTGGGTTGTGCCTGGATGTCTCCCGCATCTATCTGGTGCGTGCAGAGCTTCAGAACGGGGCCGACGCCGCGGCCTTGAACGCAGCACGCGAGTTAAACGGAGGCACATCCGGCATTGATAACGCCGTCAACATCGCAAACACTGTCATCAACACACAGGGATTGCGAGCAAAGACAAACGTGACCATCGCTTCTATTGCATTTGCCACCGAAGTCGACGGCACGTATATGAACGCAACAGACGCGAAGGTTACCGGCACGGTCGAGCATATTCAATATGTGCGCGTCACCACCCAGCCCGGCTCGACAAACATCCTCTTCGCTTCAAGCGTACTCGGAGTGTCGCACGCCGAATCGAGGCAGGCTGTAGCGGGAATGTCAATCGGACTCAGCAAGGTCTGTGATTTCTTCCCGGCTGCCATCGCTCTGAATGATGCCGACAACGACCCAACCAACGGTTTCACTCCGCCCGCCCCCGGCACGACGATGACCCTTCACTTTAACCAGGGCACGGGCACCGAGGCGGTCATCGCTGATAAGGACTACATCATTCTCGAGGTGCCCGACATCAACGGCAACGGCACGGGTGAGACGGCGGTGCTCACCGCCGGACTGAAAAATTACTGTAAGTCACTAGGCGACAATATCAATATGACGCCGAGTTCGAATCAGAATAACGGACCAAGGAACTCGGGTGACGGGATGAATACCCGTTTCGGTATTTACGCAAACGGCTATGGCAATGCACTGACAAATCCCCCTTTTCCGCCGGACACGAACCTGACCCAGAATATTTCCTGGCAAACGTACCTTAATAACAACCCGAATATGCGGCGCAGGCTTATTGCTCCTATCATCCTGCCTAACGGACCACCGCCGCTGCAGCCCAGTTATCCGGCCTACACCACCAATATTCAGTTCTGGGGGGTTTTCTTGCTGGAGAGTCCGGTTCCGGTCCCTCAGGGTAACTGCAACGCGCCGTGTGGCGATATTCCAGTTCTGTACGTTGATCAGGCTGAGGTTAGCGCTGAAGGTCCGCCTACGTGCTCCTCCCCTCTGCGAACCCCGGTTCTTTACAGGTGAGATGGCGAGATGCATGCAACCATGACGTTGAGATACCTGAAAAATAGAATAAGCCGAATAGCCGGGCAGGAAAATGGATCTTCGATGATTGAACTCGCGATCGTATTTCCTATCCTGCTGATCTTGTTTGTAGGGACCGCAGAGTTGGGTCGCCTGTTCTACACCTACACGACCCTCGCCAAGGCGACCGACGTTGGCGCGCGTTATCTTTCTACATCAAGAAACGTTGTTAACGGCACTGCGACCGATATTACCAACGAGAAGACATGGGCAAAGAATCTGGTAGTTTACGGATGTGGGGACCGTACACAAGCACCTTGCTCGACGACGCCGCCGATCGTCGTCGGACTGACGACTGCTAACGTGAACATATGCGACAACATCGCAGTACCCTGCAACCCGGTTATTCCTGTCGGCACGGCTAAGTACTTTAGAGTCGAGATAATAAATCTTAACTACGCGCCGGGAGTATGGAATCTCGCCACCATGACAGGACTGGCAAATGGAACCTTTTACGGCAATGCGCTGAAACCGAGCACCCAGATGCGCTACATGCCATAGCGTGCGGACCCAAAGAGGAGTCTCTAGACGAATGAAGCGGCATACAAAAAATCACTCGGAGCGCGGCACGGCTATCGTGGAGTTCGCAATAACGGCGGCCTTCTTTCTCATGATCATTATGGCCATAATCTCCGGCGGACACTTGTTCTTTACGCACAACGCGATGGTCGAGTCTACCCGCCGCGGCGCGCGTTACGCCGCCACCCAGTGTAAACCGGCCCTCGCCGGCTGCATTGGTTCTGATACTTCCCTTGAGCGCGTCAAGAACGTCGTCTTGTATGGGACGCCAACGGCCGGCTCGGCACCACTTGTAAACGGTCTTACGCCCGCTAACATTCAGGTTGATTACTCTAACGACTTCGGCGTGGCACAGGGTACGGTCTCAGTCAAGATCGTGACTTACACCTACACCTTCGCGGTAGCGGCCAGGGTAATTAATATGCCCCCTTATCAGACCACGGTTGTGGGCGAGAGCGCAGGTTTCGTACCAGAGCTTAACTGTCCGGAATAAAGCTAACAGATAAAAGAGTCATCACGATGCAACCACTGACATTCATTACGCTGAGTAGGAACGGCGAATCTTCCGACGAACTAAGGGATGCGCTGTCAGCTAGCGGACGCGCACACTTGCTGGCTGATTGCCATAGTCTCGAACAGATGCTTGCCGACGTCACGCGGCTGCGACCCTCGGCAGCAGTTATCACAGTAGGGCCGGAGAATTCGGACAAAGAGTTTGCTCTTATCAAGCAGCTCGCCGCTGCCTGTCCACATACGGCCATTATCAGCGCCGCTCGCGACGCCTCGCCGGCTTTGATTCTGGGCAGCATGCGCGCCGGTGCGCGGGAATTTATCCAGCTGCCAGTTATCGCCGACGAATTCCGCACCGTCATGGATCGTGTGGTTGATTTCTGCACCGACGGAGAAAACTCTTCAAAAGATCACGGCCGCATTGTCGCCGTATTCTCGGGCAAGGGCGGCGCAGGCGTTTCATTTTTCAGTACAAACCTGGCGGCGGCGATGGGCGTGCCGACACTGCTGGTGGATCTCAATCTGCAGGCGGGGGACGCGGCTTCTTTTCTCGGGCTCGACACGAAATACTCGCTCGCCGATTTCGTCCACAATCGCGCCCGTCTGGACGACGCGCTGATGACCAGTCTGGTTACACCCCACTCAACAAATCTTGCTGTACTGGCCGCCCCACTCGAAGCCCACGAGGCAGAGGACATCCAACCCCAGGATGTTTCCGAGATCCTCTATCTCCTGCGGCAGCGGTACGAATGCATCGTGCTCGACCTCCCGCACACCTTCGACCCGGTGACAGTGGCAGCTCTCGATTTGGCTGACGACATTCTGGTGGTGCTCACCCTCGATATTCCCGGCATTCGCAGCACCAAGCGCGCGCTTAAGGTATTCGAACGTCTGGATTATGGCCGCTCCAAAGTCCATGTCGTGGTCAACCGCTGGAGCAAGCAAATCGATGTGCAGTTGCAAAAGGTGGAGGCGCACCTGGGCGAGCAGCTTATTGGCTTTGTGCCAAACGATTACCGGAAAGTGATGGATTCAATCAACCTCGGGCGACCACTCGTGCAGGAAGATCCATCCTCAAAGATAACTGCGGAAATTAGACGCATCGCGGCCCTCGTCTCCGGTAACAGCCACTCCCCTGCACCTCCGCCGCGTAAGAAATTCGGAACGATGTTTAGCCGCGAACGCACGACTGCACCGCTTGATCTTGCGAAACTCCTTGGAGAATCGTCATAGATTTCGCGAGGCAAATAGGGAACAAGAGGACGCACTGACAAAGGAACACACATGGCGCTTAGAGAGAGATACATCAAAGACGGAAATGGCAACAGCGCAGCCGCTGCGGCTGAGGAAGGAAACCAGGTCTTTCAGGAGATGAAGGCCCGCCTTCATCGCGCTATCGTTACGCGCCTGGATTTAACAAAACTCAGCGCCCTCTCTCCGGACCGGGTTCATGGCGAAGTCTCGCGCCTGGCCGAAGGTCTGCTGCAGGCAGAGAATTTGCCGCTTTCAGCGGCGGAGCGCGACCGCCTGGTCGGTGAAGTTCACCACGAGCTCTTTGGACTTGGCCCGCTCGAACCATTGCTCGCTGATCCGACCATCTCCGACATCCTGGTTAACTCGTATTCCAGTATTTACATTGAACGTCGCGGGAAGTTGGAGAAGACGGCTATTAGTTTTAAAGATGACGAGCACCTGAGGCGTGTGATCGAGCGCATCGTCTCGACTGTCGGACGTCGCATCGATGAGGCGCAACCGATGGTTGATGCCCGCCTTCCCGACGGCTCTCGTGTCAACGCGATCATCCCGCCACTCGCGCTCGATGGACCAGTTCTTTCCATTCGTCGCTTCGGCACCGATCCTTTGCGCATGCCGGCGCTGATTGAGAATGGGGCTCTTACGAAAGAGATCGCTATTCTTTTTGAAATGTGTGTCCGTGCTCGCTTGAACATCATCATCTCCGGCGGCACCGGCGCAGGTAAAACTACTTTGCTGAACGCTTTGTCTGCCTTTATTCCGGCTAGTGAGCGCATAGTGACGATCGAAGACTCGGCCGAACTGCAAATGCAACAACCGCACGTGGTGCGTCTCGAGACTCGTCCGCCGAACATCGAAGGCCGCGGTGAAGTCACGCAGCGCGATCTTGTCCGCAACAGTCTGCGCATGCGTCCAGACCGTATTGTGATCGGTGAGGTTCGTGGTGGCGAAGCTATCGACATGCTGCAGGCTATGAACACGGGCCATGACGGCTCGCTCACCACCATCCACGCCAACACAACCCGGGATGCACTTGCTCGCCTCGAGACGATGGTGCAGATGACAGGGATGAGACTCTCAGACCGGGCGATGCGCCAACAAATCGCTTCGGCAGTTAACCTTGTCATTCAGGTGGCCCGACTCACGGACGGAACACGCCGTATCGTTTCGATATCTGAGATTACCGGCATGGAAGGTGAAACGATTGCCATGCAGGAGATCTTCCAGTTCGAGCGCACTGGAGTTGATGGCACGGGTAAGGTTATCGGAAGGTTCCGCACGACCGGGATTCGTCCGCGTTTTGCCGAGCGTCTCAAGCAATATGGCATGCAATTGCCGGCGTTCTTCTAGGAGGTCGTACAAAAGATGCTGATTTCAACTACCATATTTCTCTTCTTCCTGTTTCTTACGTATGCGCTCTTCCTGCTCGCCTCGCGCAAATCAGACGCTCGTGAGGAGCGCCTGGAACAACGTGTTGCCGAGGCCTTGCGGGAATCCGACAGCGCATTTGAAGGAGAAATCCGCATAACGCGTGACGACTCGATTGGTGGCAACCCCATCATCAATCGCCTGCTCTCTTCACTGGATTTCGTGAAGCGCATGGACCGGATGATCAAGCAGGCCGACGTCCATACCACGGTCAGCCGCCTGCTTGGTTTCAGCGTGGTTGCCGGCCTCATGGCAATGTTGGCGGCATCCACCGTTATGGCTTCTCTGGCTGCTTTCGCTTTGGGCCTCCTGGCGGGAGCGTTACCCATCCTGCAGGTTGTCTGGAAACGCAAGAAGCGGATGCATACCTTCAATGCGCAGCTCCCCGACACGCTCGATCTGTTAAGCCGCTCGCTCTCGGTTGGCCACGCTTTCTCCGAGGCGCTCAACCAGGTCGGCTCAGAAATGCCTGATCCGATCGCCAAAGAGTTTCGCATTACCTTTGAGGAGCAGAAGCTCGGGCTTTCGATAAAGATGGCGCTTGATCGACTAACCGAGCGCGTCCCGCTTTTGGATCTGCGGCTCTGCGTGACGGCGATGCACATTCAGCGCGAAACCGGCGGCAACCTGGCCGAGATTCTCGAGAAGGTTTCACAAACAATTCGGGAGCGCTACCGGATCATGGAAGACTTTCGCACCATGACAACGGCCTCTCGTCTTTCGGGCTGGATTCTCTGCGCCTTGCCGTTTGTCCTTGTCTTTGTCCTGACAGTCTTCAACCCGGATTACATGAGCGTGTTGGTTTCAGATACGCGCGGCCACTATGTGATTGCCTTTGCCATGGTGTGGCAGCTGTTCGGCATGTTGTTAATAAAGAAATTTCTGAGCATTAAAGTTTGACGTCCCGCTATGTGAAGGGTCATTGGCAAGAAGGAATGACATCATGATGATCTTGATTGTACTCTTAACCTTTGGCTGCATAGTTCTCGCAGTAATGAGTCTTTACTGGATGCTGGCGCGACCCACCAGTGTAGTCAATGCGCAGCTCGAGAGCGCGGACCCATCTCTGGCGCTCATCGAAAATAACCCTTTAACTACGATGACCACGCTCGCGGCCGAGCCGATCAACCGCATCGTGCCGATCTCAGCAGTTGAAGCCGCCAAACTGCAAAAACAGTTGCTTCACGCGGGATACCCTTCGCCTGATGCGGCGATGGCCTTTCGTGCCATCCAGTTGTTGTTGATCGTCGCCCTGCCAACCGTGGTATTGACTATTTGCTTCATCCTCGATCGGCCGCTAAACAGTTTTCTGATGTGGGGTGTTTTTGCAGCCGCCGTCGGCTTTTACGTCCCCCGTTTGATTCTCAAGAGCAAGATCACTCGCCGCCAGCAACGAATCACCTGGGGTCTTGCCGACGCACTCGATTTGATGGTCATTGCAGTGGAAGCGGGATTGGGATTAAACGCTGCACTGAACCGCGTTGGCGAGGAATTGAAGGACGTGCACCCGGATATGCATCACGAGCTTGATCTGGTGAATTTGGAAATTCGACTCGGAAGAAGCCGCGAAGAGGCTTTGCGTAACCTGACCGAAAGGACGGGCGTTGACGACGTTCGCAGCTTCGTAGCGCTGTTGATACAGGCTGACCGTTTTGGTTCATCAATTGGCAAAGCTGTCCGTGTGTTTGCGGATTCATTAAGGACCAAGCGTCGCCAGCGTGCCGAACAGGCATCGGCGAAAGCGGCGTTGAAACTACTCATCCCACTTACGGTCTTTTTGTTTCCAGTCATTATTGCCATGATTCTTGCGCCTTCGGCCCTTAACCTGATTGATCTGTTCTCTAAATAAGGAAGCGTGATTTTTATGTTGAAACGAACCTTAATAATCTTGTCGCTGGTGCTCGCGATCGTTGTTATTGCCGAGCCGGTGCAAACAGTTCACGGCATCATGATGACTGAGGCGGAGTGGGTGGCGATGAATTCCGAGGCGACGGTTACCGAGCACACCTCGGAGGGACGCGGAAATGGGATTCTGCGAGCGCTCAAAGCGCCCTTCAAAGCCATCGGCCGATTGTTTGGTCATGGGAAAAAGGACGATAACAAACTTCAGCGTATCTCCGAGAAGGACATCAAGAAATTCGTGAGCACTCCCACTGATCAAGTCACCACTGTCCAACGAACTGCGCAAACAAGCGACGCTGCGCCCCCGGCGGCCGGCGACGCGGCAAACCTGCCGACCCTGGTACCGGTTGACCTGAAAGCAAGTGCGGCCGAGTATCTTGAGAAAGGGCGCGCCTATCTCGATTCCGGCGATCTGAATGCCGCGATTGCAGAACTGTCAAAGGCATCCTCGCTCGACCGCACGCTTGCTGAGGCCCGCACTCTTCTGGGCGTCGCTTATGAAAGCAAGGGCCTTCACGACCTGGCAATGAAATCGTTTGCCGCGGCCGTGGAAGCGGAAGCAAACAATCCGCAGCTCCTGAATAATCTCGGTTACGCGCTCTATACGAATGGCGATTACGAAGGCGCCACCAGGTATTTGAAACGCGCAGTCAAACTTGCGCCTGACAATGCGCGCATTTGGAATAATCTTGGCCTGGCACAATGCGAACGAGGCAAGTTTGACGAGGCTTTCAAGAGCTTTGCCCATGCCGTAGGCGAATACAAGAGCCGGTTAACAATCGCCACGCGTTTGCAGGGGGAAGGCCGCAACAAGGAAGCCATCAAACAACTCGAAAAAGCGCGGGCCCTCAAACCAAACTCTCCCGAGGTGCTGGCGCGGTTAGTGAAACTTTATGAAGTGTCAGACAAGACTGAACAAGCTGACGATGCCAGGCGCTCACTGATCGCCGCTCAGACACTGGCCAATACTCCCGCCCCAGAGTGAGATGTAGATCGACTCAATCGGGGAAATGGAGGAGGCAATGGGACACCTGAGCTTTCTAACACGCGCAGAGATTGAAAGCCTCGGCCCACCAACTCCCGAGGACCTGGAAGAGACAGGCGTGTCTGACGCTTTACTGCGTGACCTCGCCCTAAAGTACGTTGCCAGTCTGGCCGACGCAACTTCAGCCCTGGTGGCGGAAAAGCTGCACCTTCCCTGCTCGCTGACTGAAGAAATCCTTTACAGTCTTTACCGCGAAAAGCTAATTGAGATGCGCCTGCAAAGCGCCGTGGGCGTCACCCGTTACGCGATGCTCGATGCCGGCTGGGAACGATTGTTTCAACTCGAGCCACACAACGGATATCGGGGCCCGGCGCCGGTGTCGCTGGCTGACTATACCAACATGATTCGGCTGCTGGCACAGCCATCTCGACCCGCATCGCTTGAAACCATCCGCTCCATATTCAGCGATCTGGTCTTGCCCGATTCGTTGCTGCAAACCCTCGGCTGTGTCATTAACTCGCGCTCTTCCCTTTTCCTGACCGGCCTGCCAGGTACAGGAAAAACCGCTGTTTCTGCGCGCATCAACGCTGCGCTGCGGGGCTCGATCTGGGTACCCTATGCAATTGAAATCGACGGCCAAATCATTCGCATCTACGACGCACACTGCCACCATCCCCTTAAAAACAAACGCAGGCTGGAACACGATCGTCGTTGGATAGAAATTGAGCGGCCGCTGCTTATGGTCGGCGGTGAGTTGACACTGGACAATGCCAGCCTGGCCTGGTCGGAAGCATTAAAGTATTACGAGGCCCCGTTTCAAGTGAAAGCCAACGGTGGAACTCTGGTAATTGACGACTTTGGCCGGCAATCGATATCCCCGCGTGACTTACTTAATCGTTGGATTCAGCCGCTGGAAAGACGAGTCGATTTTCTGACTCTCAGGAACGGCAAGAAAATTGAAGTACCATTTGAGCAACTCGTTGTTTTTTCTACGAACCTCAATGAGAATGAATTGATCGACGAAGCCTTCCTGCGACGCATAGGCTATCGGGCCAGGATGGAAATTCCAACGGCGTCTGCCTACTCAGAGATATTCAGGCGCGCCTCCAGGGCGAAAGGAATAACTCTCGATCAGGGCAGCCTTGACTATGTGCTTGGCAAATATGCTAAAGAGGGACGTCCATTGAAGCCATGCGAGCCCCGCGACCTTTTGAATCGCGTAAACGATCTTTGTTTGTTTGAGGGATGCTCCCTGCGGCTTACTCCAGAGCTCATCGACCTTGCCTGGAACAACTGCTTTGGTGCAGCCCATACCTTTGAATCGCTCGCTCCGAAGGTGGTTGCAGCCAGCCAGGCAAGCGCGATTGTGGTCTAGCAAGTATGCTAATCTATCCCGGCAGCCAGTTGGTCGGCACGACGCATGAATAAACAGTTTTCCTTCTCAATCGCGCTCTTAATCGGCATTTGCCTGATCGCCGGTAGTCTGACTGGTACGCAGGCGCAAAAGCATTCCCGCGTTCGTTCCGGGGCAACGAAATCTTCTCCATCCCAACCGGTCGACACTAATGTGGATAAGGGACTGCCAAACGGTAAATTGGTTACCTTCGTTGATGGAGGCACGCTACACGTCGACGACGCGTGGTGGCGGGGGGAAGACGTCTGGTTCAGTCGCGGCGGCGTCACTGAAATCGCCAGTCGAAAAGTGAAGTCAATCGAACCCGTATATATTGCCCGGGTAGAGACGAAAAAAAATCCGGGAACGCCGCCACCGATGGCGGCCTCGAAGAGTGCTACGGAAACCAACGTCCCAATCTGGATTTACCTGGTGGGCGGAGCGCGCTTCAAGGTTGACGAAGTCAAGGAAACCTCTGATGGCGCCTGGTACCAGCGGGGAAATCTTGTGAGCTTTTTGGAGCACTCTCGCATTGGCCGTATTGAGCGTCAACTGCCCGAAGAAGCAAACCAATCCGGCTGGCAGGAGCGTGGCTGGACTTCAGGCAACCCCGCGATTGATCAGTCGATCAGAACAAATGGCAGCCGCTTCGGCGTTGATCCCTATCTGGTTTTTCTGGTCATTGAACAGGAATCGCATTTTCATACTCGGGCGCTTAGCCCCAAGGGCGCGCGCGGCCTGATGCAGCTTATGCCGGGAACGGCCCGCCGGTTTGCGGTGCGAAATCCCTTTGATCCCGCCGAAAATATTCGCGGCGGCACGCAATACTTGAAGGACCTGTTGACGATGTTTAAGGGACGCGTTGATCTGGCCCTCGCGAGTTATAATGCAGGTGAAGGACGTGTCATTAGTTATGGTAACAAGGTGCCACCGTTCCAGGAGACGCAAAATTACGTCAAGCGTATCGGCCAACGCTATAGAAAAGGTATCAGTGGGCAAAAGGAGCCGCGTCGCACGCCAGCCACGCGCGCACCGCAGGCTACGTTAGCAGAGGAAAGGCCATGAGAGTTTTTATTCTTCGGCGAACTCTTTTCATTCTTCTTAGTTTGGGTTTGTGCTGGGGCAGTGCAGCAGCACAAACACGCGATCCTGTTCTTACAAACAACTCAATAGTTAAGCTCGTTAAGGCCAGCTTCAAAGAAAAAACGATTATCGCGATTATTGGATCGCGGCCCACGCGCTTTGATCTATCCACTGAGCGGATGATTGAGCTGAAACGGGTGGGTGTCACCGAAAGGATAATTTTGGCAATGCTTGCGCGCCAGCAGGGCGTCGACTTCGACGATAGCTGGAATGACGATGCCTTTTTCAGTCAAGGCAACGATAATCAGAAGATCGACAAGCAAAACAATGCTGACAGAAATTCTTCTGCTCCCGGCAGCAGTACCGATATTTTTGGATCGAGTGGCGGTTTTCATGGCAACACTGAAAGCAAAGGCGGCAGCGCCTCGAGCAGCGGTGACACGATCACCACTGGTTCGGCCACGGTCAGGATAATTCGTCCGCCGACGGAAGCGGGGGCTCCTCCCAAGCTTGAAAAAGTGGCAACCCTCACCAACGATTCGATCGTGGAATTAATTGAAGCCGGATTTTCCGAAGGCACCATTATCAGGCGCATCGAACAGTCTCCCGTGGAATTTGATTTGTCTCCCGAAAAACTCGCCGACCTCCGCAAGCATCGCGTTAGCGAAAAAATACTGGCGGCAATGAAAACGGCAAATGGCGACTCGAGTGAAGCTAAGACCGCGCCTACTTCCAATGGCACGCCGCGCCGCTAAAAAAACTCCGGCTATCAGAGTCCTTCTCTGTTTAGCAGCGGCCCTGTTTATACCGTTGCTGATCTGGGGCTCCGGTTGGCCGACGCAAGCCCAAAAGCGTCCGCGCAAGGCGGCTGCAACCGTACAAAAGAAACCGCGGTCAACTGTCACACCAACCCCTTCGCCGACACCATCCTGGATCGATCGTCTCGGCGAGCCTCCTCCTGCCCCGCCTGTGCCCCAGCAAAAGGAAGAACAGCAAATCAATCCGGGCGATGTGATTTCGGTCGAAACAACCGAGGTGATGCTGCCGGTTACGGTTCGAGATGCAAGCGGGCGCTTAGTCGCGGCGCTGACGCGTAACGACTTTCGCGTGTTTGAAGATAACCGCGCGCAGCCCTTACAGGATCTGGCGTTAAGGCAGGTTCCCGTCGACGCTGTGTTGATGATCGATGCGTCGTCTTCGGCCGT
Organism: Pyrinomonadaceae bacterium; assembly: GCA_035297925.1. GTDB lineage: Bacteria > Acidobacteriota > Blastocatellia > Pyrinomonadales > Pyrinomonadaceae > PSRF01. Next base: position 18,258 of record DATGYM010000402.1, on the reverse strand, counting down.
GCGAAACCTGGATGATTTTCGTCGTGCGGCGGAGGGTTTTGCGAACCGGCTGGGACCGGATGATCGCGTCAGCCTGATCAAGTTTGACGACTCTGTGCAATTGCTGCAGGACTGGACCAGGAGCCGCTTTCAACTGCAGCGCGCCTTAAACAGAATTGAGCCCGGTGTGTTTACCCGTTTCAACGACGCACTACTGTTGGCGGCGCGCGACCAATATGGAACCAGTCGATCGCGCCGCGCCGTGATAGTGCTGACTGATGGAATCGACAGCGGACGTGGCGCAACGCTCGAGAGTGCGGTGCGCGCACTCCTGGAAGCGCAGGTTACGGTCTATGTGGTCAGCAACACCGAAATATCTCGCGCGGCCAAGCTTGCCGATCTCGATTCGTTAACCAGGAACGGCGATGCGGCGCAGCGATTCAACCAACTGCAGATTGATGACCTGCGGTTGGGATTGCGGGCGTTGGACGAAAGCGAGCAAAGTCTGGAACAGCTGACAAACGCGACCGGGGGCCGGCTCTACAAGCCACGCAGCTTTGACGCTTTGGAAGCCACTTATGCTGAAGTAGCCGAGGAACTCCGGCACCAATACGCGCTTTACTACACGCCAACGAACAAGGCTCGCGATGGTGGCTTTCGTCGTGTGCGGGTGGAAGCTACCAACCCGTCGTACCAAACTCACACGCGCGTTGGCTACTTTGCGCCGAAAGGATAAATCAGAGCGCGGGCGTTTCGCCCGCAGGTGTTGCAAAGAGAAGGGGCACGGCATGCCGTGCCCTTTTCTGTATTAGTGCGCCCACCACACATGTGGTCGCTAAGCCCTTACGTTTGCCTTCAACTAAATAATCGAATAAGCGCAGCCACGATCGCCAGGCTCACGAAACCACCTGAAAAAGTGAAGGCCCGCTCGACCGGTTTACTATTGCGTCGCAACAGGGCGCGCATCAGCACCAAACCACATTTCCAACCATCGTGTTGATAAAGCGGCAGCAGGTTTCCAACCGCCACCAGCAGATTTATCCAGCCAAAGACCGTACCGTAAGTAGCGAGACCCGCAACAAGATTAAGAAAAATTCCGCCAAGGTGCACAGAGAGTTGCTGCGCCACCGATCTCTCTTTCAACAGGCGGCCATCCAGACGAACGAAAGATCCGAGGGGCAGCAGGCGCAAACTGAAACGAATGCTGCCGAGCTGGAAACTTAGAAGCTTCGGACCAAGTCCCAAGCCGAGCTCCGAGCACGGAACCTTGCAAATTCGAGCCGCGGCGAGATGTCCTAACTCATGGACGATCATTGCCAGCGGCGTAGCTATCAGGATCGCGGTAATCAACATTTGTCTTTCTAGAATTGCGCCCCGAGACGCGAATAGACGTTGAAAAAGAAGATAACCATTATGATCAGTGTCATCGTTCCCCCTTTCTGATGCGATTCCGGGGGACGATCGCGTGACTCCCCATGTCAAGAGCCATGCCGCGTCAGATCGCTGAAGTTTCAGTTTATTTTTGCAGGGTTTTGTGAGAATGGCTGAAGCAGTGACGAAAAGTGTGACTCCTAAACAGACAGTATTTGACGCAGTGGCACGGTCGGTTCTGATTCAACCGTGGGGCGTGAGGTGTAAATGTCAGGGACGGGAGACATTAAGCGCGGGAATACAACGCCATTGCCCATCACCCACACTGAAGCTATCGCTTACAGACTTTTTATTTTTTCTCCGGAAAGCGCGACTCAATAATGCCATCGCGATTAGTGCCCAGCGTTAGTGTCAGTTGTGGATAAGTAGCCGTCTCTGCGCGAAGACGCTTGATACTGAGCTTATTCTCGAGCTCACGAATCTCCTGCTCAGTGCCTTCGATTTCCATGAACAAACCGAATGGCAACTCATCAATAACAATCTCTACTTTCCCCAACCTCCAGGTTTCGCGGCGCTTCTCGTAAATCAATGCCGGGGTGAACCCGATAGCTTCCAGTATCAATTCCATTGCGTCTGGATCGCCCACTGAAGTCTCGTCTTCGCGTTGGTGCTTGATGGTAGAGCGCGTTGGAAAGCGTTCCTTGTAGGTAAGAATTCCCCGCTTGCCGATGCGCCGCAGGCGTAGCACCGAATGTCCCACCTCCAGGGCATCGCCGGAGTAGAGCGTGTTCACCTCAAATTCTTCGCCCTGCCGTTCGGCGCCAAGTTGTGGCAACCGAACTTCTAGCTCGGCGTGTTGCTTCTTTGTAAGGCGAAATTTCTTTTCGATTTCGATTGGCACGCGGGTCGCCGCCAAATTTCTTAGTCTCAAAAATCTCTCAAAGCATACGAGATGGGCGGGTACGGAACAACCAGATTCTCTTCGGTATGGCTTTGCACAAAAGTCAATTAATGACAGCGTGGCCGGATCAGAACCGGGAGCGGTGGCGACCGGCTCAATACTCAACCCTCGATCGACGATTCTCAGACTTAGTCTGTGACCGGTGGCTACCCGCTCCCGGTTCTGATAAAGCTGAAGCACTTTTTGTGCAAAGCCCCCCGGCATCACATGGAGCGCAGACGACGCAGAGTGGAAACATTCAACCGGCTGCGATTAGCGGGCGACGGCATAAAGAGGGAATAACAATTCTCTGCGCTGTCTCTGCGTTCTCAGCGGCTCTGCGGTGAGTGTTTGTGAGCAGGGAGGTGGAAGTTCGGCTGCGCTCTTTGTGCGGTGTGCCGCGGTCACCAGAAACAGAGGTATTAATAAGAGTGGTAAGAGTCGAATGGCTTTCGTTCCAGGTTCTTTCATCGAATTGTCCTTTCGGATAGGAAGAGTCGTTTGGTTTTTAAGGTGTCAGTCTTTTCAAACCAGAACCATCGAGGTTCATCACATAAATGGCATTCTTCGGATAGCTGCCGGCAAGGAAGCCGACGCGCGTACCGTCGCGCGAGAAGCGCGCCAGCGACGACCGCTGATCAGACAAACGTCTTATGCTCGAACCGTCCGGGTTCATAGTGTAGATAGCGAGGTTGTTCTCGCCGCCGTCGCGGTTGGAGGTGAAAATGATTGACTTACCGTCGGGCGACCATGAGGGGAAAATGTTGTGAGCAACGCCGCCGGTTAGTCGAGTTGGATTTGTGCCATCGGCGTTCACAATCCAAACCTGATCTTTATGGTCGCCGCTTTCCGCGTAGTAAACGATGCGTCGGCTATCTGGTGACCATTGCGGATCGTAGTCGTGTGTCTCACTATTGATCAGACGCCGCTGCGCTGAACCATCGGCGCGCATGACGTAAATCTGCACCTCATGATCCTTGCCGTCGCGGTCAGAGATAAAAGCTATCTGCTTGCCATCCGGAGACCATGCAGGCGATGAATCATTTGCGGGATGCGTCGTTAATTGACGGACACCTGAGCCATCTGCGTCCATCAAGTAGATATCTGACTTCGCTTCCTTGCCTGCTCTCGCGCTGAAGACAATTCTGTTACCGTCAGGTGACCAGGAGGTGGAGTAGTAATTCATGTTCGGGTCGCTGCTAAGCTTTCTGAGTTGCGAGCCGTCGGCGCTCATGACGTAGATGCTCCACTTTCCGTTTTTCCTCGCCGAAAACATTACCTGGGAGCCATCAGGCGACCAACAAACATCGTGATAAAAGACGGCATCGGCAGGCGGCGTCTCAGGCTGCCTGTTCTCAGTTTGCGGCGTTGCTGCCGGCGAGGCCTGTTCCTGAGGCTGCGCGAACTTCTGTGGCTGAGACTGCGCACTGAAGACGCTCAAACATGCCGAAACTACCAAAAACACCAGCATCACAATGATGTTTTCCATTGACTCTCCTCCTTCAGCGTAGGCTGCTACACCGACAGACTAATTGCATATTGGCAAGCGTTGAGATGGTTTGCAGCGAATTGCCTGGGTTTTGCAGTGAATGGAGTAGAGAAGCGGCTGGTGACAGAACGAGACGTCATCAATTGCCGGTGTTTGCACTAGATAAAGTCAGAGCCGGGAGCTGTAGCGAGCGGCGTCAAGAAGCCGCCTATTCAACGCCGACCGTCAATATTTCAGGTCTTATCCGTTCGCTACCCGCTCCCGGTTTCTGAATTGATCGACCCACAGTGCAAGAGTTTTCCTTGTTGGCTTGGCGTTGCGGGTACGTGCAGCAGACTAGAGAGAATCTGTTTTGAGTACGTTTTGGAGTTGTTCACGCCGGCTGCGGCTGAGTTTGTGCTCCGTGCCGTCGTGCAATACCACGATGTATTCGCCGTTGAAGTGTTGCTGTAACTCGCGAATGCGTTCGATATTGACGATTGTCGAGCGGTGGATACGCAGGAACTTTGCCGGATCCAATTTCGACTCCAGCTCGTTCATCGTCTCGCGCAGGAGGTGGCCTTTGCGGCCCACGTGAAGTTTGACGTAGTAGTCTTCGGCCCGCACATAATCGATATCATCCGTCTTCAGGAAAAATACTCGCCCGGAGGATTTGATTAGCAGCCGGGATAGATATTGCGGCCGGCGCGTCGGCTCGTTTGCTTCGCGTCCGGCAAGTAAAGCGACGAGTCGCTGGCTCAGGTCGTTAAGTTCCCGTTGTCCCACCTGGAGTTTTGCCTGGCGCAGGGCCTTGTCAAAACGAGCGTCATCAAAAGGCTTCAGAAGATAATCAAGCGCGTGAAACTCAAAGGCCTTCAATGCATACTGATCGAAGGCTGTAACAAAAACGATGGCCGGAAGCTGTCCGGCTTCGAGATTCTCCAGGACGCCAAAACCGTCCAACTCCGGCATCTGAATGTCGAGAAAAATAAGATCCGGCGAGTATTTGCGTATTAACTGCAATGCCTCGCGGCCGCTCGCGGCTTCGCCGACAATCTCAATCTCACAATCATGTATTAGTAGTAAGCGAATATTACGGCGCGCCAGCGGCTCGTCATCGACGATAAGCGTGGTTATCTTTTTTCGAGTAGGGCTCAACGTGTCAGTCCTCAGCCGCGCGCAGAAAAGGAATGATCAGCAGCGCTTCAACGCCGCCGCCGGCCCTCTCGGTAAGCGAAAATTTCTGCCGTTCACCGTAAAGCTGGGCGAGGCGCGCGCGGGTATTCGAAAGGCCGACACCTTCAGTTGCTCCATCTTCAGGTCGCAGTCCCGGACCGTCGTCATAAATTTTGATCTGAAGAAAGCCGTCGTCTCGCTCGGCACGAACGCCGACGATGCCTGCAGCCGCCCGCCGCGAAATGCCGTGGCGAATTGCATTCTCAACCAGCGGTTGCAGTATTAAATTCGGGACCGCCGCGTTGAGCGTTTCCGGTTGAATCTCCATTTCGATCTTTAAGCGATCAGAAAACCGCATCTGCTGAATATCCAAGTACAGTTCCAGGAATTCCAGTTCTTCCTTTAGCGGTACTTCCTGCTTGCCGGCATTTTCGAGGGTGTAGCGCAGCAGATCGCTCAGTCCGGCTATCATATTTACCGCCGCCTTATTTCTGCTGTCGCGCACCAGACCGGCGATGCCGTTGAGCGTATTGAAAAGGAAATGCGGCTGGAGCTGCATCTTGAGTGTTTGCAACTGCGCCTGGGCCAGTTGTGTTTCCAATTGTGAAGCGCGAAATTCGCGCTCACGGAAACGCAGGTAGTAACTTACGGCATAACTAACGCCCAGCGTGGCGGCGTAGATTAGCAGGTCAATATGAAATTGACTGGTGGCACGGCCCAGAAAAGATTCCCAGAAACTGTGCGGCGTTCTCGGTGGACCAAATGGACTAAACAGGCCGTTTGCGTACGTAAAGAAAGCGAAATGCGCGGCAGCGATTAGAGCGCAGGCCAGGATATGAACCGGCAGCACGCGCCACCACGTGCCCCGCTCCAAAGGAAAACGTCGCCCCATCGCTAGGACAATCGGGGTAGCCAGGATCCATGGCCACCAGCCAAAGAGATCAGTGGCAAAGACCCGCCACAAAGGCAGACGCATGCCCTCCATCCGCAAGCCGAGGTAGAGCTGAGTTCCGTTGAGCAACCCGAAAAAGGTCCAGAAGCCTACAATAATGGCCCACTTTAGCCGGCGTGTTTTACTGGCCGAGACGTTGGAGGGTAACGCCATTGCATCAGAGGAACTGAAAGAAAGGGAAGATTTCATCTGTCACCTGGGAAGCGGTCAGGCTGCCAGGATTGAACCGCGCCACCCTGGATAGCCTATCACTTGGCCCCGAAAGCTGAACCCGACCAGCAGCGAAACGCAGCGAATCTGTCGCGAACTGTCGCCGGCATGCAGCCAACTTCCGACCAACAGTCGCTTTTGCTTCGGCCTATGCTTGTCTCACCCAGCGCAAGACTTCGGGAATCGAAGCTCGCTTTCCAGACATCAGCATGCCGACTCGATAGATTCGTGCCGCGAGCCACGTTAACAGGAGTACGGCGCCAAATCCGATTGATAACGATAACGCGATCTCCCAAAAAGGGGGCGTTTGGGCGATGATCCGTACCGGCATCGTTATAGGCGAAAAGAAAGGAACCATCGATACCCAGAACGCGAACTGAGATTCGGGGCTGCGGCTCACCGGCAGAAATAAATAGAATCCGATTACCAACAACAAAATTATTGGCATCGCCAGTTGGCTGCCTTCCTGGGCATTAGTGACCATGGAGCCAACCAGAGCATAAATGGTCGAGTAGATAAAGTAGCCCAGCAGGAAGAACAGCGCGAAATAAACAAGATAACCCAGCGGGATAGTGGGAACACGGACTGACATTCCGCGTGTCGCCAACATTCCCACCCCGTAAACCGTGAAAGCAACAAAAGCTAAAGCCCAGATAGCGAGCTGTGTCAGGGCAACGAGGAAAACGCCGACCAGCTTACCCAGCATTATCGTGAACGGCTTGACCGACGAAAAAAGGATTTCTGCAATGCGCGTCTCTTTCTCCTCGATGACCGCACCCAGGATCACCTGACCATAAAGCAGAATTGTCAGATACATAACGAAGCCGACGCCGAAGACGAGGGCAAACGCCTCACCGGCGTCACGTCTGCCAACGGGAGTACCTACTTTAATCGCTTGAAGCTCAACTGGCCGCGAAAGCTCCTGCACTTCATTGACATTAATATTCGCCTTAATCAATCGTTGCTCCCGCACGGCGCGGCTCAACGCTCTCTGTAGAAATCGTCTGGTAAAGAGGTCGCCCGTATTACGCGAAATGAATTCTGCCTCGCCATTGTCGAGAATGTTTTCCGGCAGGATCAAGTACCCATCAATCTCTTTCGCTGCGACGCGGCGGTCGAGCTCACTTCTGAGCTCTGCCAGCGAACGTCCGCCGCTGGGCACCTCCTGAAGGTCGGGAACTTCCCCTCCCTGATCGCCGATTGCCTGAAAGCGCTCGCCCGCATTGGTATTGGATCTGTTTGCAGTTGGGGCCGGCTTGTTAGCCGTCTCATTGGCTTCCTGAACGACCGCGTTATAAAGACCCGCATACATCTTCCCCGTTTGATCTACTACGGCGACTTTCAGCGGTCCGCCTGCTTTAATACTGAAGATAAGCGCCGGCGCAATTCCGAACATCGATATGACTACCGGCCCCAGCACTGTCATGACGATGAACATCCTGCTGCGTACACGCTGCAGATATTCGCGCTTGATTACGGCCATTAACTTACTCATACGTTCTGCGTCACCTTTTCAATAAAAATATCGTGCAGGCTTGGCTCCACCATTTCAAACCGCTCAATCGTGGCGTCGGCGGCAATTAATTTTTTCAGCAGAGTTTGCGCCGTAGTATTTTCGGCAAGCAAAACCTCGACACTGTCGCTGTGACGTTGCAGCTTGCTTATCAACGTCCGATCTTCAAGAACCGATTCGCCGCCTGCCAGTCGCAGGGCAACCGCATTGCGGCTGAATCCTCGCTTCACGTCCCTGATACTTCCCTCCAGGACTTTGCGCGAGCGATTAATCAGGCAGATGTCGTCACAAATCTTTTCAGCCACTTCCATCTGATGGGTAGAGAAAATAATTGTCTTCCCGGCTGCTTTTAGCTCCAGAATAATTTCCTTCAGCAGATCCACGTTTACGGGATCCAAACCTGAAAAAGGTTCATCAAGTACCAGCAGATCAGGATTGTGAATGATTGCGTTTACAAACTGGACTTTTTGTTGCATGCCTTTCGACAATTCGAGCGTTCTTCTTTTCTTCCAGTCCGTCAGGTTCAATCGCGCCAACCAGCGATCGACTCGCGCGTCTGCTTCTTTGGCGCTCACTCTTTTTAGAGCCGCAAAATATTTGATTTGATCTCCAACCCGCATTTTTCTGTACAAGCCGCGCTCCTCAGGCAGGTAACCAATGCGGTCCTGCAGCTCGGGGGTGATCCGCTGTCCGAAGATTTTTATCTGACCTGAATCAGGGGCGGTGATATTCACAATCATTCTCATTGTGGTTGTTTTCCCGGCACCGTTGGGGCCAAGCAACCCGTAAACCCTGCCGGCGTAGACGGCGAGGCTTAATTTACTCACGGCCGTAAATTCGCCAAAACTCTTCGTGATCTGTTCAACTAAGATAGTGGGACGTTCGCTTGTCATTTATTGATTTATCGAGTTTTCTTTCGCGAGTTGCTCTGGACACCGAACCACAGAAACCGGGGCCGTGGCTGTTTATTTGACCTGCATACCTACGAGCCGGCAATGACTGGGGGTTTTTATTTGCGCTGCGGCCTCGCTGTGATCCATATTTAGCGCGATAGCCATCACCTAAGCTTCGGATGTGGCAACTGTCGTCTCCGCGGCTGATCCCCAGCAAGTCTCCCCGAACTTGTCCTCTTGGATTGGCAGAATATGCCTGCACGGCTCTCTATTATCAAGAGCTCCCGGTTTGTGGCCCTTATCTTCATGGTCACTTGCTTCTGGTTGTATCTACTGATCTGGGCGCCGGTAGGACACGTACAGGGTACCCGCGAGCCGAGGCCTCAGGACCAATCAGACGTCTTGCGCGTGTACACCGAGTTAGTGCAAACGGACGTGATGGTTTTCGACAAGCAGGGCAACTTTGTTAAAGGCCTCAAACGCGAAGACTTTGAATTGCGCATCGACGGCAAAACAAAACCGATAGAATTTTTTGAAAAGATAACTGCCGGCAGCGTCAGCGAAGAATCGCAACTCGCTGCTGCCCGTGGCACCGAGATTCGCGCGGGCAGGATTCCTGCCGGCAACACTCTTCCCCTCGACCGCGGCCGGCCTGTCTTTTTCTATGTCGACGATATGCATTTGGACTTGACCAGCATGGTGGCGGCGCGAAAACTAATCACTCGCTTCATCGATAATGAAATGGGTCAAAACGATGAAGCCGCGATTGCTTCGGCGACGGGGCAGATTGGCTTTTTACAGCAGCTCACCGACAACAAATCTGTGCTGCGCGCCGCCCTGCAACGACTCAAGTTTCGCTCCCATACGGTTCAAGATCTCGAACGGCCAACGATGACTGAGTATCAGGCACTGCTGATCACTCGCTCCGACTTTGATACAACTTCGTACTTCGTTGAAGAAACAATGCGGCAGAATCCGGGAATGACTCCCGAAACGGCAGCCTCGGTCGTTTCCAGTCGCGCCCATCAACTTGTGCAGCAGGGCGGGTATATCACCGTCAGTACTCTCAGCGGCCTGGAGGGATTGATTCGGTCCGCCAACAAGCTTCCGGGCCGCAAGCTGGTCTTCTTTATCTCCGGTGGGTTCTTTCTCGACGATCTCAATTCCGATTCGCGCTACCGGCTGCAAAGAATCACCAGCGCTGCCGCGCGCAGCGGCATCGTAATTTATTCTATTGACGCCCGCGGGCTGGTTGCCAGTCTCACCGACGCCAGCACCGACGTTAATCCGGATCCCAGCGGCCGGCTCTTGCGGGCCGGAATGGGCGAGCTTTCTGCAACGCAGGATGCCATGAATGCGTTGGCTTACGACACCGGCGGCAAGCCGACCTTTAATACCAACGCTCTGAATACGGGTTTAACTGGCGCGCTGAAGGAAACTTCAAACTATTACCTGCTCGCCTGGAAACCCGACGGCGAGAACCAACATGCGAGCAAGTTTCGCCGCCTCGAGGTTAAGCTGATAGGCCATCCTAACCTTACAGTACAGGTGCGGCGCGGTTTCTTTGACCGGGAACCTGATTCAGCAAATACGAAGACGGCGAAAGCAAAGGCACCGGCAAAAGGTAACGGAACGACGGAGACTGGCGTTTTGCCCTCACCCGAGGCTGAACTTCGCAAAGTGATGCTTGCGCCCTATCCAGCGCGCGATATTCCAGTGTCGCTCAATTTGAGTTACGTAAACACACCGGCAAAAGGAGCGATGCTGACTTCGGTTTTGCAGGTGCCGAATGAATTCCTCTCCTTTGCACCGTTGCAAGGTAAACAGACCGCATCGGTCACTCTGGCGGGAACCGTTTTTGACGAGCGCGGCAACTCCGGCGCGAATTTCAATAACCATATAACAATTGGCGCCGATTCACTTGAAGCCGCGCGGGGGGGACAGGATCTGACTTATGGTTATCCCGTTTACGTGGGACCTGGCCTCTATCAGGTACGGGTCGGAGTGAGAGACGACCAGACGGGCCGCACGGGCACAGCGCATGGGTGGATCGAAATTCCCAACCTCGCTGCCGGAGAATTCGCCCTAAGCAGCATCCTCATGGGCTTAGGAGCGCAAACGTCAATCAGCAATGCTTCCGCCACGACAAATGATCTTCAGAACCCGGTTGACTTGAGCATCAGTCATCGCTTTTCACCCGACGGTTTCCTGCGCTTCCTTGTATTTGTCTACAATTCGGCCCCAGCCGGCACGCAACCTGACCTGGCAGTACAGGTCCAGGTGATTCGAGAAGATCAACCAGTGGTGACTACGGCGCTGAAAAAAATTTCACTTGAAGCCATTCAAGATCTTAGCCGCATACCTTACGCTGCCGAAGTCTCACTGAGCGGATTGCCTGCCGGCAACTACATTCTGAAAGTCACTGTGGTTGACCGGGTTGCAAAAAAGAGCGCGTCACAGCAAAGCCGTTTCGAAATCGAATAGATCCATAACAGAGTATCATCATCGGCACACCCTGGAAGCCAACCAAGGAACAACTCCTGGCAGCGGCCGGCAAATCGGTGCCGGATGTAATTGCGCCCGGCTTGCGTGTGCTGTTTTGCGGCATCAACCCCGGACTCTACACCGCTGCGGTTGGTCATCATTTTGCGCGACCCGGCAACAGGTTCTGGCCCGCTTTGTTTGCCGCGGGATTTACTGAACGTCTTGTATCTCCGTTTGCTGAGCGTGAACTGCTCGAGTCAGGTTACGGCATAACCAATGTGGTTATGCGGGCCTCGGCCACGGCAGACGAATTGACGCGCGAGGAATTGCGGGCAGGCGGTAAGAATTTAATCGCAAAGGTGAAGCGTTATAAGCCGGCATTTCTGGCGGTGCTGGGATTTGGCGCCTATCGCGTTGCCTGGAATAAGCCAAAAGCAGTAATCGGCCGGCAGGAGGAAACGATTGGCCAGACCGTAGTTTGGGTGTTACCAAATCCCAGCGGCTTAAACGCACATTACCAGGCAAGCGATCTCGCGCGCGTGTTCGGTGAATTGAAAACTGCCGTGGATAAGACCAACCGAAGTTTCACCGCTTGATCAGACTTTGAAGCTGGCTCGCCATGCCCGCGTTGAGTGGTTTAAGAATCTCATACTCACGACGCGCCCCTTCCTTATCGTTAATCGCAATGAAAGTCAGACCGAGGTTAAAGTGCGCCGCTGCCAGGTCTGGTTTTAAGGCTATCACCGACTTGTAGGCTTCGATCGCTTCGGAATATCGGTGACCGTTATACAAAGCGAGGCCCCGGTTAAAGTGTGCCGCGGCATTCTTCGGCTCGATATCGGTGGCATGTTTCAAAGCGTCGGCAGCTTCGTTGTATTGCTGCAAGCCATTGTAGGCGTTGCCGAGGTTCTTGTATGCGTTCGATAAGACCTCATTTCGGTTTTGCAATTCCTGTTTGTAAGCTTCGCCGGTTTTACCCAGGAGAGTAATCGCCTGCTGCGCCGCAGTGACCCCCTCGGCATATCGCCCAGCGTGAACATAGGCAAAACTTAAGTTGTTGTAGATCTCAGCGTTGTCCGGAGTGTATTGCAGAGCCTGCTTGAACGTATCGATCGCTTCCGCATAGCGGCCAAGACGCACAAGGGAAAAAGCGAGCGGGTGGTAGGCCGGAACGTAGTCTGTTTTCACCTTCAACGCCTGCCGATACGCAGTTGCCGCATCATTGAAGCGTCCCTGATCGAGATAAATGTTACCCAGACCGGCGTGACCACGCGCATCATTGGGATCCTGCGCCATCGCCAGTTTGTATTGTTCTTCTGCTTCGGAGTAACGAGGAGTGGGAGCGCTCCTGGCGGCATTGCCCCGGGCAATGACTCGTTCATGAGCAGCGGCAGCAGCAGCGGCGCGCGCTTTTACCTTGCCGGAAATTTTGCCGCCGCCCGCGGTTTGCGACGACGAGCTGCTCGCACTATGCAGCGGCGGGTTTTCGGGTTTTCTAAATACCAACGCCGCGCCGCCGACGGCATCCCCCGGCAGTGTGCCGCCCCCGGCCTGATCCTGGCCTTGCGCCGATACCGGCGATTTGTAACCGGCAATGATAGTGAGAGACAGCAGAACTACCGCGAGACCGTAACGAGTTCTTAACACTTGAAGGCTCCCTTTGCTGAATTCTGGTTTAACCCGCGCCCCAGGCCGAGAACCTGGCGAGAAAAGCGCGCATTAATATTAATCCAAGATGAAAGGCGACGCACTTTGGATGGCTCACGTTCAGAGTCGCAAGCCCATGGCAGACTGCGCGTCGAGAAGCAGGAATAGAAGTTTTCTAATTCAAACCGTCCAGTTGCAAGCCGACTGGTTCAGCGCCGGCGCCCTTGAGGCCATCGATCACTTTCACAACTTCACCATAGGCGATGGAGCGCGGCGCTTTAACAAACACCGTCTTTTCAATCCGGCGGTCTTCGGCGAGACCGATACGCGAGACCATATCATCGCGATAAACGTGGTTGGTTTTACGTTGATTGAATAGTGAGATCAAAAAGCTTGTCATCTTTGAAGGGTCCGCAACAGAACCCAGGTCGTCGGTCAGCCTATTCAACTGGAGCGTTCCATCCGGCCGGATTGTGACCACCAAAGTTCTCTCATCCGGCTCTCGCACGCGACCATCAGGTGCGGCTGGAACCTTGGTGGCAAACCGATGAGGTTTCAGCGGTGCGGCAACCATGAAAATAATCAACATAACCAACAGGACATCTATCAACGGCGTTACGTTAATAGCAGGCTTCGTCCTGGTGTAGGTTGTCGACATTGGGATTTCCTCCAGCAATCAGCAATCAGTTAGACACTCGTTCAAACGACATGTTCCCTGAAAGCAAGTTTGGTTGTGGGGAAACCGGCTGGAGATTAATGTTCGTATAAACGACTGGGTAACAGAAGAGGAAAAAACTGTCCCTGGACTTTTTCACCTTTCGCGATAACCGGCACACCTGCGAGCAGCGCCTCGTCTGAGTCAGACATTACACCATCGCGAAATACGTTTATGACGACCGCGCGTCTCGGAAAATTAGTTCGGTTCTCGAAGGAACCGTGCACCATCAGTGGATGATGAAACGACGCTTCGCCACTTTTTAGTTCGATAGCGACCGGATTGAATTCGCGTTTTTGTTTTTCGCTCAACACATTCTGAATTGCATTCATGTCGTCTGCCAGGCCGGTAATGGGAAGCAGGTTCCAGCGCTGACTTCCCGGCACGTAATGAACGCAGCCGTTCTCTCGGGTGGAATCGTCGAGACCAATCCAGCAGGAAAGATGCGCCATTGGTTTCGTCCGCGTCCAGTAAGAATAGTCCTGATGCCACGCCACTACTCCGCCGTGATGAGCGGGCTTATAAAATATCTGGTCGTGCCAGAAGCGTACCGGCCCACCAAGAAGCTGCGAGGCCGGGATCAGGAAAGCTGGATTCCACAGCAGATCATGAAAAGCTCGGGACACGCGCCAGGCTCCCAAAGCGTGAAATAAAGTTTTGCCAGGGTCTGTCGATTCGTTCGCGTTGTACTCGTAGAACAGTCTGTTGCCAGGATGCGAAGGCTCGGTCAGGATCATCAGATCGGTCCGCAAAGCTTGCAGTTGATCCTCGTCCAGCAGTCGTTTACCTGCCAGATAACCTTTAGCCTGATAGAACTCGACCTCCTCGTCGCTCAAAGCATAATGGTCTCGATCCTCAAGCACTGTGGGCCAGTCGGACGGGGCGTCGATTGGCCGATGGATAGTCGAAAGATCCTCAATCATATTTGCTGACAACTACGCGGAGCATTTTGGGAAATACCGGCCGGTTTCCAGATTTGCCACTCTCTGTGCATCCTCGTCGTGCTCTGGGTCTTCGTGGTAACCAAGAGTTAAGCAAACTTACGACTGAGACACAGAACACACGAAGGGCGCACAGAGAACATTAAGACACAGCCAACTACCTGACGGTCTTGATGCCGTCCATAACAATTCGCGCGACTGTCGGAATAATCTCGCGCTCACCAGCATGGTCGGTCGTAAAGGTAACCAGCACAAACCGGGAACCATCCGGTAATTCGAGATAGGCAGCATCGTGCCTGGTGGTGCTTGTCCAGCCCGCTTTGGACCACAAGCGCACACCCTCAATTCCCTGCAGCGCCAGGCCTGTAAAGCCATGGCCTTGATCATCGTTGTCTTTGCTCGACCCTGAATAATCGCGTTTCAAGAGATCCATCATTTGCGCGCTGCGCGGCGGATTGACGGCTCTTCCTGTCACTATCTCTGCCAACAAACGCGCGGTGGCCTCCGTGGTCAACTTATTCCGGTTCTCGCCATTGGGTCCGCGCGAGGCCCTTTCACGCCCGTACGCATCTTCACAAAAAGTCTTCTGATTGACGTTGATGTTGGAATACCCGAGCGACGAGTAATAACGGTTTACTGCATTGCGCTTTTCCTGCCATTCCTGCATCTCTTTCGGCGGCAGCTCATAACCTCCGGTCGTGTGCGTCAACACATCGAGAACATATTGCGTGGCGTCATTCGATGAATCCACAATCATGTCTTTCAGGGCACGCTGCAACTCCGCAGTGTCCTCAATCTTCTTATCTTCAAGCCAGCGATGCGCAGCGGCAAGGTAGAACAACTTCACCACGCTAGCCGGATAGACTCGTTCATTTCCACGAAAGCTTGCCTGCGCAGGATGCACGGGATCGCGCAGGTCGATCAGCGTAATCGAAAGCTGCTGGGGTTCGAGTTTCTTATCGGCAAACCTTGCCAGTGTTTTGCTGGCGGCTTCATCAACCAGAGACTGCAAGCTTCGCGTCGTGCTTATCTCACCCGCTTGCCTCTGCGCGCGGCACGTGACATTAAAGATGAAGGCGAGCAGACATGCAGCAGACAAACAACGAAGGATGTCTCGTTTCATAACTTTTATTAAACCCCCCGGTTTCGTAGTGTCGGCATTTCTTCTCGGCGTAACCTCGGCGACCTTTGCGCCTCAGCAGTGAATCCCGGGTGAAAATATACTCACCGCAAAGACGCCGAGAACGCGAAGAACACGCAGAGAATTTCGAATCTTAAACTAAGACACGCTCTCAGTTTGAAATGATTGTGTCAGCGAGCGATTTAGATTATAAGCAACGAAGTGACAAAAGTATCGGCGGATACATCCGAGGCAGAACTGGTTCGCGGCATCCGCCGCTGGGACCTCGTCGCTATCGCGATTAACGGCATCATCGGAGCTGGAATTTTTGGTCTGCCCGCGAAGGTCTTTTCCCTTATCGGCCCTTACAGCTTGATCGCGTTTGTTGTTTGCGCGGCAGTCGTCACTTTGTTCATCCTCTGCTTTGCAGAAGTGGGCAGCCGTTTTGATGAAACCGGCGGACCTTACCTTTACGCTCGCGAAGCGTTTGCGCCCACAATCGCGTTTGAGATTGGCTGGTTAATCTGGCTCGCGCGTCTGACAGCCTTTGCCGCCAACTGTAATTTGCTGGTTGCCTATCTCGGCTATTTCCTGCCTGCGGCTGCAAATCCGTTTTGGCGCGCTGCGATTATCATCGTGGTGGTGTTGGTGCTGGCCACAATCAACGTCGTCGGCATCAGGCAAGCAGCAATCGTCAGCAACATTTTTACGGTCGGCAAACTCGTTCCCCTGATAGTCTTCGTCGCCGTTGGCTTATTTTTTCTCAACTCGCATGCATTCGCATTCGCCGCGCGCCCAACCGGCGGCGCTTTTTCGCAGTCCGTGTTGCTTTTGGTTTACGCCTTCACCGGTTTTGAGATGGCATCGATTCCGGCCGGCGAAGTGCGCGACCCCAGGAAGAATTTGCCGCATGCTCTTTTAATCGCAATAGCGGTGGTGGCCTGCCTCTATATTCTGGTGCAAATAGTTTGCGTCGGAACGCTGCCCGAATTGGCGCAATCGCAAAGGCCGCTGGCCGACGCCTCTACGCAATTCATGGGCACGGCGGGGGGCGCAATCATTTCGGCGGGCGCAATGGTTTCGATAATAGGCAACCTGAATGTTCTAATACTTTCAGGATCAAGAATTCCCTTCGCCATAGCCGAGCAACGTCAGTTGCCGTCGTTTATTGCATTGGTTCATCGCCGCTTTGCGACTCCTTACGTCGCCATTTTAATAACGGCATCAATCATGCTGCTGTTGACGCTCAAGAGTTCGTTTGTGGCGGCGCTGACGATCAGCACAATTGCCCGGCTCGTCACTTACGGAGCGACCTGCATATCGCTGCCTCTCTTTCGTCGTCGCAGCGATGTCTCGCCCGCAGCTTTTCACCTTCCTTTCGGCACGATAATTTCTATTTCGGGGTTGCTGCTGGCTGCCTGGCTGCTGGCAAACAGCACCTGGCAGGAGGCACGCGCTACGGTTATTGCCGCCGCTGTCGGCTTTGGAATATATCTAGTCTACCGGTGGCTGGGAAAAGCCGGATCGTCCCGCCGATCGGAAACATGACAGCAAAGCTTCGCCGCTGGAAGAGTTTCAGCGATGGGCTTCGCTCGCGGTCCCTGGAAGACTGACGAGTTGCTTGATGCGATCCAACAAGCATCAGTCAATATTTCAATTTCCCCGCGGTCATTGTTAGCAGCACGAAACGCATCCGAGATTTGTTCCCGGGTCAAACGTGACAGCAAGTCGCCCAACCACCCTCGCCTGGCGGTGATGTCGTCAAAAATCTCGCGCTTCTTTCCGCCGTAACGAAAGTTGACTATGTTTCCCTTGACGCCTTTGATAAACCTGGCTTTCTCGTAATCTTCCGGCTTGTTGCGGCTGCGCGTGAAGCGCCAGAGAACCGGCAGGTTTCCTGTCTTGCCAAACGTGGCTCCCAATGATCAAGCGCAGAGGTGCCGAAGACGCGGGAGTCCAGGCAGAGAAAACCTTTAACCCAGGCCCACTGAGGCGCCTTATCGCTCTATCACGCGACGAAGGATTGCGACCATGTGTATGATTGTGTAAGCACGTGAATAAAACGAATGGACAAAATGCAGACAGACTCGTCGCAGAGCTGAGCGATGTGGTCGGCGATGGCGCAGTCCTTAGTGCGCCGGATGAATTGCTGGTCTACGAGTGTGACGGCTTGCCGCAACATAAGTATCGTCCACGCGCTGTGGTGTTTCCGGCATCGACGGACGAAACTTCCGCAGTGATGAAAATACTTGCGCGCGCGCAGGTACCGTTTACTCCTCGCGGCGCGGGCACCGGTCTCTCCGGCGGCGCCCTGTCACTGGATCATGGCGTGGTCATCGAGATGGCGCGCATGCGCAAAATACTAAATATTGACGAGGCAAACCGTATTGCCGTGGTGCAACCCGGAGTTGTAAATGCGCACGTCTCGCGCGCCGTCGCCCGGCTCGGGCTTCATTACGTGCCCGATCCCTCCAGCCAGCCGACCTGCACAATAGGCGGCAACATCGCCGAAAATGCCGGCGGAATTCACTGTCTAAAATACGGCACCACAACTGATCACGTGCTGGGAGTTCGTGTCGTATTAGCCGGTGGCGAAGTCGTAGATCTTGGCGGCCACGGAGCGGAAGCGGCTGGCTACGATTTGCTCGGTGTGTTTATCGGCTCGGAAGGAACCTTTGGAATTGCCACTGAGGCGACTCTGCGCTTAATTCCGTTACCGCCGGCCGTGCGAACGATGCTGGCCGAGTTTCCGAATGTCGACGACGCAAGCCACGCCGTCTCGGCAATAATCGCAGCCGGGGTCATGCCGGCGGCATTGGAAATGATGGACCACGAGATCATTCGGGCCG
>DATGYM010000401.1:0-2041 GCA_035297925.1 Pyrinomonadaceae bacterium | reverse complement strand
CGTTCCACTACTGGGATGACAAGGCGCTCGTGTACCAGACGATGAGGTATTTCTCCGGGCAACAGTTCGAGGAGATGGAGCGATTGGCGGTTTCGGAGGACGGAACACAATTGCTGTACGAACAGGAAGCGACCAGCGGCGGAAAAACTTTCCGGCGTCAAGAAGCCTTCCCGTTCAATGGCACACGGTTGAACGCGCCAGCGGAAAACAAATGATAAATCGCCATATCACCAATAACCGAGTAATTGGTGAGAACGCCTGTAGCTGTTGAAAAACTCCGGTATTAGAGGCCCACTGCCGGCCCGCTGTTTTCACATCGAGCAGTAGTTCTTGCTTCTATTTCTTCCTTAAGCAGTGGCCGCCAGCGGCGGTAACGGTCTTCCAGCCAGGAACCGGACCAGTCGTTTCAAGTTCTGAACCGCAGCTGCCAGATAGAACTGCTCCCGCACGAATCTCATGCGCCGCAAACGTAAGCGTCGCAAGCCGATCTGGTTCTTTAGCTCCGCAAACAGGGCCTCCACTTTTCGGCGCTCACGTTGCGACTTGCGAAACTCAGGTGTTTTAGCGATCTCATAGGCGCGCTGTCGTGCCGGTTCATGGATGTGCACGGCCAGAAAACGACAGCGGCCCGTCGTGCACGCGGATTTCTGGGGGCAATCTCGACAGCGCTTAGGAGTCGAAGCATACACGTGGGTTCGGTTACGGGCGTTGATACCAACGTAGGTCAGTTGCTTGCCTGCCGGGCAGAGGTACCGGTTGTTATCAGCATCATAGGGGAACTTCTCAAGGCCGTATAAATTGCGCTTAGGTAATGGGCACTCCTTAACCCGGATGTACGGAGTGATCTCTCGTTCTACCAGCCAGTGCAGCATCTCGCCATTGCCGTAGGTTGTGTCGGCCGCCAAGGAGTGCGGATAGCATCCCTGCCGTTGGTGAAAGCGCGTGAGCATCGCGCGCGCGGCCGCACTTTCCTGGCTCAAACGCGCCGCCGTTGCCTGTACACCCACAATCACGCAGCTGGCGTTGTCGACCAAGTAGTTGTCGTAGTAACCCAGCGTCGCGATCATCGTCCCCTTGCTGGCATAGGTAGCATCGGGGTCGGTGGTGGACACTTTCTCTTGCTGATGGACCGGCTGCGGCTCCCCATCCCCGTTCTGCTCTTCCAGTTCCGCCAGATACTCGCGTACCGTTCGCTTCACCTGCGCCGCTTCTGGCAACTGCTCGCGCGGGATGCGGCTCTCGTTGTTGGCGTTCGCCGGGATGAAGCTGCCGTCGACCGACATGTGCTCACCCTGCACCAAGCCCGCTTGAATGCACTGATCGACGATCCGTTCGAACATCTCCTGAAACAGATTCGACTCTTGGAAGCGCCCGTGCCGGTTCTTGGAAAACGTCGAGTGGTTGGGAATCTCCTGATCAAAGCTCAACCCCGTGAACCAGCGCCACGCCAGGTGCATGCGCAACTCCTCCACCAGCTTCCGCTCGCTGGCGATGCCATACAAATAACCGAGCAGAAGAATGCGCAACAGCACCTCTGGATCAATAGAAGGTCTGCCGGTTTCGCTGTAGGAATCTCTCAGCTTCGCGCGCACGAACTCGAAACTGACATGGCGGTCGATGAGGCGCAACAGATGGTTTTCGGGGATGTGGTCTTCCACACGGAAATAATAGAACAGCGACTCTGAGCGGGTCTGATGGCCCATCATGAGCAGCAAGCCTCCGAGTATGGCGATCCAGCACAGCATCCGCAGGAACTCTCGTCTGCTTATAACCTTGCTGTGCTTAGCTGACAAGCACCAACCCGGTGACTTTTTCAACAGCTACGGCTGTTTACAACAATTAGGGCCGTAAGCATAATGTGACCGCCATAAACTAACCACGACTCCGAGGCAGCCTAGGACGCCGCTTGTCGGCTCTGATCAGTGCCTGCCGGACAATTTGCGCAACCGCGTCTACTACCATCCCACCAGCGAAGGCGTGGAGAAGCGAATCAAGGACCGCCTGGAGGAAATCCGACGCAAGCGCGCCGAGGCACGGATCA
>DATGYM010000400.1:0-13405 GCA_035297925.1 Pyrinomonadaceae bacterium | reverse complement strand
AGTGCCGGGGTGGCCTTCGTCCGGACATGGCCACTGCAGACCACCACGGTCAAGCCGGCTGTAGGTAATCCCACGTCCCGCTGGCCAAACGGTTCGGATTTCATTCCAGATCTCTTCCGCTGAGTGGTAAGTAAAGAAATGTGAGTTATCCATCGCCCCGGCAAGCGCGCAAATAATTTCCCAATCAGGCTTCGAGCCACCAATGGGATCGATCGCCTTGCGGATTCGCTGAATGCGGCGTTCGGCATTCATGAATGTACCGTCTCGCTCAAACGACGAGGCCGCCGGCAGGAAAACAGAACCAAACTTCTTAGCGGTTTCGTTCAGAAACAAGTCCTGGACAATAACGAAGTCCAAGGAACGCAACGCTCGCCCGGTTGCCTCAGCATTAGCGTTGGTTAGCGCGACATCGTAACCAATGGCCCACAAAGCTCTCAGTTTGCCCTCAGCGGCGGCGTCCATCATTTCGAGCATGTTCAGACCAGGCTTCTGCGGAACCGAGGCGTGCCAGACACTTTCGAACAGGGGCCGTGCTTCGTTCAAAGAAACGCTGCCCGTGAGAATACCGGGATCGCAGCCCATATGGGCCGCGCCCTGCACGTTATTCTGACCGCGGAGCGGATTGATGCCTGTGCCTGGCTTGCCGACGTTGCCCGTGAGCAGCGCGAGATTGACCAGACACATCACTCCTTCAGTGCCCTGAGTGTGTTCCGTGACGCCTAAACCGTGGAAACAGATCGAGGGTTTGGCAGTGGCATAGAGCCGGGCGGCCCGACGGATGAGATCTGCTTGAACTCCGCAGATGGTCTCGACCTGCTCCGGGGGAAACCGCCTGATGAAGTCGCAGAACTCGTCCCACTCGTCGACGCGCGCACTCACGAATTGTGTATCGAACAACCGCTCTTCAATAATCGTGTGAGCCATTGCATTCAGCAGCGGAATGTTCGTGCCTGGTCGAAGCTGCAAGTGGATGGCTGCGTATTGAGCCAACTCGATTCTTCGCGGATCGATGACAATTAAATTGCTGCCATGCAAAGCTGCTTGCTTGATCCGTGCGCCTACTATCGGATGGTTCTCGGTGGCATTGGCCCCGCAGACGAGGATTGTTTGAGCCTGCTCAATATCATCATAGGAGTTTGTTGCGGCGCCCATGCCGATCATAAGCTTCATGGCCGCAGCCGTGGGCGTATGGCACACTCGCGCGCAACAATCGACATTGTTCGTACCGATCACTATGCGAGCGAACTTTTGCGCCAGATAGTTTTCTTCGTTCGTGCCTCTGGCAGAACCGAGAATTCCGATAACTTCAGGACCGTGTTCCTGCAAGATGAGCTGCAGCCGTTTTGCCGTGAAAGAGATGGCTTCATCCCAGGTTACCTGGAGCCATCCATCATTTGTCCGAATCATGGGCTCAGTAATTCGGTCGGACGCGTGCGCAAAATCGAAAGCATAGCGCCCTTTGACACATAAGTGTCCGCGACTTACCGGCGCGTTAAGCAAAGGGCTGATGGATACGATTTGATTTTGGTTTGTGGCTACGCTCATCTCACAACCCGTGCCGCAGTAGGTACACGTCGTTCGTGTCCGGGTCCTGGCCGGCTCATTACTCAGAACCGACTTGTCCTCCAAAGCTCCGCTCGGGCAAGTATCGACGCAGGCTCCACAGCTAACGCAGGAGCTTTCCCAAAGAGTGCTCATCGAATTTGGGACGATTTTTGTATCGTGTCCTCGCTTCAACACCAGCCAGGCAAACTGACCCTGAATTTCAGCGCAGATTCGTACGCAACGGTAACAGAGAATGCACTGCGACATGTCAACATGAATATAGGGATGTGAGTCATCAAGCAGCTGACCATCGTGTGATCCATTGAAGTCGCTTTGGTTCAAACCGTATCGCAAAGCGTATTTGTAAAACGGGTTCCCGGGAGTCTCCTGTAAACCTTCGCCCGGATGATCCTGAGCCAGCATCTTCAGCAGGCTGCGTCGCTCATTTTCCAGCGCCGAGGTGTTGGTTGAAATTACCATGCCTTCCGCCAGCTGAGTGTTACATGCGGTAACTGGATGAGGTTTTCCTTCGACGTGTACGAGGCACAGGCGGCAACTGCCGATGGGTTTCAGCCGTTCGTCATGGCAGAGGGTGGGAATATCGATACCAATAGCGCGGGACGCTTCCAGAATGGAGAGGCCGGCGTCGAATTCATGCGGTCGACCATTGATGACGGCGTTGATCAAGTCTGCTCATGCTCCTATCGTCGCGTCAGGTTCCTTTGATGAGATCGTCAAAGTGCTCAGCGCAAATCTCGCAGCGGAACGGATTGTCCAGTCCGGCGTTTATGGCAGCGCTTGCGAGCCGATAAGTATCTTTATCAACATAGGCAATCCTCGCACAACTGCCACAACGCACCTCGTGCTCGTTCCGCTCCGTCATGAACGCAGTGGGGCCCATCATGATTTGTGTGTTCGGTTGAATTAGCGTTGTTAGTATTGTCATCAGGTAAACCTCCAGCTCCGCGTGTCGTGCGGCCACAACAATCAATCCAGGAGTGCGTAGCAACGATTCATCCGGAGCAATGTATATGCCGACGTTCATAACGACGTTCACTGCGTAAATCCCACCTTTTCGCAATTGTCGCTGCGAGAACTTCCCCACCAGAATGCGAGGAAACCCACTCGCCTTCGGACCAGGGCAATAAACCTACTCACTGCGCGATTAAATCGGGCCGGGGATCTTACAACCAGCCGGTACAAGCCTTGCTGTTGGACAGTTTGCAAAAGTGGAGAAAGTTTCGGATAGAAAAACTAAGGGAAGGCTATGAGCGGAAAATGAAAATCCTGATTGGGTACGACGGCTCGGAATGCGCACAGGGAGTGTTTCGCGATCTGCGGCGCGCTGGACTGCCGCAGGAAGGTGAAGCGTTGGTAATATCGGTAGCGGATGTGTTTCAACCACCTCCAATCAAGGAAGTGGATCAAATCTTTCCCATGTATGTGCCGGCCGGCGTGAGACGAGCTCACGAACACGCTGCCCGGGCAGTTGCGCAAGCACGGGATTTGGCAGAGGAAGGCCAGGCGCAAATCGCCAAACTGTTTCCGGGTTGGCACGTGCGTGCCGAAGCCTGCGCCGATTCTCCCGCCTGGGCGCTAATTAGGCGAGCGGAAGAATGGCAGGCGGACTTGATCCTGGTGGGCTCGCAGGGGCTTGCATCGATTGGCGGCCGGCTGATTCTCGGCAGCGTATCTCAAAGGGTGCTCTACGAAGCGCGGACCTCGGTGCGCGTAGCGCGTGGTCGAGTGTCGGTAGATGATCTGCCCGTCCGCATCGTTATCGGAATGGATGGCTCGCTCCATTCCAGGGCTGCGTTGGACGCCGTAGCCTCACGAGTCTGGCCGCGCGGGAGCGAGGCTCGGTTGGTTATCGTTCTCGATACGATACTGTTCCTGACGCCGGGACCTTCGGAAGCTCCCTTTGTGAAATGGTTTGAGGTTGAAAACGCAAACGACCTGAAATCTCTGGAGCAGTTCTTCGAAGGTGAGGCCGAGAAACTTCGTCAGGCGGGACTGAGCGCGTCGGTAGTTCTAAAAAAAGGGAATCCCAAATACACACTTATCGAGGAGGCGGAGAACTGGAAAGCAGAGTCAGTTTTCCTGGGGGCCAAAGGCGCGCGAGGTATCGACCGTTTGCTGCTTGGAAGTGTTTCCGCAACAGTCGCGGCGCGGGCGCATTGTTCGGTTGAAGTGATTCGTGGGCGATCGGAGGCCCACAACAATGGGTCATAACCAACAATCAGCAGGAACTACCGCGCCGCCGACCCTGGCCTCTGCACCCACCCCGGGAGGGAGACGACAATCTCCCGCACCGATTCCTTTGCCACCGGCTATTACGACCACGCCCGCTAAAAAAAACCTTGAGCAGGCTGCGCCGGTCTTCGTTGCACGTGGCATTTCAAAAATCTATCAGATGGGAGATATCCAGGTTCACGCCCTCACTGCGGTGGACCTGGAACTTTATGACGGGGAGCTGGTGGTGTTGCTGGGCGCCTCCGGTAGTGGCAAGTCAACGCTGCTGAACATCCTCGGTGGTTTAGATGTGCCGACCAGCGGGGAAGTCTATTACCGCGATCACAACCTGACTGTTGACGACGATGCGGAGCTAACGCGTTACCGGCGAGAGCACGTCGGATTTGTATTTCAGTTTTACAACTTAATTCCCAGTCTTACCGCCCTCGAGAATGTCGAGCTGGTGACAGACATTGCTGAGCACCCGATGCGACCGGAAGAAGCTCTTCAACTTGTCGGCCTGGAAGAACGAATGGACCATTTTCCTTCACAGCTCTCGGGCGGCGAGCAACAGCGGGTAGCAATTGCGCGCGCAGTCGCGAAGCGACCGGAGGTGTTGCTGTGCGATGAGCCAACCGGCGCGCTGGATTACACAACCGGTAAGCTCGTTCTGAATGCAATAGAGCGGGTCAATCGAGAACTTGGAACTACGACTGCAATCATCACGCACAACGCCGCGATCGCCGACATGGCCGACCGCGTGCTCCGGATGCGCAGCGGTCGGATTGCCGAAGTGCATCGCAACGCAAAGAAGTCTTCACCCGAGAATTTGGTCTGGTGAATGACCGCAAATAAACGATGGCCACACTTGATCGAAAACTCATCCGCGATGTCGTCCACCTGCGTGGACAGGTTATAGCGATCACGCTCGTGGTCGCCTGCGGCGTTGCTTCCTTTGTGGCGATGCGTTGTACCTACAAAGCGCTATTAGCTTCGCAGGCAACCTACTATGCAAACTACCGCTTTGCAGATGTCTTTGCGCAGCTCAAGCGCGCTCCGGATTCAATAGCAGCGCGCGTCAACGAGATTCCCGGTGTGAGTCAAGCGGAGTTTCGCGTGGTAGCTGATGTAACTCTTGACGTGCCAGGCTTGAACGAGCCGGCCCAGGGAAGAATCATCTCGATTCCGGAACAGCGCCGGCCGATGTTAAATGATCTTTTCCTCAGGGAAGGGAGGTATGTTGAGGCGGGGCGAAGAGACGAAGTCATAATCAGCGGCGCATTCGCGACCGCCAACAAGCTGACTCCGGGAAGCACTCTGTCGGCGGTGATTAACGGTAAATGGCAGAAGTTGCAGATTGTGGGAGTCGCACTTTCTCCGGAATACGTTTACGAGATAAAAAGCGGCGAAATGTTTCCCGATAACCGCCGGTCAGGCGTGCTCTGGATGAGTCGGGAAGCGCTGGCGCCAGCCTTCGACATGAAGGGGGCGTTCAATGATGTGGCATTGACACTGGCTCCCGGCGCTGTTGAGGCTGACGTTATTCAGCGGTTAGATGATCTGCTAAGTCGTTACGGCCGCCTCGGCGCCTACAACCGCGCCGATCAGATTTCCAATCATTTTCTTTCGAATGAGATTGCCGAGCTCCAGGTGACCGGCGCTTTTATTCCGGCAATTTTTCTGGCTACCACCGCTTTCCTGATTCACCTCGTGCTGTCACGCATGGTTGCGACGCAGCGTCAGGAGATTGCCGTACTCAAAGCTTTCGGCTATGGCAACTACTCGATCGGCTTTCACTACTTAAAGCTTGCGTTTCTGGTCGTGCTGGGGGGCATCGCTCTGGGAATCGGCGTCGGCTGGTATTTCGGTCTTAAGATCACTGAGCTGTACATGGAGTTTTTCAGGTTTCCGGTATTGCGCTACGAAGCTGACACGATCGTTATCGTTAGCGCGATCCTTATCAGCCTGGGTGCGGCGTCGCTTGGGGCGCTGGCGGCTGTGAGCCGCGCTGTTAGCTTGCCTCCCGCAGATGCGATGCGTCCGGAACCCCCGGCGCGGTTTCGCTCCGGCTTCATTGAGCGCCTGGGCTTCCATCGACTTGTGCCTACCTCAGTTCGGATCATCCTCCGCAATCTGGAGAGACGGCCCGGGAAGGCGATGATCTCGATCTTTGGCATCTCCCTGGCCGTAGGCCTACTGGTCGTAGGGTTCTTTCTTTACTTCGATACGATTGGCCGCATCATCGAAGTGCAGTTTTACCAGGTCCAGCGTGAAGATGTTTCGGTCGCTTTCCACGAACCGCGGCCGGCCGGTGTGAAATACGATCTTGCTCACCTGCCGGGCGTTATTCGGGTTGAGCCTTATCGGGCCGTGCCTGCTGAGCTTCGCTTTCAACACCGAACCCGCCGCATTGCCTTGTTGGGACTTGAAAGCGCGGCCGACCTGCGCCGCATCGTTACCAAAGATTCCCAGTCAGTCAAACTTCCGCCCGATGGGTTGTTGCTTACCACTCAACTGGCGGAAATTCTCGGAGTGGAGTCCGGCCAGAGCATCACGGTCGAAGTTCTCGAAGGAGCGAGGCCCGTTCGTAAGGTTGCGGTCATGGGAACCGTTGCGGAACTGATCGGTCTATCTGCATACATGGACCTGCGGGCCCTGAACCGATTAATGGAGGAAGGCCAGTCGAGCAGCGGAGCATTTCTGATGGTCGATTCATTGCGAATCCCGGAGTTATATGCGCAGCTAAAGCAGACTCCCGCAGTGAGCGCAGTTTCGATTCCCGAAGTTGCACTCGCAAGCTTCAATCAAACCATTGCCAGAACTATGAACGTCTCGACGGCAATCCTGATCGGCTTTGCTGTAATCATCGCTTTTGGAATGGTTTACAACGGGGCGCGAATCGCGCTCTCCGAACGTGGACACGAGCTGGCTTCGCTAAGGGTTCTTGGGTTCACTCGTGGCGAGATTGGTTTCATGTTGCTTGGCGAACAGGCAATTCTGACTTCGATTGCTATCCCGGTCGGATTCGCTCTGGGATATGGAATCGCCGGACTGATTACTGTCGCAATCGATACTGAATTGATCCGGTTTCCACTCTTTATAAGCGCCCGGAGCTACGTCGTAGCTTTCCTCGTTATCGCGGCATCCGCTTTTCTTTCAGGATTTCTGGTTCGTTGGCGTTTGCGGCGGCTGGATTTGGTCGCTGTTCTGAAGACCAGGGAGTAATCGTCATGAAACGAATCCTGAACGTGCTGGTGTTTATCATCATCGCTATTGCCGCCATCGCGCTGCTAACGCTGTTACTGCGCCCGGCCCCCACGAAAGTCGACGCTGCAAAGACGGTCCGCGGACCCATGCGCGTTACGGTGGATGGAGAAGGGAAAACACGCGTGCGTGACCGGTATGTGGTGGCTGCGCCGGTCGCCGGCCGGCTGCGGCGCATCAATCTGCGTCGGGGTGATGCATTGGAGAGTGGTCAGGTAATAGCCCAAATCGACCCTTTGCCTCTGGCGCCGCTTGATCCGCGCCAACGCGCGGAAGCGATTGGCCGCGTGAACGCTGCGGAAGATGCCAAGCGGGAAATCGACAGGATGGTCGATCGGAACAAAGCGAGTTACGAACAGGCACGGCGCGATCTTCAGCGTACTGAATTACTGGTCCGCAGTGGAGATATATCGCGTCAGGAATTTGAAACGGCGCAAACAGCCGTTAATACCAGCCTGCGAGACTATGAAGCGACCAGATCCAAAGCGGAAAGCGCG
Organism: Pyrinomonadaceae bacterium; assembly: GCA_035297925.1. Lineage (GTDB taxonomy): Bacteria > Acidobacteriota > Blastocatellia > Pyrinomonadales > Pyrinomonadaceae > PSRF01. The sequence continues at coordinate 5,867 of DATGYM010000400.1, read as the reverse complement.
GCGCATGAAGTGGAAATCGCTCGCGCGGCTTTGTTGGCTGCCAACCAAAGCCACGGTCCGCCGGCGGCGGTGGTGAAGGTCCAGGCCCCTACGCGCGGAAAAGTGTTGACGGTTGTGGAAGAGAGTGAACGCGTCGTGGTTGCGGGCGCGCCGTTGGTGGAGCTGAGTAATCCTTCAAATCTTGAGGTTGTAGTCGAATTACTGTCGACAGATGCGGTGAAGGTAAAGCCTGGAGACCTTGTATTGATTGAAGAGTGGGGTGGCCCGGAAACACTTGAAGCGCGGGTCCGGCTGGTTGAACCCTCGGCCTTTACTGAGATCTCGGCATTGGGAATCGAAGAGCAGCGCGTTAATGTGGTCGCTGATCTGACGACCCCTGCGCCTGCACTCGGCGATGGTTATCGCATCGAGGGTCGCATCGTCGTTTGGGAATCTGACAATGTATTGCAAGTGCCCCTCAGCGCACTGTTTCGTCACGGCGAAAGTTGGAGTCTGTTCGTGGTGGAAAACGGGGAGGCCCATTTGCGGGAGGTTGAAGTGGGCCAGCGCACACCTTTGCAAGCGGAAATAGTAAGCGGACTGGACGAGGGTGCGGAAGTGATCGTTCATCCGTCAAACCAGATTCAGGATGGTGCTGCCATTAGCGTCAATCGTTAAGTTGAGCCCCCTAACAAATGTGATCGCGAAATCACCAGCCTGAAGGCTGAGCTCTGAACCGCGTTCCCAAACTGCATCACCACTCATTCTCGGTTCAACCTGCCATCTTGATCACTGCAAGCTTTTCTACACTGGGGACGTCCGTGGCCTTCCTTATCTCAAGGCGTACGCCTCTACCCTCAGCATATTTCTTCGCGCTGTCGATAGTTTTCAAAATTGAAGCAGGCAGATCACTGTTCTGAGCTGCAGCGACAGCCTTTTGGCCCAGGGCAAACGAAACCAGGAAGTAACCCTGACAGGGCGTCATGTAGAGAATAATTCGTTCCCCGCGCTTGACCCGCATCCCCCAACCAGTTGATTTACTGGTGAATCCCCATTCGAAAGACAGCGGCGTGAATCTCGCTGCGATCCGTTGCTTAAGGTCGTTCCAAAAAGCAAATGACCCTTTTAACGCCAGGGCCAGGTCGGCATCGTCAGGCGGTTTCGCTTTGTCATCAAAAAAGCTCAGCGCCACTCGTTCCTCCGTTTGTTGTTCCTGAGACTGGAACTTACCGAATAATGCCGATTAGAAAAGGAGATGCGCTGGCTGACGTAGCGAGCAACAGGCTTATCGTCCCCTGTTTGAGATACAGGGAACGTACAATTAGGCCCATGCCCAACGCCGCTTGCGCCAGGCTGGCCCAGACGATCGTTGTGGCGAGCCCGCGCCACCATTCATCAGATAAACTCTGAAACCCGAGTAGTAATCGGAAACTCCAAATGACAAGTGAGAACGCAATGGGCAGCCATGAAATGCCTATGTAGGCCCTCGCAGGTCCGTAGAGTGTGGTCAGGACAACATACGTGAAGAGCATCGATGGTATTAGGACCAGGCCAAGCAATAGTCCGGGCGGCATAAAATCAACCTCTATGTGACCTGTGGAATCGCTGCAGTTGTCATGACCTGAGTCAGCGGCACTTCGGGTTTTTGTATCTGTTCGGCCATCGGGCCTCGTTCGGCAGCAGCGATTACCAATTGCGTCTTGATAGCCGTGTCCGGGTTAAGCGAGATCGAGTTGATGCGCTGATCTACCAGCCAACGAGCAAAATCAGGATAGTCGGACGGGGCCTGACCGCAGATGCCGATCGGTTTTCCTGCCCGGCGCGCTTCGTCAATTACCTGGGCGATCAAGCCTAAAACAGCGCGATCGTTCTCGTCGAAAAGATGGGAGACGGTGCCTGAATCACGGTCAATACCGAGCACAAGCTGGGTCAAATCGTTTGAACCAATCGAATAGCCATCAAATATCCTCAGAAACTCATCAGCCCTGATAACGTTTGAGGGGAGCTCGCACATTGCATAAATCTCCAATCCTGCCTCGCCCTGTTTTAGTCCATTTTGGGCCATGGCTGCTATCACTCGTTTGCCTTCTGCAACGGTGCGGCAGAAGGGAATCATGACTTTGACGTTCGTCAGTCCCATGTCGCGGCGCACTCTTAACAGTGCCGCACATTCAAGCGCGAAGCCTTCAGCGTATCGTGGGTCGTAATAGCGGGAAGCGCCACGAAATCCGAGCATCGGATTTTCTTCTGTCGGCTCAAATTCACTGCCGCCCAGGAGACGAGCGTATTCGTTAGTTTTAAAGTCGCTGGTACGAACGATCACCGGCTTGGGATAGAACGCAGCCGCAATACGTCCGACACCTTCGCTGAAGCGCCGGATGAAAAACTCGCGCGGGTCCTCAGTGCCTATGCGCAATGCGATCTGCTTTACAGCCTGCTGATCCTTCAACTGCGGATAACGAGCTAACGCCATCGGATGTACACCGATGTGGTTCGTAACAATAAACTCTGTGCGTGCCAATCCCACGCCGGCATTGGGGATAAAGGACAGCTTGAGGGCCTGGGAAGGATCGCCTACGGTAAGCATCACCTGAGTTCGCGTTTTCGGAACTGTTGCGGCGTCAATCTTCTCAACTTCAAACGCTAAGCGGCCGGCATAAACGTGACCATCGGGACCTTCCGAACAAACAACCGTAACCTCATCGCCATCGTGAAGCACTTCAGTTCCGTTGCCGCAGCCGACAATACAGGGGATCCCAAACTCACGTGAAATGATCGCCGCATGGGCCGTGCGTCCGCCCTGATCGGTGACGATAGCAGCGACCCTGCGCATCACGGGCTCCCAGTCGGGATCAGTGAGCCTGGCTACCAGGACATCACCGGCTGTGACCTTTTTCAGATCCTCCGCTGCGAGCACGACGCGCACGCGGCCCACGCCAATCTTTTCACCTACCGCCTGCCCTTTCACCAGCGCTGAGGTATGTTCGCCTTTCAGGCGATACAGCTCTGCCGCGGCGATTCGCGATTTGGTTGAATGAACCGTCTCAGGTCGCGCCTGGACGATGAACAGCTCGCCGTTTATCCCATCCTTAGCCCATTCGATGTCCATCGGCTGAGGATGTCCAGCCACGTTGGAATAATGATCTTCGATCAAGCAGGCCCAGTTGGCGAGTTTGATGACTTCATCGTCCGTAAGGGAAAACTTGTTACGCTCTTCCGCCGGCGTGGCCTCGCTGCGCGTTGTGCGGTTACCGTCACCATATACGAGGCGGACCTCTTTCGTGCCCAGTTGCCGACCGATGATGGAGCGAAAATTGTTTTTCAGGGTCGGCTTAAAGACTGTCCATTCATCAGGTGTGACCACGCCCTGGACTACAAATTCACCCAGGCCATATGAACTGTTGACGAGTACAACGTCACGAAACCCCGACTCGGTATCCAGCGTGAACATGGTCCCGGAACTGGCCTTATCGGAACGAACCATAGGTTGTACGCCAACGGAAATCGCGACCTGCAATTGATCATAGCCAAGCCGGGCACGATAACTGATGGCGCGATCCGTAAACAGTGAAGCAAAGCATTGATGAACGGCACGGAGCAGAGCCTCGCGGCCGCGAACATTCAGAAACGTTTCCGCTGCTCCGGCAAACGATGCTTCCGGCAGGTCTTCAGCCGTCGCAGACGAACGCACCGCAAGATCAGGTTCATGCCCGAGCCGGGCGCAGAGGTTCTCGTAGGCACTCGCAATGGCCTTTCGCAATTCATCGGGCAGCGCAGTTGCGAGCACTGCTGTCCGGGCCGCGTGTCCGCGAATGCCCAGTTCGTTCAGATCTTCCGGATCAAAGTCCGAAAGCAATGAACGCAGGTTGTATTCAAGCTCACCTTCCGCCAACAGTGACCGATAAGCGTCAGCGGTGGTTGCAAACCCATCGAGGACTCCAACGCCCTTAGGCTTCAAAGATTTGAAAAGTTCGCCCAGCGAAGCGTTCTTGCCACCCACGCGCGGTAAACTCTTTAAGCTGATTTCAGCGAAATCAAGCGTATATACCAGTTGGCTTTTCATGGCTCTGCCTTTCCGCATCGCAATTCTGTAGTTCGCCTCAGCCGGCGGCCCCAGGACCCAGTCTAGTTTCGCCAGAGCGGAGGCCCAGTAGTTTCTTCCACCAGCTTTGCTTTACCTGTCCCGGCTCAAGCACGACGTAATGTGTTTCCTCCGGATCTGGTGTAGCTCGATGTCCGGTCATTGTTTTTATGCAGATGCGATAAAAAATTGGTGTAAACGAATGAGGTTCGTCTCGGTGCGCAGCGCCGACGTAGGCCGGTTCCCACCACATTGCGCGTCGCTGCAGCAGTTGGTGGGCTTCCAATCGAGCGGCCTTGTATTCAGGTTCATCCGGCAATTCCTCGTAATGTCCAAAGACAATCACGCTGATCCATTTGTTGTGACTAACTCGCTCATCGATCTCAAGACAGACGTGCGGATTGAGGCGCATCCATTCGATTTTCTGCCCCAGAGTTGTGAAGCCGTAAATGTAGTCATCATCAAACGCAAAGTAGATTGGGACAACGTAGGGCTGGTTGTCACGCGCGCACGCCAGCCTCCCGAAGTCGGCTTTTTCCAGCGCCTGCCTGCACTCAAGTTCGGTCATCTCATGAATGAACATACAGCTGCTCCTGGACCCAGACTCCTGCCGCCGACGCTTTGCCTCTTTTAACTGGCAATAAGCATTCCGGCCAACGGAGCTGGTTTCTGTTCAATACATGCTGCAATCAGGTGAGGCTTTAGCGCGTTTTTGTGGAAAGTTCCGCAAGCATTGAGTGAAAGCCCGCGTTTGTTTCACTCTGGTTCGATCGTGGACAAACCAGCCCTGTCCAGGAGCCAAAGTAACTCGCTTTTTTGCTCTCAATTGAACTGCCTGAAATCAATTCGGGGGGCACGTGCGTTGCCTACTTTTAAGGCGGAGAATTCAATGAAATTGCAATCTGCGGGGGAAGCTATGCGGAACAAAAAGAAGTATACAAACGCAACGTTTACCAAGCGAGTCGACCACGAAGCCGGCCGCCACCGCCCGGCGCGCGCCATTAGCGAGCCCGCAGTCTGTGAAGCTTGCGGGGCCGTTTATGCCAACAGACGCTGGACGACAGCAACCGCCGAATCCGGCAGTGAACGGTCCGATCATTGGCGGCCGCCAGAGATAACGATTTGCCCTGCGTGCGAGCAACAGCGCAGCGGCGAGGCGCGCGGTTTTGTCAGTCTCGACGGGGCGTTCCTCGTCGAGCACCACGAAGAGATTGAACAACTGTTGCGAAACGAAGCGGAGAGGGCTGCGGAGGATAATCCTTTGGCTCGCATTATGGAATGGAAGCCTCGCAATGGTCACCAACTTACGGTCAGTACGACGACCGAACATTTGGCCCAACGTCTGGGCCACGCTTTGGAGAAAGCTTTTGGAGGCAAGGCCCATTACGATTTCTCTCACGAGAACAAACTGGCGCGCGTTAACTGGCGGCGGGAATGAATCAACTCCCGCGCAGCTTTTGAGGCAAAGGTGATGACAGCAACTCCTGTTACGAAACGTCAACCGATCATAACTAAAGTCCAGGTGACGGCCGGTTCGCTGGTCCTTAACGGCGAATTGAATGTGCCGGCCAACGCTACCGGCGTTGTGTTGTTTGCGCATGGCAGCGGCAGTAGTCGACACAGCCCGCGCAATAAATATGTGGCCCGGGTGATTAGCGATGCCGGAGTCGGCACATTGCTTTTCGATCTGCTCACCCGAGACGAAGAAGTAATCGACAATTACACTCGCGAGTTTCGTTTTAACATCGACCTGCTTGCACGGCGACTTGTGGCTGCTACTGACTGGCTTGCCGGAGAGAATGAAACT
>DATGYM010000399.1:0-3117 GCA_035297925.1 Pyrinomonadaceae bacterium | reverse complement strand
TTGGTCCACCGCGTTGACGACGAGCAGCTCGTACTCGACATGGTCCTTGCCGTCGTCGCCGCGGACAACCTGGGCTTCATGAATCGGACTGAGCAAGATCGCAGTCGGCCGGCCACGCTCCTGCGGCGGATCAACCGCTTGCGCGATGGGGGCAAGCGACAAACAAGCCAGTAGAAGTCCGCTGAGAATTGACGGAGTTGCATTGTTGCGCCGACTCAATGGATTCATCGTTTTCCTTTCGTTGTCCCCGCCTGGATTAAATCATTGCGAGTCCGAAATGGGGCGGGGGACGAAGCGGGGAAAGGAATCCTGCGCCTCATTCAGATCCGTTTTGATGATGCACGTCCATGTCTTAGACGTGTATTGGACCTTAGTCCTACGGTGTTGCATGATTTAGTGTTTTTACGCACTTGTGATTTTATTTTGTTGACGCGGAATTGAATGACGCGTTTCGTCTCACCCTTATGTTCATTCCTTCGCATTCGAAAATCGGGAAATGTTATCTGAAGTTTGGTTGCGCGATCGCCGCGATCGCTGCTCTGATCACCGCCGCTACGACGCCATATGCCGACGGCGCAGAGGTAAAGGTAAAAAAGGTCAACGGTGTCCCGACTTTCCAGATTACGCTCAACGGAGAACCGTTTGTCATAAAGGGGATGAACTATTCACCGGTACCAATCGGCGTTGCTCCGGGCGATGGTCTACCCTACGGCGACTATTTTGTTCCCGCTTACGCCAACGTCTGGAAACCCGACATAGACAATATGCGCCGGGCCGGCATCAATGTTATCAAGCTCTATGCCGGTGACCCTGATCGCAACGCTGGCGTTCCGGGAAGTGGCGGCAACTGGAAGGATTTTCTCGATTACTGTTACAACGGCGGAACGAAACCCATTTATGTGGTGATGTTCTCCTACACGCAAGGCCCACAGATCGCGGCTGGGGAAAGCGGCCCACCGCCGAACCTAAGCGATTACATCCGGCATTACGACAAAATGGTGAAGAGCACCATCAGGCATCCAGCTGTTTTTGGGTACATGGTCGGGAATGAAATCTTTGGCGAAGTAACAGAAAACCCGCGATTCTGGTCGAACTTTGGGAAATTAATCGATGCCGCCAACGGCGCCGGGCTTAGCCGGGGGCAGCAGCCGTTCCTGATGACCGCCACCAACGACAACTTCACGCCTGCAAACTTTTGGCCGGCGATTAAGCGCGGCGAAGAATCGGGCAAGCTCAGCCACCTCGACGCGTGGTCCATCAATGTTTATCGCGGCCCTGAGTTCGGCGGCTCTGGCAATTCAGTCTTTACGCAATACCTGGAACTGCTGAACTCGTTTAGAGTCAAGAGACCGCTGATTTTCGGTGAATGGGGCACGCCTCACACGACCCGGCCAGCCCCCGGTCCTTACGGCAGCGCGTGCATCCTTCCATTAAAAGATCTCGATGACGTGCCTGTGAGTGAGATGGGACCGGGTCAACCTTATTATGACGCAAAGCCTGTCGCCAGGTTTCTCAATACGCAATGGAACACGATCAAAACCAATCTTATGGGGGGAGACAACCAGGTGTGTGTAGGCGGATTCATTTTCGATTGGTGCGACGAGTATTGGAAGGCCAATAACAAGTCGTCGCAAAAGGGAGGGCCGAACGACAACTTCTTCGACACCGGCTTCGCAGGTAACTATTGGGACGAGGCCGGGTTCGGCGTCTCCAGCGCAGTCCCTGAATCGGCCTATGGCCCTAACAAGCCGAATATTTCGCGCACACTATTCAAAGGCTATACCGATGGGGTGAAGGTATTCTACAACGCTTCGTCCTGGAATGCCGGCGAGCTTTACAGCCCCTGAGGACCAAATGGGGCAATGAGTCGTCAACGCTGAGCAAACTGAGAAGCAATGCATTCTCGCGCGACCTTGACGAGCGGGTGGCGGAGCTAACCAGCGGCAGTTAAGAAAAGCTGAAGCGAATTGGGCTGAGTTTGTCGCTCAAACCGTCGCAGGGATAAAGCGCCCAAATCGGACACCTGCCAAGGTTGCGACGAACATCGCCGAGAAATCCTTATTCTAGCTCAGTCATTTCGACTCAGATAGGTGCCTGGTGACACCCCTCGCAAGTAATCAGCAGTCGGCTAACTCTACGCGCGCACGCGTTCGCGATGACCTGCGCTATGGCCTTTGCCGGTTGCTGTCTTCTTCATCACCCCGTTGCAACTGCTCTTTAACGCAGTGCGCATCGCATGATTCGATTGGATCACTGCGGCGTGCGGATTCCGATTGGCTCGTCCGTGTTGGTTTAGACAACGCCAGAATGTCCAGCAGGATTTCTGCGAGCCGTTCCGGTGGCTCGGGTGGCATGCTCATCTATGTTATAGACGCCGCCGACTTAAAGTTATGTCTGCTGTTACGCTCTTTTTTTGCTGACGAAGGGAACCGGTGCTGAGCACACCGGATCTGTCTTCCTGGCGATTTCGGGTTACTCGCGAGCGCGAGAGTAAGCGGAAAGCGGGTCGGCCGTTTCGAGATTCTTGATGACGGTGCTGAGGTAGACCGATTCGGGATAAAACGCTTTGTATTTAGTGATCTCTGCCCGATTCAAAACCTTGAAGCCGTAACGTTCGAACATTTTTTCGCCGCGACGGCTCTCGAACGTGACTATCTGGCCATACACCCGTTTCTCGCCGGAGCGATAAAGATAACTCAGATATGCACTCATCAGCGCGCGCGTAGTTGAAACTTTTCGCGCCTCCGGCAGCAGATTGATATGAAAATGCGGTACGTGCCGCGGCTGGGCAGGAACTTCGCGCCAGCCGTACGCGAGTATCCAGCGAATGAATCGACGCGAGCGCTGGTTGTAACGGAAGTAGCGGGTCAGCGCCCGAAAAAACAGCCAGACGTTTTGATAAAGCGCGTAGAGCTGATTTTGCAGCGGCTTGCGCGAGCCCAGCAGGTAGCCGGAGATTTCGCCGTTCACCTCCAGGAGAAAACAGGATTCCGGTTCGTGATCGGTGTAATATGTGGTGAGAAAATCGGCGAACAATTCCCGATCCTGATACACGGGATCAATCGGCTCGCCGAGGAAGCCGGTTTCGCAGCAGAGTTTTCTTACCGCCTCGCGATC
>DATGYM010000398.1:0-2180 GCA_035297925.1 Pyrinomonadaceae bacterium | reverse complement strand
TGGCGAGCAAGCAGGTGCATCGCGGGAGAGTCACCGATGATGCCAACACTGCTGAGTTTTGATTCCGAGTTCACTTTCTTGTTTCCTCCTGGTGAAATTGATCTATTGGCCAAATTTACCAGCGACAAGCGCGCAGCCGCTCTAACGGCGACTTCTCTCAAAATTCTCGTGTCACAACTAAGTCACAACTAGGGGTAAATCGGGTACAAAGTACAAACAGTGTAAAACGCGCGATTCGCAAAAACCTCAATAAAAATGGAAAAACCGCGCAGATGCGCGGTTTCTTAAACATAGCGTTGGTGCCGAAGGGGGGACTCGAACCCCCACGAGTTGCCTCACACGCCCCTCAAACGTGCGCGTCTGCCAGTTCCGCCACTTCGGCTTGAGTTGTCAGATAACAATTGTAACGCAAACTGTTAGTTTGCGATCGTGGCCACAAAGAGCGCGCCGCTTACTTGGGAGAAGCAGCCGGTGAAGCACTCGTTTTCGCTGCTTGCGAACTTGCCGGTGAAGCTGCGGGAGCCACGCTGGCTGCAGGCGAAGCCTCTGCCGCTGGAGTCGGGGTCGCCTCAGGCGCAGTTGATTGCAAAACAGAACGTGACCCGGTTACCCCCGGCAGCGAAAGCATGAGCGCCAATAACATGAAGGCTGCCGCCCCTCCAATGGTAATCTTCGACAAAATGCTTGCCGTGCCGCGCGGACCAAAGGCCGTGCTTGAGACACTGCTGGAAAACAGATCTCCGGCTCCGGATTTGCCCGGCTGCAGAAGGATTACGACAACCAGCACCATGCACGCCAAAATAAATAGTCCGTATAAGGTGTAACTCAGCAAATTAATCTCCCGTCAGGAATAGTGAACAGTGAAAAGTGAAGGGTGAAAAGTGAAAAGTCAAGCATTCGTATCACGTTCCTTTTCACTCTTCACTGTTCACTCTTCACTTTTCACTTTTCACCGTTCTTGTAATTTACAATCTTTGCGAAACTGTCGGCCTGCAAACTGGCGCCGCCAACGAGTGCGCCATCGATGTCTGCCTGCGACATCAAGCCGGCAATGTTGTCTGGCTTGACCGACCCACCGTATAGAATTCTCAACTCGTTGGCCGCCGCGCCAGAGTACCTATCCGCGAAAACGCGCCGGATAAACGCGTGCATTTCCTGCGCTTGCTCCGGCGTCGCTGTACGTCCCGTACCAATGGCCCAGACAGGCTCGTAGGCAACGATGATACGGTCGAGGTCTGAGGCTGTCAACCCACTGAGTCCGCCATTTAGCTGCCCGCTAACAACTTGTTCCGCGCTTCCCTGTTCCCTTTGCTCGAGGCTTTCGCCGACACAGAGTATCACCTTCAAACCAGAGGCAATGCCGGCCTCACACTTTTTGCTAATCATGGAGTCGGTTTCGGAATAAAACTGCCTGCGCTCTGAGTGTCCCACGATCACATATCTCGCGCCGACGTCGCGCAGCATTGCCGCCGTCACTTCCCCGGTGTGCGCACCTTCTTCGACCTGTGTGGAACAGTTCTGGGCCGCTACTCCGATGTTGGATCCTTCCAATCTGTCAGCAACTGTTTTTAGCGCAGTGAAGACGGGCGCAATGACAACTTCACAATGGTTGGCGTTCGCCACCAGCGGCTTCAGTGCCAGCGCCGTGTCCACCGCCTCGCCCAGCAGCTTGTACATCTTCCAGTTTCCAGCAATGACTGGTTTTCTCATAAGGATTTCGTTTTTTGTCCTTCGTACTTTGTCCTTCGTCCTTCGTCCGCTTCGAATTGACTCTCGACCTTTATGAGTTAATCAAAGTACAAAGTACGAAGTACATCGGCTCATTTATCGGTTAACGCCGCTACCCCCGGCAATTCTTCACCCGCCAGAAATTCCAAAGTCGCACCGCCGCCGGTTGAGATATGAGTAATTCGATCTGCCACGCCCGCGCGCGAAACTGCCGCAACCGAATCACCACCTCCCACGATTACGATTGCTCCGCGATCGGCGGCTTCCGCCGCCGCCCTGGCAATTCCGATCGTTCCCTGATCGAACGGAGGTTCTTCGAAGACGCCCATCGGCCCGTTCCAAATAATAGTCTTCGCGTCCTTCAAGGCGTTCGCAAAGTGATTGACTGTTTCAAGCCCGATGTCCATGCCCGCATGACCGGCGTTGGTAAAATCAATCGGGATGGTCTTGGC
>DATGYM010000397.1:0-21214 GCA_035297925.1 Pyrinomonadaceae bacterium | reverse complement strand
TGGCTCTCCGGAGAGAATGAAACTAAAAATCTGCGAGCCGGTTATTTTGGATCCAGTACCGGCGGCGCTGCCGCTCTGGTCGCTGCAGCCGAGTTAGGGGCCAGGGTTGGCGCGGTAGTTTCTCGAGGCGGCAGGCCTGATCTGGCCGGCGACGCCTTACCGCAGGTGGAAGCGCCCACGTTGCTGATAGTGGGTGGTTTTGATGGTCCTGTTATCCGCATGAATCAGGATGCGTATGCGCAACTTCGATGCGTGAAAGAGTTAGAGATTATTCCCGGCGCCACACACCTGTTTGAGGAGCCCGGGAAGTTGGAGGAGGTCGCAAGCCTCGCCGCAAAATGGTTTCTGAAACACTTGCAGCGACAGTGAGGAGATGACCATGCAATTCAGCAACAGGTTTAGTGCGGGCAGTTTACTCGCAAAGAAGCTGTCGGCTTACGCTGACCGTTCCGACGTGCTCGTTCTCGCGTTGCCGCGTGGTGGCGTACCCGTCGCTTATCAAGTCGCACGCGAACTGGATGCTCCGCTGGACGTTTTTTTGGTGCGCAAGCTGGGTTTGCCCGGACACGAAGAACTGGCGATGGGGGCGATAGCCACAGGAAATGTGCGCGTTCTCAACATGGATGTCGTCAACTACCTGGAAATTTCAGATGAACTGATTGATCTGGTTACCGCTCGTGAGCAGCGTGAGCTGGAACGCCGCGAGAAGCTCTATCGCGGGACATCGGCTCCGCTGGATGTGAGCGGCCGCACAGTGATCGTCATCGACGACGGGTTGGCTACCGGTTCGACGATGCGTGCTGCGGTGAACGCCCTCAGGAAGCTCGGGCCGTCAAGGATCATCGTGGCCGCACCGGTGGCGGCGCGAGAAACTTGTGAGTCGTTTAAGCAGGATGTTGATGGCAGCTGTGTGTGTGTTATGAGTCCGGAGCCATTTAGTGGAGTCGGACGCTGGTATCGAGATTTTTCGCAGACAACAGATGAAGAAGTTTGCAACTTACTGAAAAATTCCAAGCTGCGTCCACGCCGGCAGGTCGCCTGACGTGCTGGTTAGACGTCGTGGAGTAAGTCCATGCTAAAGGAAACAACTGTCTTAATAACCGACGTCGTTAGCGAGGCCGCTGTTCCGCTGGTTGGGGAGCTCAATGACTATGATCCACTCATGAAGGTAATAGGTGATGCTCCGCTTGTTTTGATTGGTGAAGCTTCACACGGCACACACGAGTTCTATCGAGAGCGCGCTCAAATTACAAAGAGACTGATAAAAGAAAAAGGCTTCAGTGCTGTTGCCGTCGAAGCCGACTGGCCTGACGCCTATCGAGTGAATCGTTATGTTCAGGGCCTGAGCAGTGACGAAGATGCAGTTGTCGCCCTATCGGGTTTCAAACGTTTCCCCGCCTGGATGTGGCGCAACGCCGACGTGCTGGACTTTGTCGGTTGGCTACGAACCTACAACGATGATCTGCCGACCTCGGCTACCAATGTTGGGTTTTATGGTCTGGATCTTTATAGCTTGCACACCTCGATCGAAGCGGTGCTGGATTATCTCGACCGCATCGATCCTGAGGCTGCCCAACGCGCACGGGCTCGGTACGCTTGTTTTGATCATTTCGGCAAAGACGAACAAGCCTACGGTTACTCGACGGGCCTGGGTTTTTCCGAATCCTGTGAAGACGAGGTCGTCAGCCAACTTCTCGAGCTCTATCAAAACTCAGCGGAATACGCCTGGCGCGACGGACGGTTCACCGCCGACGAACATTTCTATGCAACGCAGAACGCGCGGCTGGTGATGAACGCAGAGCGGTACTACCGCTCAATGTTCCGGGGGGAAGTTTCGTCATGGAACCTGCGTGATGCTCACATGGTTGAGACGCTTGAGTCGTTGCAATCGTTTCTCCGCACTCAGAACTCGCATCCAAAGATTGTGATTTGGGCGCACAACTCGCACCTTGGTGACGCGCGCGCCACTCGCATGGGCCAGCAGGGAGAATGGAATGTCGGGCAACTTGTGCGCGAGCGACATCCCGATAACGCAATACTGATAGGTTTTACTACTTATGAAGGCACTGTGACTGCAGCCTCCAACTGGGATGCGCCGGCCGAACGTAAACGAGTGCGACCGGCACTGAGAAATAGTTACGAAGACCTTTTCCACAACGTGGGCAAGCCGCGCTTCCTGCTCAATTTTCGCAACTCAGAACAGATCACCACCGCGCTCAATGAGCCCTTGCTTGAGCGGGCCATCGGGGTCATCTATCGCCCAGAAACCGAACGCGCGAGCCACTACTTCCAGGCCCGCTTATCAGCCCAGTTTGACGCTGTGGTGCATTTCGATGAAACACGTGCAGTCGAGCCCCTGGAGCGCACTGCTGAATGGGAAGCCGGCGAAGTGCCAGAGACATTTCCGACCGGAATTTAGTAAGGAGAGTCAACTATGAAAACCAAAGAAATCAAAAAAGACAACTGGTCGGAGTTTTTCGACAGCTTCAGCCGTCAGCATGCCGGGTGGCTGGTCACGCTCGAGCTTTTTGGAGCCGACATTGGAGCACAGATTCAGGAGCGTGAGTTAGCGTTCGAAGGAATTATGGATGAGTGGGACGAAGTTCTGGGTAATCAAATCGTCCTCATGATCGGCGCGAAGCCGGACGATCACGTTACGCATAGTATTAGCCATCCCGAGCAGGTGAGCCTGGAGCAGACGGATGAAGGCGCGGATGCCGCGCTTGCGATTAAGTCGGCGGATGGAGTCACCGCGCTCTTGCGATTTCGTACCCCAATGTTGCCTGAAATGGTTGACGCCGTGGTGACCCAGCCATCACAGCCTCCCGTTTAGGCGGCGAAGCCATGCTCAGCAAGGACAAACATAAAGTTCGGTCACTGGGGATGAGCTGGCTGTTGCTGCTCTTAATTTCTCTGCCGCTGGCCGTAATTGCTGGTGGAACAGCGCAGGACAAACGCCGGTCTCAACCTCGTCCACGCCAGGAACTTACTCACGACGAGCGGCTGGAGGCAGAGCAGTGTTTAGCAGAGCAGGGATATTGGACTGGACCCGTCGACGGCACTCTCGACCCGGCGTTTCGGTATGCCTTGATCGCTTTTCAAAAAGTGACGGGGCGACCCAGGACCGGGAGACTAACGAAAAACGAACTTGAGGCAGTGCGCAAGGCGGACAAACCGCTTCCGCAGGATGCGAGCTTTGCGCACCTTGAAGTTGATCTTACCCGTCAGGTCCTGTTTGTCGTGGATGAAACAGGCTCAATCACACATATTCTTTCCGTCTGCACCGGCAATGAGAAAGATTACGTAGACCAGGGACAGACTCATCGAGCTCATACACCGAGGGGACAGTTCAAAGTAGTACGAAAGATTGCGGGTTGGCGACGAAGTACTCTTGGGCTTCTCTACTATCCCAATTACATCCACGAAGGAATCGCGATTCACGGCAGCCCAGCGGTAGCGGCGTATCCTGCCAGCCACGGTTGTATTCGTATTCCAATGTTTGCCTCGAAAGAGCTGAGTGAGATAACGCCTGTCGGGACAAGTGTGCTTGTTTACGAATGACGAGGATAGCCAATGCTTAAAGAATGCGACCCAGGGCGGCGGGCAATGCGAAAGAGTCTGACAATACTTTTTTCCATCGTTGCTTTAGGCGTGACTATCGCTGCTCAAACACAAACTTACACGAGAGAGGGTTTGGACTACGCTCTGGATCTACCGTCACCTTCGTGGCACGCTGTCTCGCGCGTAGATCTGCATGAGCACGCAGATTTTATAAATGGCAACGACAGCAGCAACGGCTACCTGCGTCTGCGCAAGAAATTCGTAACCCCGAATTCCAGTATTGCGGAACTGTTTCGCCAAGATGAGAAATGGGAATTACAGAGGTTGCCCGGTTACGTTGTATGTAGCGATGGGAAGGGGACTGATTTCAACGGACACTTGAGAGGAACCGTTTTTTCATACGAGTTCGTCAGCAAAGGGACGAACATGGATGGCCGCATCTATTATCTTCAGTTAGATAACCGAACTTTTTATGTGCTTCACTTCACAGTTACCAGCGACAGGCTTCACAGTGTTCGCGATCAAATGGACGCTATAGCTCGGAGTTTCCGCCTGAAATAATCCCCAACTTCAAAGACGGTTCTTCACTAATCGGCTTCCGCAAGGGAGAGATTCTTACGACTTTCCAGGTTGCAAACGGAGTGACCAGTTGTCTGACTGCAACCCCGGCATTTCGGAACATTTTTGACAATAGTTGCGTCCATTCCGTCTGGCGATCCCCAATAGCGATTTTTCACCAATATCGCCGGAACTTTCCACAGATAAGACGCACCGTTTGCTCGAAATTTGGAGCAAATTGAGGCCGTGCGCCGGGTACGTTCGTTGCATCAACTTTAGGTAATCATTTGCAAATGGTCCAGGCGAATTTTGACGGTTCAATGTCAGTTAAAGGATTCGACATTGACATCCATTTCAAGGCTGGCCGCACTGTCCAACGAACAACGAACAGCAGGCGAGGCGCCTGGGCTTCTTATCCGCATTTGATGAGGAGATAGGCGTAACTATGATTAAGCGAATATTGCTCTCGATGCTGGTTTCTTTGGTTGTGGTAGTTTGCGTGGCGGCAAGCCCACAGCGGCAGGAAACCTTCATGATTTATCACGGCGATCCGGGCGGCACGCTTGCTGTTCGAGGCGCCATTGTAACCGTGTGTTGGGACGACGTCTGTCAGACCAAGGTCACAACCAACATTGGCCACGCCAAGTTTCTGGTGCCGATCGAGGTGACTAGTGTGTTCGTCGATGTTGTGCCAGAGGATCCGGATATGTGTCCATTTAGTGGGATGGTAACGCTCACTGGAATGAAAGAGTATCAGTACATCTGGCTAAGCGATTTCATACCGGAGGAACTGCCATAACGGGAGTTTCCAAATGGTGGAACGTACTGTGACGGCCTGGTTTTGGATATGATTGCGCGCCATCTCAAGGAGCAGGTCCAGGCGCGGAAGAAGTCCGACCTTTAGGTTAGACCAACGTAAGATCTCAACGACTTCTCCCGCGCGCGAAGCTTTTCATTTGCACGTAGTCGCTTAAACCGGCGCTTCTTATCTTATGCGACAAGCTTCACAATCTGGTGATCAAATGATGCTGTCGCTCGGGGGTTCGGTTTAAAGGATCGTAGGCTTGATAGAGCGGCGATTTCTCAAGACTTAGGAGGATAAGAGCAATGTCATCTTTCGATCTGACGACGCTTGGTATGCTCATAACCGACCTGCAGCTGGGTTCTGTCATGTCGTTTTTCGCTTGGATTGTGATTGGCGCTGTGGTTGGTTTCATCGTTAGCAAGATTATGAACAAGACCGGCCACGGTCTTGTTCGGGATATTCTTCTTGGGATTCTCGGAGCGATCGTAGGCGGTTTTCTAGCTAATCTGCTCGGCGAAAGTCATACGGCCAGCTTGGATTCCTATAGTTTGGTTGTGGCAGCGGTCGGCGCCCTCGTGTTTTTGATTACCTATCAAGGGATGTTTCGGCGCAGACGTTCCTCGCGATGGGCTGACGACGATCGTCGAAACGGCCCAATTGAACGCAGGGAAGAGAGCTCGGATACCACGAGTTAGTCTGATATTTTGTATGAGTGGATGAATCGCCGCCGGCGCAGACGTAAGAGATTATCCTGCCCGCCACTCGGCCCTCATCGATTAGCACGATTCATCGCCGACCTCAGCTTGACGAAGAGAGTAATTTCGCCAACATAGTTGTGGAATTTTAACGCCCATTATTTGTACGCACTCTTGATCGGCGTCAGGTGGCTTTCGAACCGTGCCACTCACTTCCCGTAGCACCTCTTACATTGGAGTTTCGTTAACGATTCGCCCATTTCGTGACCTCAGCAGCTCCCCCCGTTTATTCCCCAGGCCGCCTGCCGAACATGTCGCTTTGGGGGAATGTCTTTTGCTAATAGTCATGGCGAATGAGTGACTATCCGAATCGGGATAACAGTGGTGAACCACAATGTCTACGGAAACAATAAGTGATCGTCCGGTTGCTACCGGAGTGAGCGCCGCACCATCCCCCAACTGGGGCACTCTGATTTGGAAGAAGCTGCTTAGGCGAAAGAAACAACTCACACTGGCAGGCATAGGCTTGGTGGTAGCGGGACTTGCGGCGTTTTACTTTTGGGGAAATCAGTCAAGCTCTGCGCAATACCTAACCGCCAAAGTCGAAAGGGGAAACCTGCGCAATACGGTTACCGCGACGGGAACGCTGCAGGCAGTAACCACGGTACAAGTTGGCAGCCAGGTCTCGGGAACGATCGCAGCTCTTTACGCGGACTTTAACTCCGTTGTGAAGAAAGGCCAGGTGGTCGCACAACTTGACCCAGCCGTGTTTAGAGCGCAGGTAGATCAGGCTCGAGCAAATTTGCAGCAGGCTAAAGCAAGTCTGCAGCAGGCGCGCGCCGCCGTCGTGAATTCACGTGCGGGCCTAAGCGATGCACAGGCAAAAGCACTGGCTGCCAGCTCAACAGCGCAGAACAATCAAGCTGGTGTTTCCGGTGCTCAGGCCAACCTCGCGGTGCTGAAAGCCCAACAGGACGATGCGCTCAGCTATCTCAAGCAGCAAGAGTCGCTGAGGAAAAGCGGAGTGGTTCCACAACGCGATTATGACGTCGCACTTACGGCTTATAAAACCGCCGAAGCTCGATATAACCAGGCGGCTGCCCAGTTGAATCAGGCTGTATTGAGCGAACAGTCTGCGTCTGGCGCCGGAATCGCTCAGTCAACCGCGCAGGTGCAACAGTCGCATGCGCAGGTGCAACAGTCACAAGCTCAGGTGCAGCAGGCACAGGCACAGGTGCAGCAGACTGAAGCGGCGCTTCGTCTCGCTCAAGTGAACCTTGCCCATACTACGATCAATTCGCCCATCGATGGCATCGTTGTGTCGCGCGACGTTGACGTGGGCCAAACCGTTGCCGCCAGCCTTTCAGCCCCTACTCTCTTCACCATCGCCAGGGACCTGACGCAAATGCAGGTGATTGCCAATATCGATCAAGCAGACATCGGTTTGGTCGAACAAGCAAAGTCCGTGAAGTTTTCCGTCGATGCATTTCCAGGTAAAGATTTTGACGGCAAGATTCAGCAGGTACGGCTTAATCCGCAGAATGTGCAAAACGTCGTCACTTACAATGTCGTGATCGATGTCAGTAATCCGGAACAGAAACTCAAGCCTGGCATGACCGCTAATCTGACTGTCACCATCGACGAGCGTAAAGACGTGCTCAAGGTTCCGAACGCTGCGCTTAGGTTCGTGCCCCAGACTGCGACAATACAACAGAATGGAAATGCGGCGGGAGCGGGCAACGCAAACGGTCAAGTCCGCCGCCAGCAACGGTCTGGTAACACCAACGGCACAAGTGACTCGACTGCCGGCAACTCTTCATCGCAACAGGGAAGTGGCAGCGAAGCGAGGCTCGCGCCCTCGACCGCGCCGGTTCTGGCGGGGCAGACGCGTTTAGTTTGGGTACTTGGCGCTGACGGTAAGCCGCAGTCCCGGCGAATCAATGTCGGCCTCACTGACGGCGTCTCGACGGAAGTTGTCGCCGGCAACCTGCAAGAGGGTGAAACGGTAATTACGGGCCAGACGATGACCAGCGCGAGCTCGGCCCACAGCAGCCCGACACCTGCGGCAGGATTTGGCGGAGCACCGCGTACCGGCGTACCGATTGGCGGCAGACGAAACTAGTTTCTTCAATGTGCCGCTTTTGGTAATTCGGCCCACTTAGGATCTCATCGGGAACGGTTAGTAGGGAAGGAACAAAAATGTCCGCGACACTGGCAGTCGAACCACGAGAGTTTCAGGTGAATGCTCTGGTACCGCTGTCAGCTGCCGAAGGGCGGCCGTTAATTCAGTTGGATCAGATTCATAAGACCTACACGATGGGCGATGTTGCAGTCCATGCGTTGCGTGGCGTCTCGCTCACTATCAGAGATGGCGAGTTCGTGGCAATCATGGGCGCATCCGGTTCAGGCAAGTCGACCATAATGAATATCATCGGTTGCCTGGATCGCGCGACTCAGGGCACTTACATTCTTGACGGCCAGGACGTATCCGGGCTGTCCAGGGATGAGCGGGCTGATATTCGTTGCCAAAAAATCGGCTTCGTATTCCAGGGTTTCAATCTCCTGGCACGCACGTCCGCCCTGGAAAATGTCGAGTTGCCGATGCTTTATCTGGGAATCCCCACCAGCGAGCGCCACCAGCGCGCGCTTGACGCGCTGGGAGCGGTGGGATTGGAAGGTCGCGAGCAAAACCACCCCAACCAATTGTCCGGTGGCCAGCAACAGCGCGTGGCGGTGGCGCGCTCGCTAATCAACGACCCCACATTGATCCTCGCCGATGAACCAACCGGCAATCTCGACTCACGAACAGCCGCGGAAGTGATGGAGATTTTCCAAAGACTGAATCGTGAACGAGGAATCACAATCGTTCTGGTGACGCACGAACAGGACATCGCTCGCTATGCGCAACGAGCCGTCGTCTTCAAAGATGGAAAAATTAAACAGGATTATCAAATTGAAGAGCATGGCGATGCGGCCGAGGAGATAAGGAAGTCTTCCGGCAGTCGCGCCGGACGAAAGCGGGCAATACTGAGTACCACGAACCTGATTATGATCATTCGCGTAGCCTTTCGCGCGCTGCTGCGCAATAAGATGCGTGCCGCCCTGACCATGCTGGGAATTATCATTGGCGTATCGGCCGTGATTGCTATGGTCAGTATTGGCCAGGGCGCTTCGGCTTCGGTGCAGGCCCAAATCGAGAGCATCGGCACGAATCTTCTCTTCGTTAGCGCGGGGGCCCAGAATGTTGGTGGCGTACGCACCGGTCCCGGCGACACCGGCACTAACACTTTTACCGTCGAAGACCTCGAGGCCATCAAGCGCGAGGTGCCGAGCGTTTCGATGGTGACCCCAACCGTCAACGCAAGGCAGCAGCTGGTTTCAGGAAATGCGAACTGGAATACGTCGGTTCAGGGCGTGAGCGAGCAATACCCGGAGATTCGCAAGTGGACCGTGCAGAGCGGTGAGTTCTTCACCGAGGCAGATGTGCGTTCTGCCGCCCGTGTAATCGTGGTCGGGCAAACTATCGCGGATAATCTCTTCGCCGGCATGGATACTGTCGGGCAAACGGTACGGGTGAAGAACCTGCCGTTTCGCATCGTCGGCGTGATGGCAAGAAAAGGACAGGACCCGCAGGGCCGTGATCAGGATGATACTGCTTTTGCTCCATACACGACGGTGCAGAAAAAAATCCTGGGAAGTCCCCGACTTCAGATGGCTTTCGTTTCAGCCATATCACGGGATGCCACCTACACGGCGCAATCGCAGATTACCGATCTGCTCCGCCAACGTCATGAACTTTCGGCGAATGAACCAAACGACTTCACCGTTCGCAACATGACAGATATCGCGGAAGCAGCCAACGAAACCAGTAAGACGATGACCATTTTGCTGGCCTGCATCGCCGGAGTCTCGCTGCTTGTGGGCGGTATAGGAATCATGAACATCATGCTCGTGTCTGTAACCGAGCGCACACGTGAGATTGGTATTCGCCTGGCTATCGGAGCGCGATCGGCGGCCGTGCGCACTCAATTTCTTATTGAATCTATTGTGCTCAGCCTAACGGGTGGCCTGGTGGGTATCGTAGTCGGAATCGCTGTCTCTCTTTCAATACCGCAGATGCTGGGATGGCCGACGCTCGTGTCGACGATGGCTATCCTGGGTTCAGTAATCTTCTCGGCAGCGGTGGGAATTTTCTTTGGTTATTATCCTGCGCGCAAAGCTGCTTCGCTGGATCCTATCGAAGCCTTGCGGTACGAGTAATCGCGGAAGTCTGCCCAACACTCCTACAAAACTCACCTGATTTTTCATTCGCGATAAGTACTAACTGAACCGGCTCGGATCACACTTCGCTCGAAAGAAGTATTGCACTATGAGTGATCGGAAGTCTCTCCTGCTACCTACATTCGTTTAATCAAGACCGTTTTCAAGAGCGGCAAGCATCCACTGACCAGCAGGGAAGGCAAAAGCGAGATGGAAAAAGGTGAGAATGTTGAAGCGGTCAAACTCCCGTTCGACCGCTTCATGGAATTCTAGTAACCGTTATAGCCATCGCTGTAGCCGTTCTCGAACCCGTCACGGTAGTAACGGCGGTATAGTTCGCGATCGCCAAGCTTTGAGCTGTAGTCCTTCGTTGCTTTCTGGTAGGCACTGAAATTCCTGAAATCAGAATACCTGCCTTTGCTGCGGTCCTTGCGGCCTTCCTTGATGCCCTCGTTGTAGCCGGCATTCAGCGCGGTTTGCCGCAGTTCGAAAGAGCCGCCGTACGTGCCGTAACGATCCCAGTTGCGGCCGCGACGATTTTGATCGCGGTTATCGTTGCGGCCGTAATCCGGAAAACGACCAACATTAACGCCAAGTTCGATGTTGTACCCCCGCTGGAATGCTTCCCGGAAGTAACGGCGATAGAGCTCGCGGTCACCGAAACGTGACTTGTAGTCTTTCGTGGCTTTCTGATAGCTATCAAAATCCTGAAGGCTGGAGTGCCTGCTCTTCGCACGGTCGTTGCGGCCTTCCCTGGTGCCTTCGTTGTAGCCGGCGTTCAGAGCTGTTTGACGCAGCTCGTAGGAACCGCCCCAGTTTGGATAACCATCCCAGTTGCGGCCCTGATTGTTGTTACTAATGTGGGCGAGGCCATGGCCGCTTGCGACCATGCTCGGGCCGGCGCCCAACAGTAACGTGAACCCCAGGATAACCCCCGCGATCATGGTCTCTATGTGTCTTATCGTCATTTTCAGACTCCTTCTTGCTTGCCATATCTGCGCATTTCGGGGAAACCTCTGCCGCTCATGGCAGTAAACTCGAACCAATCGGTGCTACCGACACGTAGAACAGTTGGCCCAATTCGGCTGCCCCGGCTCTTCGCGTTGACTAATCACCAGCTCTACGGCTTGAGTATTTATTCAATTCCGCGATCAATCCGGCCGCCGCCCTCGGCGGCTTCAGGTCTCCAAGCACTACATCCTGGTTCGACATTTTCTTGCCGTACATGTCCTTGTTTGCGTCATCGTCCGGTCGCAAAGTCGCGCCATTGAGGGAGACGCCAGCAAACAGGCCGCGTGCACGCGAATAGGTCAGCAACTCAGCGTGAAGCTGAGCATCCGTCTCAGCTGAAGACGTACGGCCTACTGGTCCCGCCGCCACCGAGGCATCGCCTCCGATGGTAAATTTACTCGACAGAAGCTTATTGATGGCGCTCTGATTCATCAGCAGCATTACGACATCAGTTTCGGATCCCCCAATTTGGAACCCAACGCTGCCACCTTCGACTTTCACACCTCCGGGTGCCGACCAGCCGCGCCTGTTACTTTTTCTGCACACGATAAAGCCCCGTCCGTATTTCGCCCCGACGATAAAGGCGCCCTTCTTAACGTTCGGCACGATCACGGCGCAGGCTGCCTTGTCCAGCAGATCCTGTGGGATGCCCTTGTCGGGCGTCGCCATGATTTCTCTCAGTACATTGGCCGCAGCGTTGAGCCGCTTCGTAGTGTCATCCGTGCTATTTGCGCGGGCGGTTGATTTGCTCACCCAGGGCCCCGAACTCACTACCAGAGCGGCCAGGGCCGCCAGCATTAACTTTGTTGCTCTCATCTTCTTCCTCCGTAAATCAGGGCAGCTCGGGTC
Source organism: Pyrinomonadaceae bacterium (assembly GCA_035297925.1). GTDB lineage: Bacteria > Acidobacteriota > Blastocatellia > Pyrinomonadales > Pyrinomonadaceae > PSRF01. Next base: position 9,475 of record DATGYM010000397.1, on the reverse strand, counting down.
CTGCGCTTGCAGTCGCAGACACCGCCACTCCTGAGCTTTAAGTATTTCCGTTTGCCGCATGGGAAACGAACTGCGTGACGTTTCCGAGCAGGTCATCAATCTGGGGCTTAATGACGTAAGCATTGGCTCCAGCCGCAATCCCTCTGTTCTTGTCAGATTCATAAGCCGCACCCGTAAAGAACAGAATCGGTGTGTTCGGGTCGAAGGCGCGCATTTGGCGGCACAATTCAAAGCCATCGACATCCGGCAAAAACGCGTCCAGCAAGTAGAGGTCGAAGCGTTCTGCTTGCATCAGCGACAAGGCTTGGGCGGCAGTTCCGACGGCTTTGGTTTCAATTCGCGAGGACCTCAGCAGCACGCTTAACATCTCGCGAGAGTCTTCATCGTCGTCGACGCAGAGAACTCGGGCTCGGGGGTTGGATCGCATTATTGTCACGTAATTTGGGGGATGAGTCTAATGTTGCTGATTTCGGTCATCTCCGTGGGTAATTCAGGCCGGTTTGCTCGTGTGCGCTTGCAGACCAAACCAAACCCCGGGTTGAACAGCTTGTACGAGCCATTACAAACCGCAAGATTTGTGCCCTGTGACCAAGTCACCGGATGTCGCGAGTTTCTTGAACCTGAGTCCCTGTTCAAGCGGTTTTTCACGCAAATATGCGAAACTTTCCACTTCCAGGGCGAGCGGAACTAACAGTTGCAGGGGATTTTCGTAATTGTGCGACTAGAACTCCTTGACGAAATCTGTGCACTCCCGCCGACAAATCTGCATCGAAGAAGCCGGTACACAACATTTGGCGTTTTGAATTTCGATTTCATTGGAGGCCAGGATGAAGATGCAGGTATTCAGGAACAGCGCGGTGCTCGTCCTTATAATGTGCCTGGTAAGTTTTGCTACGACAACACCACGGGCGGAAGTCACGCAAACCACCGGAACCGGGATTTCCAAATCATCGGGAGATAGTCCTCCAATTGATGTTGAGAAGATCGTTCGCGCATTTACCGCCAAAGAAACCGAATTTCGCCACGCACTAGCTGAATATGCTTTTAAGCGAGATGCGACTGTTCAAACGATAGGTATGGGCGGACAAATTACCGGCGAGTACCGTCGGATCTCTCAATTTGTCTTCAACGATAACGATGAACGGTTCGAGAAGATTACGTTCTTTCCTCTGCCGACACTCACTGAAGTGTCTGTCACCCAAGAAGACCTCGAGGATCTCGGCGGAGTCCAACCTTTTGCCTTGGAAGCATCGAAAATTGCTCAGTACGACTTTAAGTATTTCGGCAAAGAACGACTGGACGAACTGGACACCTACGTCTTCGATGTTGCACCTAAGATTATTCCGAAAAAAGTAAGCGAGCGCTTCTTTCAAGGTCGTATCTGGGTCGATCAGCAGGACCTGCAGATAGTCAAAGTGCGGGGGAAAGGCGTGCCAGAAGGCAATCAGCGGTTCCCTGTATTTGAAACCTATCGGCAACAAGTTGACGGCCACTACTGGTTTCCTACTTATACTTATGCTGACGATGAATTGAATTTTCCCAAAGGGGACACCGTGCATGTACGAATGGTGGTTCGTTACACAGATTACAAACGCTTTCAAAGCAAAGTGAAGATTGTTGATGTAGGAGATTCAGAGGAACTCAAGTCGCAGCCGACGCCCAGCCCGGCGCCAAAGAAACCGTAACAGGAGTCTCAATTAGCCGACGCGACCATCTGTTTCCTGGCTAGCGAGTGGGATGAAGTGATATCTCTAATCAAAGAGGTGTCGCGAAACGGCGCGCAGCATTTCACCTCAGGTGCTTACAACGCTGCGAATCGAGGATGAACAGGGAGCAACCAATAGATTCAGGAGAACCTAAAGGCGCTGCTGAGCTCAGGATCAAGTTCGGAGCACCATTGATCCGAGCGAGGCGACGGCGCCAACTGGACTAAATGCCACGGAAAGCAGAATGGCTGCGATTCTTCCGGTTAGGTAATGGACTATGGATAAACAACAACTTCATGAGCAACTCGAGCAGTTACACGCTGCACTTCATCAGGTGGATTCCGCTGATAGCAACGAACGACAGATGCTTCAGAAAGTGGCGAGCGACATTCAGGACATACTGGCGCGTCAAGAAGACCAAACGGAACATTACCGTGGCTTGGGCGAGCGATTGAAAGATGCAGTAGCCCAGCTCGAGTCTTCTCATCCCGAAGCAACTCTGCTCATGAGGCAAGTGATTGATCAACTAGCTTACATGGGGATCTAGCTAAGAGACGGCAGCGCGAAGCCCAGCATGGAGGAAGGGCCTCAGCAAAGGGTACGTTATGGAAGCCAACATCAAGCTCGGTCGCATCTTCGGTATTGAAGTTGGCCTTCATTACAGTTGGTTGATCATCGCTCTACTGGTCACGCTTTCGCTCACCGGGCACTTCCGGGCCACGAATGCACAGTGGGGCGCGGCGGCGATCTGGGCGACAGCGATTATTACCGCGCTGCTCTTTTTCGCATCAATCGTCGCACACGAACTGTCGCACGCAGCCGTGGCGAAGGCCAACGGTCTGCCGGTAAAGTCGATCACATTGTTTGCGCTTGGCGGTGTGGCATTGATCGAGAAGGAGGCAGAGGACCCTAAAACCGAATTCTGGATGGGCATTGTCGGTCCCATCGCTAGCGCCGTCATCGGCTTCGCCTGCCTGGGTCTGACGATGGCTCTGGGCTGGACTCCGGCAGTAGCGCCGGAGACCCCGGCCAGAGCCGCGCTGATGTGGCTCGGCGTTATCAATATAGCTCTCGCCATCTTCAATATGATTCCGGGCTTCCCAATGGACGGTGGGCGTGTGCTTCGCGCCATCGTCTGGTGGGTCACGGGAGACGCAGTGCGGGCGACGCGCATAGCCACGCGTGCTGGTTCGGTTGTCGGCTACGCATTGATTATTGTAGGCATCTTTCGCTTCTTCGGTGGTGCAGGTTTCGGTGGCTTGTGGCTCGTCTTCATCGGCTGGTTTTTGCTCGACGCGGCGCGCGCTAGTCGTGCGCAACTGGAGACGAGCGAAAGCTTGCGCGACGTGCGCGTCGGCGCTGTGATGACGCCCAATTGCCCCGTGGTCGACTCGCGCGACAATCTTCAGACCTTTGTCGACGAGCATCTGCTGCGCACCGGTCATCGGTGCTTCGTCGTAGAGGAGCAAGGCCGCATCAGTGGAATAATCACCCCGCATGAATTGAAGGGCGTCGAACGGGCGAGATGGCCGTATACGACTGTTGATGCGGTGATGCTGCCGCTCGAAAAGCTGCATACGATCGACCCGGAGACACCTGTCAAAGAAGCGCTGGAGGTGATGGGACGCGAAGATGTGAATCAGTTGCCGGTATTGTTGAATGGTACAGTTGCCGGCATCATTACACGGGGGGACGTGCTGCGACTGCTGCAAACCCGCGCCGAAATGCAGACCATGCGATCAGGTTGACTACAATCTCCCGGTATCCGAAACTACTTAACAACTGCCACAGAACATGGCGCTTGCCCGGTCACCTTCGCTGAAACGCTTCCGAGCATTCTGTGTTTCATATCGGTAGCACCAGAGGCCCCCAGGACTATCAGATCATATTCATCTTGTTCCGCCTGTCCCAGAATTTCAGTCGCGGGATTCCCTTCGGCAATGACGGTCGTCGCATCGAGGCCGTGCCGCGTGAGTTGTTCCGCTGCGTCGTCGAGTATTTCGTTGGCTTCACTCTGCAACTCTTCTTGCAAACGGATCTCTGAGCTCCTTTGCTCTCTCGTCTCTCCACCCTGGTCGAACCAATCTTGATCGAGCCCGAGGTTTACCCAGGGGGTTTCCACCACATGCATGAGCGTGATCTCAGCCGAGTCAGTATTGAGATAGCTGGTCAACGCACCGAGGGCGTGCCGGGACGCCCTTGAGCCGTCAACACACAGCAAGATTCGGAGCCTGATTCCTCCACCTGGTTCCCGGCAGACAAGCACGATCCCCGGCGCATGTTCCACTACTCTACTCGCCACAGAGCCGATGCCCGGCCTTGTCGTATCGTATTGGCTTGTGGCTCCAAGGACAGTGACGTTGTAATCATCAGCGAGACGCACTATCGCTTTGGCTGGCGAACCGGTTTCGGCGCGGGTCTCCGCAGTGACTCCTTCTGCGAGCAAAGTTTCGCGGGCACGCTCCAGTATCGTCTGCGTCTCCCGTGCAATGCGTTTCTTATATTCATCGCGAACGCGCTTCCCGCTTTTCTGGGTTCCTAATTCATAAAACTCTGGCGCGACGCAGAGTATGTGAATTTCGTTGTCTCTCCTGCGCAAGAGGCGAATCGCGGCGCGTAACGCGGTTGTTGCCTGATGTGATCCGTCGGTGGCCATCAATGTTTTCATAATAGGTCTCCCTTAAAGATGCTCGCCTGTCAGTAATGCAACAGGATGCCGAAGAGATATATCGGTTCAAACGCACGTCATCGGGGGTTAACAGCTCATGGCCGATTTCCTCATCAGCAGCCGCCAAGAGATGAACAGTTTCACTGGGCAAGTATCCAAGTCACTTCCAGCAGTTGCAAATCGAGTGTCTCCCTGTTCGAGATAACATCTGCCAGGGATGTGGCTGAGACTTGGGTTTCGAGCAGTCCGACGAGCACACCGTCCTCGTTCGTTTCCAGTTGGCGGACAGCTGCTACCCCGAATCGCGTCGCCAATAAACGATCAAAAGCACCCGGCGCCCCGCCCCGCTGAACGTGGCCCAAAGTCGTTACCCGCAACCTGACAAGGAACGGACGCCGGCGGAAAGGGCCTTGCCCAGAACCAGAGCTGCGCGTGGCGGGGACTCACCAGAAACTTATTGATGATTCCCAACCACGTTCCCAGGGAGGTGAGTTCTCAAAATGTGTCGGCAGATCGGGCCACAAATGAATACGGCTGCCATCCCTGGCAGCCGTAGTTGTTGATCTAACTGGTCGAGGAGAGAGGATTTGTTCCTCCGACCTCTGGGTCCAAATAACAAACTGTCACCGCTTACTACTGAGTAACACCTAAGCGCTTACATTACAGTGGGCTGCTCGCCATTCTCGCCGTCTCTGTCACTTTGTGTTATCGCGTTTCTGTCGCACTGGACCAGGGTTACGTCACAAGCGCGGCACAAACCTTCATAGGGCAAGGCGTCGAGATGTTTCGGTAGCTTTTTATGGCGGAACGCGCTCACTCTAGTCTCGTAAGCTTAACCTGAGGGCTGGTCGTCGCCCTATCCGCTGGCGGAATTAGCCAGAAAGTGTTGGCGCCTTCCAGCTTTAGTTCCCAAGTTTGCGTCGCCCCAGTTGTCATCACGTCAACGCTCTTTGCCACCATCGCATGCAGGGTAAGCGTCGATCCCTTGACCTCATACGTACCGGCGGTTGCAATAAACGGGCCCCATTGCTCATATCGGGCAATCTTCTCGGCATCGGTCAGGTTACGAGGATCTTTGGCAGGGGCAACCGCAGCCCGCGGCTGGTCTGCCGTTACCGCCACGCCGCTGTAGTAGCCTCTTGTAAAAATGAGCAAACCTGGCTGAGGACTTGTTAATGTAGTGCCCTTCTCATTGGCCTTGCTCGCAGGTCCCACAACTTCTGCGACCTTCCACACACCTTCAAGCTGAGTTTTTTTTTGATCTTGAACAGCGGAATTTCCTACAGCCACCAGACTTACGAAAAGCGTTAAAACGAGTGGCAGGCCGCCGAGTGCGGCCAGCGACTTGCTGAAGCTGAACATAGGTTGTCCTCCTTGGCAGGCGCCAGTGCGGCGCGGGTGAAAGACGAGGGTCGGCAAGAGGGAGGGAGGTCGGGCGGCGCAAGGCAGCGCGCAGGCTCCGAGTTTTCCGACCCGCCATAACAGAATCGTGATTTTGACGCGGACTCTATACCCAGGCGGGGCGGCAGTCAACGCCTTTTGACGCCAGCAAGGCACATGACCTGGACATCCGCACTTCCATTACGCTCTCCCTGACTCCAGAAACAGGGAGGCGCTTTTACGACCTCCCACTTCTGCTTGAGCAAGCGCGAAAATCTGTCGATCGGCGCTGGCAAAAGTACAAGCAGATGGCGGAGATGACTTAAATCGAGTCTCGAGTTCGTGATCAGCAAGGCGGTGGCCGACAGCACGTTAGAGGCTACAGCCCTCCCTGACGGTCGGGCTACCGCCCCGAAGAGGACAAGACAAACGCCCCTCTGGCCACAAATTGGCCAGTCCAAAGTTGACGAAAAAGTCTGCTCCCAATCCCCTCACAGATAATACCGCCCTGCCCTGATGACGGAATCGGCGATGCGACGTCGAGCCACGATGGTGTTTAAAGTCTTATGGCGGGTGAGTTGTCGCACATCATCAAGGGGGACGACCGCACCGGCATCTGCCAGCGTAGCCATGACTTGCTTGGCCGAGTGTTCCATACGATCCGCCGCATCGCTGGCGTAGACGCGCGTGATGTCAATGGGCGTTGCGCTATCGGGCTCGCTACGCGCAGTGACTAGTTTCTCCGTGCGCAAGAGCGCGCTCTCGAGAGCGTAAACCTCGATCGTGATGTCGGCGATATGGCCTAGCACTTCCTGTTCGTTCACCAGCGAGTCGCCGTACACTGCCTTCGCGCGACCGAGCGTGAAAGTGACCAGCCGTTTGGCGCGAGCCAGCAGATCACGTTCGGCGGAGAACAAGGTCTCAACTGGCGCTAAAGGAACGGTTGTGTAGTCGAGCGCCCGTTGCGCATTCTCACAGGTGAAAAAGTGCGCCATCGCCGAGTTCTTCAAAAGGCGTGTGGGAATGATGAGGCGGTTGATTTCGTTCGTGCCTTCGTAAATGCGCGTGATGCGCGCATCACGATAGGCGCGTTCGGCAGGAAATTCTTTCGAGTAGCCATAGCCGCCATAAACCTGCAGGGCTTCGTCGACCACAAAGGCGAGCGCCTCGCTGGTCCAAACTTTGTTGATAGAGCACTCGACAGCGAAACCCTCGATTGTCTTCAGCACCAGTTCGGAGTCCTTTTCGTCCACCGCTTCCAGCGCGCGGTCAACATCGCCGAGCGTGCGGTAGGTCATCGCATCGCCGACGTAACAGCGCACGGCCATCTCGCCTAGCTTTTGCTTGATCATCCCGAACTCTGCGATCGCGCATCCGAACTGGCGGCGTTCAACAGCGTACCGCGCGGCGCGCGTCAAAGCTTGCTTGGCGCTGCCGATGTTGCGCGTTCCGAGTTTGAGTCGACCAAAGTTCAGAATATTGAAGGCGACCTTGTGCCCTGCGCCCACTATGCCGAGTACGTTCTCGACGGGCACTCGCACGTTATCCAGAATAAGCGCCGTCGTTGAAGAGCCGTCGAGACCAAGCTTCGGTTCCTCCCGACCGCTCACCACTCCCATCTCGCGCTCAACGATGAAAGCGGTAAATTTCTCGCCGTCAACTTTCGCGAAGATGGTGAACACGTCGGCGAAGCCGCCGTTGGTGATCCACATCTTCTGACCATTGAGGACGTAGTGCGTGCTGTCCGCGCTCAGAGTGGCCCTGGTGCGCGCCGCGAGCGCGTCTGACCCCGAACCGGGCTCGGTTAGCGCGTAGGCGCCGACCCATTCGCCGCTTGCGAGGCGGGGCAGGTAACGCGCCTTCTGCTCTTCGTTGCCGAAATAGACTATCGGCAGCGTGCCGATGGTGGTGTGCGCCCCGAGTGAGCCAGCGAACGAGGGTATGACCCCGATCTTTTCGCCCACGTAAGCGGAACTCACCTTATCAAGCCCCAGCCCGCCGTACGCTTCTGGAATGTCCACGCGCAGCAGGTCTAATTCGCCGGCCTTCAGCAACAGTTCGCGCGTCAGCGCCCACTCTTTACCATAAATCTCCTGCTCGCGCGGTATGACTTCAGTGCTCATGAAGTCTTCGGCAATACGACCGAACATCTGCTGCGCGGGTGACAGGTCTTCGCGCGTGAACACTTCATCGGTCTGAACATCTGTAGTCAGGAACCGGCCACCGCTCTTGAACTGTACAGCTTCGGTTTTCGCGGCCATCACAAGCACTCCTTTCAACACTCAACTTTGCGGGCCTGCTCAAAAGATCTTATTTTGACAAACGAGTCTGTACAAATCATGAATAAATCATACAAGGCAGGTTAAGGGTGCGCTCTCAGGAAGAAAGAAACATTGCCCTCACAATTGAGCAATTGACAGTAACAGCGTTCGGAAGTATAAGTACCTACCGTACGGTCGGTAAGCTAGCATTTTGATCGACAGGGGTACAAGTTTTTGTCTCTAATTCCTCCTTAGTGGTAGACCATGAAAGCACAAAAGAAATCGGCGCTCAAAGATGAGCGATTGGCTGAAGTTTACCGCACGGCGGCTCAGATCATTCTGCGCAAGGGTTATGATGCCACTTCGATTAACGACATCGCTAACGCGCTGGGTATGACGAAGGCGGGACTCTATCACTACATCAACGGCAAGAAAGAGTTGCTTTTCGACATTATGAATTTCGGTTTGGACGAGCTTGATGAGGAGGTGGTGAAACCCGCGAAGTCCATCGTCGACACGGGCGCACGGCTTCGCTTTATTATCGCCAGCCACGCGCGGTTAGTGACCAGAGGGCAGGGAGCCATTACCATCCTCGTTGACGAGATTTCGGCACTCACGCCTACTCAGAATAGAAAAATCACGCGCCGTAAGCGCGCCCACTTTGATCGCCTCCGTGACCTGCTGGATGAACTCAAGTCGGAAGGGAGGCTGCACGAGGTGGATACGACGGTGGCAACTTTCAGCCTCCTGGGAATGATTAACTGGCTTTCCCGCTGGTTCAGACGGGACGGCGCTCTCACGGAGGAACAGGTTGCAGAGCAGATCGTCAAGATCGCTCTTCACGGGTTGTTGCGCCCCGAATCACGCGCCACACACAGGGGTTTGCAGCTAGTTAAAGACTGAAGTCTTGTGCCTTTCCGCAGCTGCTCAGTTAAAGCTTTTTGCTGAGCCCCTCCAATTGCCGCAGATGGGCGCGGAGGTCGACGGCCCTTGTTTACGTTTCAGATTAGTAGCACTACGTGCCGATGAACATCCTCGTTTGTCTCAAGCAGATTCTCGACCCGGAGATACCGGCGCGCGACTTCCGCGTTGATTCGGCCAGGCGCGAAGCGGAGCGCGGCTCGGCCAATCTCGTCACCAACATCTTTTGCGAGAACGCGCTCGAAACGGCGCTGCAACTTCGCGAGCGTTCTGGCAGCGCGAAGATAACAGTGCTCTCTTACGGTCAGCCTTCCGCCGAAGACTCTCTGCGCAAAGCGCTGGCGATGAAGGCAGACGCCGCCGCGCTCATCGTCAACGATGGCAACGCGAATCCCGATCCGGCCACGACGGCGCGCGTGCTCGCCGCCGCGATCCGCAAGCTTGGCACGTTTGAGCTGATTATGGTCGGGCGCGAAGCGGGCGACTGGGGCGCGGGGCAGACGGGCGGGCTGATAGCGGAGGAGTTGGGAATGCCATGC
>DATGYM010000396.1:0-17598 GCA_035297925.1 Pyrinomonadaceae bacterium | reverse complement strand
ACTGTGGTGCTGGTGGTGGGCGCAAGATTGAGAGGACACGCCTCCTGATCCACAGAACCATCGATGATCGCGTCGGCACGCCGGGCGAGCGTCGAATTAAGATTTCCCACCAGGGCAATGATCGAGACTTTCCGGTGTTTGAGGTAGGGCAGCATGCTTACAATCTCGTCCGTTTCGCCGCTATTGCTGAGAATCATCACCACATCGTCGGCACTGATTATGCCGATGCCGCCATGAAGCGCGTCGGAGGGATGAAGATAAAGCGCCGCAGTGCCGGTGCTGGTCATCGTAGCCGCGATTTTTTGCGCAATTATTCCTGACTTGCCCACACCAAGAATTACAATCTTGCCTTTGCAGGCCGCGAGCAACCGCACCACTCGCTCGATTTGATCTGCCTGCAGGCGAATGGCGGTCTGTGCAATTGCTTCCGACTCCAAACGAAGAAAGCCCTGGACTTCGGCAAAGTAGTTTTTGTCAGTCATTTGCTATCTTGATATACGACCACCCGCGGCTTTTGCAAGTGAATTGAACGAGATTGGCTCAAGATTAGAATGGACAATGGCGCGTGCGCTCGGCTATAGTCGCATCCCTCCAACGCAATTAAATGATTTTCTACAGTTAGGACTCCTGAGATGGGCTTGTTGAATTTCCTGCCACGTGAAGAGCAGTACTTTGATCTCTTCATTCAGATGACGCTCTACATTTCCGCTGCCGCGCGCGAGCTCAAGGAAATGCTGGCGGACAAAAACCACGATTATGCCGAATACGCGCAACGTATCAAGGGTCTGGAGCACGCCTGCGACGAACTGACTCACAACGTCTCAACGCGGCTGAACAAATCGTTTATCACTCCCTTTGATCGCGAAGACATCTACATGATGTCAACTGCGCTCGATGATATCGTCGATCTGATCGACGACGCAGCGCGCGCGATCATCATTTTTGATGTCCATGAAATTACCGATTACGCGCGCGACTTTGCCGACGTGATCGAGCGCATGGCAGATCAGCTCAAGGAAATCGTGGCCACGTTGCAAAAGCCGAAGAATGTAACGCAAAGATTAGTCGAGATTCACCGGCTGGAAAACGAAGGCGACGACATTTATCACGCCGCAATAGCTGAACTGTTTCATGACTCACATGACGCGCTGACCGTGTTGAAGTGGAAAGAAGTCTATGAAAAGCTGGAAGCCGCCGTCGATCGCTGCGAAAACGTCGCGAATATAATTGAAAGCGTCATTATTAAGCACACATAGCGGTGGTCAGTGGTCAGTGATCAGTGGTCAGTGATCAGTCCTGTTCTTAGGATCGGAGTATCTAAAGGCCCGATTGCTTACTACTGATCACTGATCACTGACCACTGACCACTGACCACTGACCACTGTTCACTGATCACTGATCACTGACCACTGACCACTGACTACCGACCACTGACCACTGACCACTATTCCCAAACCCAATGACCGCCACTTTCGCCTTCGTTCTGATTCTCGTCGCCCTGGCACTCGTATTTGATTACATCAACGGTTTTCATGACGCTGCCAACTCCATTGCCACTGTCGTGTCGACACGTGTGCTTTCCCCCGGTATTGCCGTGATTTGGGCGGCCTTCTTCAACTTCGTAGCTTTTGCCGTCTTTGGCACTCGCGTCGCCAAGGCTATCGGCGACGGCGTGCGCATGGATTTGATCAGCGCCGACCTGCGGCTTTACGTGCTGATGTGCGCGTTGCTGGGAGCGATCGCCTGGAACTTGATAACGTGGTATCTCGGCTTGCCGACCTCCAGCTCTCACGCGTTGCTCGGTGGCTACGCGGGTGCGGGCATGGCCGCGTTTGGCGGCATTCATGGCCTGCTCAAAACTGATGTCTGGTTGCGGACGATCGAGTTTATTGTTTTGTCACCGCTGATAGGCATGGTGTTGGGATTCAGTCTAATGGTGCTTGTCCATTGGCTATTCCGCCGCTCGACGCCGAAGACCGTCGATCAATTTTTTCGCAAGGGCCAGTTGTTCTCAGCTGCGGCCTTCTCGCTCGGACATGGTGGCAATGACGCGCAGAAGACCATGGGCATCATAACTTCTGTGCTGGCCGCAGGCGGAATCCTGGCGTATGGACCAAACGGCACCATCCCGCCAATTCCGCTTTGGGTGGTATTGATTGCGCACGCCGCGATTGCCCTCGGCACTTTGTCCGGAGGCTGGCGGATCGTCCATACGATGGGTTCAAAGATAACCAAGCTGAGACCGATCGGCGGTTTCTGCGCCGAGACCGGGGCAGCGATCACCCTCGCTTATGTGACGCTCACCGGCACTCCGGTTTCCACGACGCATACAATCACTGGCGCCATCGTCGGTGTGGGGGCAACGCGCCGGCTTTCGGCGGTGAAGTGGGGAGTCGCGGGAAGAATTGTTTGGGCCTGGATACTCACCATCCCGGCAGCCGGCCTCGTCGCTGCTGTTTCCTTCTGGTTGGTACAAATCATTCTGCGGATTTCAGGCCAGTAGCAGGTTCGACCCCTGCCGCGGGTACCAAAACGTCAAGCAGCCTTTGTAATGGAAGTCGCGTTCCTGCGGCTCTCCGCATTCTGTATGGTGGCTTAGGCGATACTGAAATAAGTCTACGACTCCCGGTGCGCGGGCGAAACTTTATAAAACATTTCATAAAAGGTCAGAGACCTTACAATGGTTAAGAGAACTCTTCCGGCAAGTCAAAGACTTGTCGCAAACCGCTGGTCGAAGACCTTAAAGATTTCCGGCAAATAGCTGCGTGGCAGCGCAGCCGAGGCTGTGGTATCTTTCCTGTAAACCACAATGCCCGCGTAGCTCAGTGGATTAGAGCGTTCGCCTCCGGAGCGAAAGGTCGCAGGTTCGACCCCTGCCGCGGGTACCAATCGAGATAAAACAGCAAACTTTTTTGGAGAAGATCTTCTGGTAAAGGCCGGTCGGAGATCTGCATTTTGTCGGGCATCAACGCCAAGTCAGAGACTGCCGCACACCGGAAGTCAGAGACGGAACTGTCGAGGCCTGCTCCTGCCTCCTGCTCCTGCCTCCTGCCGACTGCCCCTGCTCCTGCGCCTCCTCCTATCGCAAGCGCATTGCCGGATCGCCAAAGAAGGTCCAGGTGCGACGTACATCCACGTCGGCCGTTGCGGTTTTCGCCCTTCGCGCAGCATCGCCAAGTGCCAATGGCTGGGGCGCGAAGAGCAAACGATAGAACTGCTGATTGATCGCATTTTGGCCTGCCGGAGCAGTCAAAGTAGTCGAGGACCAAACTGCCACGGCGCCACCCGGCGACTTCAGTAGTGCTTCAGACAAGCTATCGCTGTAGGCATCGTGGAAGTAGCCATTGAAGCAGGTCATCATGGTGAATACCGTCAAGCGGTCGGCGTTTGTCAATGAAGGCGCGTCCTCACTCGACAGGATGGGAGCGCCCGTCCAGACGCCATTTGAACCATGACCTACATAGTTTGCGACGAGCGGTCCCTGATTAAGCGCGGCGATGACTTGACTGTGAACAATCGCATCTTCGGCGCCGCCGCGGCTGATTGTGTTCAGCGGTAGCTCGCTGGGCAGCAGACTCTGCAGCGCACGACTGGTCCCATCGAAGCCGAGATCTGAAACCAACAAAGCGCCACGCGCCGGATCGGCTGCGGTGTTTTCGTAATTAATTATTTTGCGTACGAGTGTGTCGGCCTCGTTCGCGGTGCGCACCGGCAAACGCCCGAGGGCCAAATCCGCCACGCCGTCGCCATCAAAGTCCGCCAGCCAATCGTCGCTGGCCGTTTCTGCCAGTGCTGTATCAATAAGTTTGGTCGGCACCAGATCGTTAAGTCCCTGCCCAAAATAGTTTTTCGGATCATAGCTGGCATCGCCGACGAAGAGCGCGTAGTCAGGCCGGCCTTTCCAGGTATTGAGCGCGTGTTTCAGGAAGTCGTTAATTGCCTGAGGTGAGTGCACGCCAAAGCTGAATTCGTCGTAAAGATCTTCAACATCTACTACTCGCACAACCATACCCTGATTGCGCCGCAATCTGGCCAGGGCCTCAACGCTCCCAGCCAAATCGCGCGTGGTGATGATCAGATAGTCGGCGCCTGCGGTTTGGGACCACCAGGAAGACGCGAAGTTAGCGCTTACACGATCGGCAGCAATTGTTTGATCGTCAGTAAACACGAATACTCGGCGAGGCTTGCGCCAGGTGGCAACGGCAACCTGTATGTCGGCAGCGTAGTTACCTCTCTGCAACTGAGTGACAAGAGGTTTCAATTCATCCAGGTTATACGGATCAGTGATATCAAGCGCGCGAATCTTTTTGTTGCTGAACCCTGTAACGCGCACGCTCTGCTGGTTGTTCGTGGTGAATGAAAGCTGGTTGGCATCAGCCACGTATTTGTGGGCATAGGTCAGACGAATTGTGTCTAGCAAGCTGATGTCGGCGCCGCCTGCCAGCGAAGTTAATGCGACCGTGTTGTCAGCCTCGTGCAGTGCTGCCGCAGGAACAGTGAACGTTTGCCTCGGATGTTCCGTGTTGGCAAAACTCATCGTGCCGATGTCTATGTCGTTGAGAGACACGCGCACCAGATGGTTTTGGTTGGCAACGCCTTGCAGGGCAATTTCCAAACGCACGGGCTCTACCGATGTTTGATCGAGCTGCGTCGCCGGAATCGTCGCCGACACGGGTGTGGCGCTGATTACCTGGCCAAAGAAATTTTCTTCTTCGCCATTGAGCAATCCTGGAAAGTAGATCATTCGCTCTTTCCGTTCGACCGTGTAAGGAAAGCTCGGCGCGCCGTTCGGCTCAGACGACCCGGCTGAGAAACGATCTCGAATACGCCTGCCGGGCGTGTTGCCTCGGATCAGGTAATAGGTTTGTGCAGCGTCAGTTGGCGAGTCGAGGGCCTGGCCGTAAAACTCGAAGTAATCGCTCGCGGTAAAATGCCGCCCATCGCCGGAAACCCTGATTGCAACCTCCTGTCCATTGACGTAAAGCTGTAACAACTCGGCGTCGTCAGTGTCGAGTCCGGCTGCTTGCAACTCTGGCCTGGTTACGCGATACCAACCCCCTTTGCTCACTGCAATCTTCACGCCCGCTACGCCGGCAATCTGCCGTTGCACATTAATGGGATCGCTCGCCAATGCCTTTTCGCGCTGCCTTTCTGATTGCGGCAGGGACTGCTCGGCAGGCGCGATTACCGGCCAACTATTAAACTGCAGACCGGCCGCTTGTCGTGACACTTCGCTCATCAGTTCGGCCCGCGGATTCCGATGTTTTTGCTTCGTGTAGTTGACCCAGGGAATGATAGGACCGTGTAGCGTCCGCGTGCCGTTGAGATCCACGTCTTCCAGCCAGTAGGAGACGGCGGCTGCCTGCGGCTTACTATCTTCTGACTTCTCTCCTAAATGGTCATACCAGGTATAGCTCAAGCCGGCAGTCAGTTTGGTTTGGCGCGCGGCAATAAGCGCGGAACCAGCAATAAGCGAGCGTGTAAGTTGAGCGCGCTTGCCGTCCTGTTCGCGATAAACGTTGTAACCAAGGTTGCGTGCTTCGTAGCCCGTACGCCATTCGAGCTCAATCTCGCCGTTGTTTTGCACAGCGGTAAAGCTGGCCAATTTCACCGCCGTGGGCGCAGCCGGCTCGCCGACGGTCCAATCTGAAAAGCTTTGCACTGACTTTTTCGTGGCTGTGTTCGCGCTTGTATCGACGCAGTTGGCGCCGCCCGGACAACCGTTGTTTGGGAAGTGAGTGGCATTGCCGCCTTCGACTACAATCAGCTCATAGTTCCCTTCGCTGCCGTTGACGTCCGTATCTAGGTAATTGAACGTCAGATCCGTAGTCAGCGATCCGCTGTTGAGCGTCAGACTCCAGTACTCGTTGAGCGTCTTGTTCGTATCGAGCATACCTTGCACGGCATGATTCGTGACCACGGTCAGGTCGCCGCCGCCGGTCGCGTTAGTCAGCTCAAGCGGGGTGTAACCAGACCCATGACCGCTGATCGCCTCCACGCCCAAAGGAAAAGTAAAACTGCCGGCGGGCACTGCATTCTTCTTCAGAGTGCCGATCACAAAACTGGAACTCGAACCGCCGGCGGTTGTGGCGGCGCTATCAAGCGTCAGGATATTTGTTCCGGTTGTAATGTTGCCGTTTGTAAGCGTCAGGATGCCGGCTATCGTGCGGGCGACGTTCAGCGTAATGCCGCCGCCGCCCTGCACCGTCACGTTCTGCGGACCGTTGGCACCAGGCCAGTAGGGATCGCCATTAACCGCGAACGAGCCGGAGGAATTATTGAAGACGAGCGTCGAACTGCCCCCGTAAACAAAGTTCGTCCCACTTCCAGACCCACCCTGGTTGATCTGAAACGTGCCGTTGACATTCATCGTGCCGTTATTCGTGAACACAGCGTTAATCGCAAGCAATCCGTTTATGGTAGCGGTGAAGGCTGAAGCCTCGGTGACCGCAGTCGTAGCCGTTATCGAGGCGCCATTATTGATATTGAATGTTTCGAATGAGATTGCGCCGCTTCCCCCGATTGTCTTTCCGCTTCCAGTAAAGGTGTAAATCTGAGTGCCCGTGCTGTTGGTAAGCGTTCCGTTGTTCGTAAAACTTCCGGCAAAGGTCATTGCCCCGGTTTGAGTTGTCGAGTATGTGACACCGGATCCGATGCTGAAGTCACCGTTGACAGTAAGTGTGCCGGCGCCTGATTCAGACGCAGTCCAGCTTCCCGCTGTGCTTTCAAAGGAAAGATTGCCGTACGTTCTCCCTGAAACCGCGGAGGATGGCGTCAGTGTCGAGCTGCCGCGATATATGAAAGTGCTCGCAGGATCCAGCGTCACCACGCCCAGAGGGGTGGCAATTCCAGCGGTTGTGTTATGAACAAAACTTCCACCGGCGACTACTGCCCACGTCGCGCCGGTAACGGTCCAGGTACCGCCCTGGTTCAACCACGTGCCGTTAACAATGAGGTCGGTTCCCACACCGTTGGCCAGCGTATGCGTAATTGTGGCCGCCACCGTGACCTGGCCGCCGGCATCAACTACAACCTGGTCATAACTTAGGCCACTCGCTGAGATGGTAACGGTGTGGCCGCTGCGAATAGTCACGATGCCATCCGCACTCGTGGGTGTGGCCACCGCAGGTATCCAGCTTGTTCCGTTGAAGCTTTCCCACGTCGTGATTGCATTCCAATTACCGGATGCCGCTGACCTGTAGTCACCAATCGCATCCGCGGGTACAAGCGGCTGCCTGTCACCCGTTCCCTGAGACAGCAAGCTGGTAACAGTCGCGAACCAGTTCAGCCCAGCGTTCGTCTGCGCGTTTGCGAACACCAGACCGGCAATCCCGATAGCTAACGTAATCGCGCAAAGGGGATTCAAGCCTTTGGACCTGATAGGACTCTTTGTTCGATTAAGAAAACAGAACTGTTGAGCAGGCAACATTTGAGGTTCCTCATTGTCAGAGCGGTAGCCAGAGGTGAAGCCTCTGGATCGCTCGTTTGTCAAAGGCATTGACGCACTGAAGTTGGGCTACTGCGCTTCTTCGCTGCGCCTGGCTAATTGCGTTTACTGGTCACGGACACATCTGATTGTTTATGGACGATTGCGGCAGCGGCGAGACTTTTCAAAAACACTTGGGGCCTCCCGGGGCGGCGGGATTGCAGGCCGTACAGCAGAGTTTTACGGGATTGCAAGGCTGGCCCGAGGGTGTGCAGGTGGCAGCCTGGGCGGGCGTAGGAACTACAATCGAAATAACTGCGGGTACTACAACGGCCGCGACCAGACCGAAATGCCGAACCATTCGGCGTCGTGATAGCACCAGATACTGAGGAGACACGGATTGCGCTTCTTCGAGAAGACTGGCTTTTTCGAGTTGACCCAGCGCCAATCTTACGAGGGACTCGGAAAATGGTGTCGCCAATTCAGCGCTGACCATGTTCGCAATTTCTGAAGGTGTGCGGTTGCCGTCGCAGGCCCGCCACACGAGAGCCGCGCTTTGATTAAGACAGTGGGCTCGATGTTGATTGACGTCGTATACCAGCACTTCGTCCGGCAGTTCGTCGATTACTAAAGCGTCTTCACGCATACGGGGAAGCTGCGGTGGGGTAGTTCGCTTCATAGAAACTCCACGGATGAGGATCACAGAACGAGAAAGCGGTGGGATTGTATGATCGTAAAGACGTTTGACAATGCGCTGGCGTGAAGGGTCGTATTCAGCGATCTAAAAGAATTCTTTCAAGGCCGGCCCGTATCAGAACCGGGAGCGGACCGGGGTCCCCGCGCGGGCAGCCCGCGTGGGGTGGTGGATGCGACCGACCAGATGTTCAACTGCCGGCGATCCACATCAATGCGATGCTTAAGTCGCAATCTTTTAGAGTTGCGTTCTTGGCTGGTCCCTACCGCTCTCGGTTCTGATTTTGTGTAGCGACAGATGTTCAACTGCCGGGGATCAAATCAATGCGATGCTTAACACGCAAGCTTTTAGAGTTGCGTCTTTGGCGGGTCGCTACCGCTCCCGGTTCTGATTTTGTGTAGCGACTGGCCAGATGTTAATGATCGCGACCCTTGAGACCTGCGTTGGCATGGATCGTCGAACATGTTAGGCTTGGAAACCCCCGCGCGACTAAAGAATTTTATGGGAGCTTGCTGAAGCAGCTTGTGCCCGTTTCACACCGAAATTGGCGACCGCAATGGCCCAAAATACTAAAAACCCGAACGATAAACGGCGCACAATACTCGTAGTCGACGACTTTGACGATACGCGACTGTTGCTCCGAACCTGGCTCCAGAAAAAGGGCTTTCGCGTAGTCGAAGCTGAAAACGGACACCGGGCAGCGGCCGCAGCGGAGAGCAGTCAGCCCGATCTGATCATTATGGATGTCGAAATGCCGGAGCTTGACGGGCTGGCCGCCACGCGTAAAATTCGCGCGCTGACTAACTTTAAGACTGTTCCTATACTGGCCGTATCGGCGTACGGCGCTGATCAGTATCGCGCTCACGCGCTCGCTGCCGGCTGCAATGAGTACGTGTCAACTCCTTTCGAACCGGATGAATTAGAGAAACTGATTCGCGCGCTGATAAAGCAATGACCTCTCTACTGGCCTCGACGAAACAGCGGTGTTTCATAACTCACTCTCGATTTCCCGTCGCTCTTTTTCCCGGGACCCTAAAAAGAATCAGCGTCGGGTGGCCTGCGTCGCTTCTTACCGCCCTTCTCATTTTGCTCTGCCCCGCTGGTTCTATCGCCCAGGGAGACGGCTGTACATTGAAGCTTGCACAACTTCCCGATGCTCCTGAGTTGCTGGGTTTTCGCATGGGCATGACCAAGGCCCAGGTGAAGGTTCGGGTTCCGCAGGTTGATTTCGGACGCATAAACTCATTCGGCGTGTCGAAGACAAGCATCAGCCCGGATTACGATTCACGGATCGACAAGACTACGCTCGGCGGTGTCCGGACGGTGTCGTTGGATTTTTTGGACGATCGCCTGGTCTCACTTTGGTTTGGTTATGATAGCGGGTTTAAGTGGCACACTGTTCCCGATTTTGTGAACGGTATTTCGCAATCGTTGCAACTTCCCAACGCCTGGCAGATCTGGAAGATGCGCGGCCAGCAACTCAAATGCGCTGACTTTCAAATAACAGTCATTAACATCGGTGAAGGACCAGCTTTCCACATCATCGATGAAACAGCGGAGCAATTGATTGCGGCGCGTCGAGCAGCTATTGAGGAAGAAAACGCGTCCGCCGCGGATGCTGTCGCTCTGGAGGTCATCGGAGATAAGAAGGATAAATTTTATTATGTGCAGGGCTGTGCACCGGCGCACGAGATCAAGAGGGAAGATCGCGTCATATTCAAGTCAAAGGAAGAAGCTCAGAGTGCGGGTTACAAACCGGCAACGAAATGTGAATGAATGGAGTGAAGTCCAACGTCCAACGTCCAAAGTTGAGCCGGCTTAACGTAGCAATCATTGCGGGTCGAATACGGCCTTCGAACGAATTTTGACTTTGGACTTTAGACGTTGGGCCTTGGACTTCCCTGTCATAACAAAAGGAGCCTCGTATGCTTAAAGAATTTCGCGACTTCATCGCCCGCGGTAACGTGCTTGACCTCGCGGTGGCAGTAATTATCGGAGCGGCATTCGGACGCATTGTCACGTCTCTGGTTGAAGGCGTCATCATGCCGCCCATCGGGATGGCGCTGGGAAACGTGGATTTCGCTAACCTTTTTATAGATCTCTCCGGTCAGCACCCGGTCTCCCTGGCTGACGCACAACTGAAGGGCCTGCCGGTTATCACTTATGGAGTGTTGATTAACGACCTGGTGAGTTTCATAATCATCGCCTTCGTAGTCTTCCTGATCGTGAAGGCAGTGAACCGGAGCAAGCGAGTGGAAGAAGTCGAACTAACAAAAGACTGCCCCTATTGTCTCTCCAGGATTCCGGTTGAAGCGACGCGGTGCTCCGGTTGTTGTTCGGAGCTAAAAGCTGCCTAATGGTGATAGCAGCGAGCTGAAGTAACAGGTTCGAACGAACGAGATTTGCAGTCCGCGCCGGCGGCGCAAAAAGTTCTGCGCGCGTCTGGAACGCGGGAATGGTCATTAGGCTTCAGGTAGCCAGAAGTTCCCCCTGGGCTACTGCTACGCGCATCTTCTTGCGCATCGATGGCTTCCATTCCAAGACCGGTAATCCTGCCATGCGCGAGTGCCCACGTTGTGAAAGTTGTTACCCTGACGACGTAGTTACCTGTCCGCAAGACCAGGCAAATACAAAGCATACTTTACCCGGGCCACCGTTATTATCCTCGCGCTACCTGCTTGAGAAGCGCCTGGGACGAGGAGCCATGGGCCAGGTTTACCTGGCGCGCGATGAGAATTTGGTTACGCGCAAGGTAGCGGTCAAAACTGTGCGCCCTGACATCCTGAACGATGAGATGCTGCAGGAAGGCGAAGCGATCGCGCGTTTCGAACGAGAGGCCCGCGCGGCTGCGTCTATTCGCCATCCGAATGTGGTTGACGTCACTGATTTCGGTAAAAGTCCCGAGGGCGTATTTTTTCTGGTGATGGAATACGTGGAAGGCGAAAGTCTTTACCAGCTTTTGCGCCGCGAGGGCACGTTAGACGTTCAGCGCACCGTCACAATCCTCGGCCAGGTAGTGGCGGGCATTGAAGCCGCCCACGACGAAGGAGTGCTTCATCGCGACCTGAAGCCTGCGAACATCTTCATCACTCAGCGAGTGCGGAGAACCAACAGCCCCGGCGGTACTGACGGTTTCGTTAAAGTTGGCGACTTTGGCCTGGCGAAAATAATTCATGCGGATCAAAGTGGAATAACTTCCAGGACAGGACCTGAATCGCGCGGCATCATCGGGACGCCCGAATACATGTCGCCGGAACAAATGCAGCCGGACGCACAGTTAGACACGCGTTCCGACATATATGCGCTGGGCGCCATTGCCTATCACATGCTGGGCGGGCGGCCGCCATTCATCGGCGACCTCCCGCAGCTCGTGGCTCAGAAACTGATGCAGGCACCTCCTTCACTACTGAGTTTGCGATCTGATATAGCACCGGAAGTGGATAAGGTAATTCTGCAAGCGCTGGCGCGTGTGCCTGCCGATCGGCCGGAAAACGCTACGGACTGGTTTGAGCAACTGGAGTCGGCCGTTGGAAAGCAATCAGAAGCGCCAAGCCAAACCGATTCGCGGCTGGTAGTGATGGCGCCGCAAGGCTCGGAAGTCTATGTCGACGATGAAAGACACGGCAGCATTGGACGCTCGGGTCGTGTAATCCTGAACTCAATTCCTCCCGGACAACACGTGCTGCGCGTGGCTCGCAGCGGCGAGGTTGACGACGAACGCGTTATCGAGATTCGACCAGACGGCATAGAACAAATTATTCAGGCGCAGTTTAAGGGCGCTCCTTCAAGCGAGCCATTGACGCCCTCGCGAGGCGGAAGTCTTGATAGCCGGGCGGGCGGCGCCGCTGTTACGCCGCGCGTGGTGGCTTGTGTTAGCTGTGGTTCTCGCTTCGCGGAGGGGATCAAATTCTGCGGACGCTGCGGCAACACGAGATTTATTTTTGTTTCCGGCGATGCCGCAAACGTGCCGCGCGCAGCCGGTAGTCCGGCTCCATCGCCTGTGAAAGTCGTTTGCCCTCGTTGCAAACACGAGTATTCCGCCGGTATCAGATTCTGTGGCAAGTGTGGCATTCCTATCGGCACGCAGTCGCTTGAGTGGAGCAAGCCCCGCCCTGTCGAAGTGGTTTGCAAGTCATGTGGCAGCAGCTACTCAGGTGGAACGAGGTTCTGCGGGCGCTGTGGCAAACCTATCAGCGCTTGAGGCTCACCCCCATTTCCATAATAATGACTTGCGCGAGACTTTCCGTGAAAGTGGCTCTCTGCTAAGTCCGCCCTGATTGGACTAATTCAAAATATGAAGAGCTGTCCCAGTTGTAATCGTACCTACACAGACGCGTCGCTTAACTTCTGTCTGGAAGATGGCTCGCCTTTGGTCAGCACTCCCACGCCGGGCATCGATCCAAACGCGACCATTCGCTATACAAATGTGCGCGACACAAAACCGCCGGTCCCGGTTAGTCGTCCCCCTGTTCCTCCCTCATACGAGACCTCCGCTCCTGTCGCCGGCCAGGGTTCTGCGTTCGGCCAGCAACAACGCTCGGCGTTAACACACCCGGGCCCTGTTGCCAGAAAATCAAATGCCATTTGGTGGATCCTCGGAGGACTTCTGGTACTTGGTATTATCGCAGTCGGCGCGGTGATGATGCTGTTCGCCCTTGCCAGCATTAGTTCGAACTCAAATGAGAATGCGAATCGCACCAACACTAATGCGCGTGTCGTCAATCGCAACGCCAACACAAATACGAACACTAACGTCAATGCAAACGCGAACCTGCCGGCGACACTTAATGACAACTTCTCGGAGCAAAAATGGGGCACCGGCAACTACGCCTTTGGCGACATCTGGTACGCCGACGATGAATATCATATGCGCTCGAAGGAGAAGACCTACCTGGTGATGTATGCGCCCTCGAACGATTACAAAACGGCAAATGCCACGGTGCGGGTCACGGCGCGCAGTGTTGACGGCACGCCGGCAGCCTCAGGTTTTGGATTAATCGTGCACGGCGAAAGGTCAGCGACAAACCAGCTTGAAGATTATGCGCTGTTGATCTACACCGGTAGCGAGCCGAAATATGAAATCGTAATGCACAAGGGTGGCGAGCAGACCGCATTGGTTCCCTGGACCAAATCCAGCACCATACGAACGGGTACCAATTCGAATCAGTTGGAGGTCCGCGCCAAAGGCTCAGAGCTTACGTTTTATATTAATGGGCAATACGTCGATCGGATCACTGACAAAGAAAACTTCAAGGGCGGCATCGCCGGCCTTTATACGAGCGACACAGCGGAAATTGCTTTTGACGATCTCGAAATCAAACGATAGGACGGTGCAAAGTCTGCAGGTCCCAAAGTCTCAAGTTCTCCAAAGTTCAATGTCCGATGGATGCGAAACTTGAAACTTGAAACCGTCTGGACTTTGGACGTCGGCCCCTAAGCAATGCAAGTCAACCTCAGAGTTCTGGCAGGCCCTTACGAGGGCCGCGTCTTTTGCTTCACCCAAACCGATACATTTCTAATCGGCCGGGCCCGAGATGCTCACCTTTGTCTTACAGACGATAAATTCTTTTCACGCCATCATTGTTTGCTCGAAATCACTCCGCCTCACTGCTTCCTGCGCGATTTGGGTTCAACCAACGGCACTTTTGTAAACGGCGCCCGGGTTTCGGAAGCGTTCCTCGAAAATGGCGCGCAAATCCAGGGTGGTGAAACACTTTTGCTGGTTGAAGTGAGTACCGGAGAAGACTGCCGCCTGGGCGAAGCGCCCGCGCCGGCGTCAAAGCCGACGATCGTAGCAGTCGCTTGTTTGAATTGCGGCCGGCGCGAGGAAGCTCAGGCGACTTCAGCAGAGGAGAAGCTAACGTTCCTCTGCGAAGACTGCCGCGCTGAGTTGAAGAAAACACCCCAGCCGATACCCGGCTATGACATGGTTAAAGTGCTTGGTCGCGGCGGCATGGGCTGTGTAATGCTCGCCCGCAATCAAACCAGCGGCAGCCCAGTGGCAATCAAGACCCTGCTGCCCGAGTTTGCCGTGAGTGATAAAGCAATGCGCCGCTTCCTGCGTGAGATTGATGTGGCGGCGTCCTTAAAGCATCCGAGCATTGTGGAATTCATCGAACACGGCGTACACAACGGAGTCGTGTATCTGGTCACCGAGTTTGTTGACGGCGCTGACGCTGCAAAACTCGCTGACGCCCGCGGCGGTCGCTTGCCGCAAACGGAGACGCTGGAAATTATCTCTCAGGCGCTGGATGGACTATCGCACGCTCACGCGCAAGGTTATATCCACCGCGACATTAAAGACCAGAACATCCTGGTGAAAGGGACAATGCCGAATCTATCGGCAAAGTTGACGGATTTTGGACTCGCTAAGAGCTTCACCCAGTCCGGCATGAGCGGCGTCACTATGGCGGGCGAGATGGCGGGGACGCTGGCTTACATGTCGCCGGAACAGCTCAAGAACTTTCGCGACGTAAGGCCACAGGCGGATATTTATGCGGTCGGCATGACAGCTTACAGCTTGCTTTCAGGTCAGCTCGCGCTGAACATCAGCAAAAAAAACAGCATGGCTGAAACCATTAAGGCGATCTTTGAACAGCCGGCGATTCCACTTCACGAACGTGCCCCGCATCTGCCGCCGATGTTGTGCGAAGTAATCGATCGCGCTCTCGTTAAAGATCCGACCCAGCGCTGGCAAACCGCCCAGGCGATGCGCAATGCCCTGCGCCACGCCAGCAACGGTTGATTGCTCATGGGCGGGTTCTTCACCAATTACCGCTTCGAAGCCCTCCCTGGCGGTCGGGCTACTGCCCCGTCACGGGGCTACTGCCCTGTCACGTGGACGGCTAGTGCCTTCTTAGCCGATTGTCCGAGCCATTTTTAACTTAATTCTTTACATCCCAACGTGGCGAAAGCATAATACGCCCGTCACCGGCCCAGCGCCGGTGAAGCAGTCTAGAGTGGTGCAACTCCACGCCCCGGTTCGGCAATTAAGTTGCCGAACGCTTAACCCGGAGACAACCGCAATGAGATCCATCTGGAAAGGCCACATAAGATTCCTGTTGGTAGCTATCCCGGTGCGTATTTATAACGCGATCGAGACGACCGAAAAGATTCAGTTCAATCAGCTTCATCGCGAAGACTATGGCCCCATCGGCTATGACAAGCGCTGTAAAAAATGCGGCCAGGTAGTCACCAATGACCAGATAACCAAGGGTTATCAGTATGAGCCCGATCGCTATGCGATTGTCGAACCCGAAGACATTGCTAGAGTCAAAATCAAGACGACGAAAGCAGTCGACATCATCGGCTTTGTCGACAGTTCTGAAATTCCGACTACCTTTTACGACTCGCCCTATTATGCCGGACCTGATGGGCCAGTCTCAGAGAAGCCCTACGCGTTGTTGCGCGAAGTGATGAAACAAACCGGTAAGGTTGGAATCGGCAAAGTAGTGCTCAGAGATCGTGAAGACCTGGTGGCAGTATTTCCTTATGAGAACGGTCTGGTGATGCAGAAGCTTCACTATCCCAATGAGATTCGCAACATCAAGGATGTGCCGGAGCTGGAGGGCGCGACCAAGCTCGACAAAAACGAGTTGAAACTGGCGACCACGCTCGTTGAGCAGATGGTTACCACTCTCGGCGAGATTGATACGGTCGATCAGTATCACGAAGCGCTGAAGAAGCTGATCGAGTCAAAGATAAAAGGCAAGAAGGTAGTTGAATTTGAGGTTGAAGAACTGCCCAGACTTGATATCATGAGCGCGCTGAAGAAGAGCTTGCAGCAGTCAAACCGAAAGCCGATGGTCAAGGCGACCGCGGCCGCAGCCAAGAAGAAGTCGCTTACTTTGGTTAAGGCCGAGGCCAAGCCAAAAGCAGTAAAGCGACGGAAAGCTTCATAGGCACGATTCGTAACGCAAACTGTTAGTTTGCGTCGGAAACACAACCTCGTAACGCAAACTGTTAGTTTGCGTGCTCTGGGCCATAGCCAGGGTGGCAGTGCGTTAAAGTTTTTTGCTTTAGATGAAAGAAAACAGCAATAAGGTCCTGTCATTCCCCTCACGTGTACCCGCGAAGGCTGACTACCAACGCGTCAAGTCAAACTATTCCATTCGTGAGATCAAACAACTCTTCGGGTTGAGCGAGCGCACCATTCGCCGCTGGACCGAACAGGGCATCATTCAGGGTACGCCGGCGACCGAGAACGATTATAGCTACGATTTTCAGGCACTGACGCAATTTCGTCGAGTGCGCGAATTGCGAGCGCAGGGTCAAAGCATTCGTCAGATCGAGGCTGAGTTGCAGGGACAATTAAGTCTCTTTCGCGGCAGCGACGCCGGAAGAATTTCGCGCCTGCTAACGGCATTCGAGGAGGCTCTGTTGCTTGATGATCGAAACGATCCGAAAGCGGTTGAGTCGTACCTTGATGCCATCAACGAGGGCGATAATGTCGCCGAGGCTTATTGCAATCTCGGCATCATCAACAAGGATCTCGGCAACACCGGCGAAGCCCTGGACAATTTCACCCTGGCGCTAAAGCACGAGCCGAGACACGTCGAGGCGCATTACAACCTGGGCAATCTTTACTTCGACGCCGGCGAACTTCCGCTCGCCCGCCTGCATTACGAAGCCGCCGCGCAAATCGAGCCCCGCTTCTCCCTGGTCTATTTCAACCTTGCCCTGGCCCACTTCAAGCTCAACGATCTGCCCGCAGCGCTGGTTGCCATAGCTAATTACAAAGAGCTGCGGCAACCTGACGACGAAGAGACTGAAGCAATCAATCAGTTACTTAAGGCGATGCAGGATCCTCGTCGTACGATTCAGTGAGTATCATCCCCGACTTCGGTAGCGTTTTTATTTACGATTCACTATTTACCTCTTACTCGAGGATGAAGGGCAGAAGGTATCGGGATCCTCTGCCCATCTCCTTGATCGGATCGCAAGAAAGGTGAACGATCCTTCTACGCAGTACTGTTATCAAAGCGGTAATTTTGCATGGATTCCAGAAGGAGCGACAGCAGCCTACGATTACAGAACCGAGCGCGGAGCGCGGGGTGCCGGCGTCAACTTTCGGATTGAGTTGCAATTAGGATAGAATCCAGTCCTCTTCTCGCGCCACATATTTCAAGGAGGTTCCTCTAATGTCCCAGGAGAAATGTCGCGTCCTCTTTATCGACGATCATGAGGATACGTCGGAGATGCTAAAGCTGCTGCTAAAAGACGAAGATTATGAAGTAAAAACAGCCGCGTCGATGGAAGAAGCCCTCAATCTGGCCACTACCCAGGAGTTTGATCTCTACGTTCTTGATAAGCATTTGCCGGATGGCAGCGGCATTGATCTCTGCGCGAAACTTAACCAGCTCACGCCGGGTGTGCCTTGCCTCTTCTACACCGGCGACGCATACGAAATACACCGGGCCGAGGCGATGGCCGCCGGCGCCGATGCTTACGTTGCCAAGCCGGATATCGAAGGCTTACT
>DATGYM010000395.1:0-3608 GCA_035297925.1 Pyrinomonadaceae bacterium | reverse complement strand
ACACCGCCTATGTCGATAAGATCTCATTGGAACGAATGCGCAGCCATGGCGAAGATCCGGAACGAAATTTCCAGCGTTCTATCGAGACCGATAACGCGCTTATCGAGGGGTTCTCCGGCGTGACGTTTGGTATCCACATCTGCCGTGGTAACGCCCGCACGATCGATCCCACAACCGGGAAGCTCGTGCCGCAATGGCATCGCGAAGGCTCCTACGACGCGATCGCAGAAAAGCTCTTCAACACGCTGACACACGAGCGCATCCTACTCGAATACGATAGCGAGCGAGCCGGCGGCTTTGAGCCGCTGCGGCTTGTGCCTAAAGATAAAATCATCGTGCTCGGTTTGGTCTCGACCAAGGACTCAGATATGGAGACGATCGATGGCCTGAAGCGTCGCATCGATCAAGCCAGCAAGTTCTTGCCGCTGGACCAGTTGGCGCTTAGCCCTCAATGCGGCTTCGGCGGGATCGACTCCAAGGTGTTGAGCGAAGACGAAATGTGGCGGAAACTAGATACTATCGTCCAGACAGCGACTCAGATATGGGGTACGGCGTTGTGAATGGCGATAGAAACCATTTTAAATCTAGGTTTTTAACCTATCAGTTGCGATTTGACCGGCGCCTTTCCTCAAGAAAAATAGCTCGTGGCAATTAAAAGAGGTCTTTGCTGACCCGCAGAATCTCTGATACTACGTATCAAATCTTAACGAGATCTTTAGAGCTTCAAGATTTTGGCAAACAGTCCGAATAAGAGTGAGGAAAATGGCTGCAGAAGGCAAAACTTCGGGAAATTCTCTGCCTAGTTACAAACATCCACCCGTTGACGAGGTGGTGTGTGGATTCAGATTTGAACAGCTTCGCGAGTTAAAAGTTCCGCATATAGGCTTGCTGTGGGAAAGGTTTCGCAATCAGTACCCGACGACGCAGCATGCCGTACCTATCGCGACGGATAATTCACTTCCGGTTGACGAGGCAACAGGGATTCCCTTGCCAAGGGTATGGTTCATAAATAAATCGGATAACGAATTGATTCAGTTTCAGTTGGATCGCCTTTATTATAATTGGCGACACCGAGGCGATGATTATCCCCGTTATCCTTCAATAATCAAACAATTTGAGAAAGCAAAAGGTGACTTAGACGCTTTTGCGAAGCAATTAGAACTAGGTATAGTTAAACCAATAGAATGTGAACTGACTTACATAAACCACATTCCTAAAGGAGCCGGCTGGGAGAAAATTGACGATCTGCCAAAAATATTTAAAGATTTTATATGGCAAAAGGAGAAACATTCTTTCTTACCGAATCCTACGAACATTGCTTGGCAAGTTAGATTCGAGCTCCCTCAAGGCAAGGGATGGCTAAATGCGAAATTCAGTCAAGCGACGCGAAAAGCGGACGGCGTTCCTAGTTTTATCTTGGAGTTAACTGCAAAAGGCTTAGGGGAGGAGAAAACGAATGAAGCAATCCGCAGCTGGTTTGATTTGGCCCATGAGTGGATTGTTCGTGGCTTTACAGAATTAACAGAAGAAGAAGTACAAAAAACTATTTGGAAACGCGAGAAATGACAGAAGAAGCTCGAGAACAGTTATTTGGTCAATATTTGACTGCAAAGAAAGCAGTAGCCGCCTACGGGCTCTCGGAAGAATTCGAAGAGGAGCAGAACATCGGGGTGGCTGCAAATAGCTTGGCCGCTTGGGCGACGGATACGAGAATTGAGCATCAGTCTAACACCCACATTCGGACTGTTTCTCGTGATTATCTTCCGTTTATTTGTGCGACAGCCGGAGCTGGGAAAACTTACATTTTTGTTCGGTACGGAACAGATTTACTAAAAACATCCGCCAATCTCCGCGCCACGCTTGTTACTTCGGGGGCGGCCGCAACACCGATGATGGCCGTTCAGAGCGGTAGTATGGCGACTCAACAGCCGCCTACCACTGACGATCAAACCGTAGAGGAAATCATTTGGCGCGTAGGGACGACTCTGACGGTTAAATATACAGCAAAACTTACAGCTCGCTTGATCGAGCTCCAAAGGGCAGTCCAAGAAGAAGAACCCGACGCACGTGGAATAACGAGTAACTCGCTGCAGCATTTTATAGAGTTCCTCAAAGCGTATCCAAAGCTCAAATATCCGACTATTTCAATTACACCAGAAAGAAACATATATGCCTCGTGGAAAGCCGGATCCGACCGTCTCTTTAGTGTCCATTTCTTACATGACGCGAATATCCGATTCGTGGTTTTCCGTCCTAATGATAGACATCCCGGTAAAACCGTTCGTCTTTCAGGAGCAGCAACTCTAGACGTACTGATGAATATTGTGGAGCCACTTGGTGTGCTAAGCTGGGCAGCTGAATGAAAGGCCAGATAGTTCCCGATTCAGACCACGTGGCTCGATATTGCAAGGCTTCAACCGTCGAAGGTAGCCAGATTCAAGCGACTGCGTTTATGCTGCGGGATCGCGAAGAGTATTTGTCTGTAAATTGGTTGGAAGATCTGAATCGTTCAGACAGAAAAAGCGAGATAAGTGCATTGCAAGAAATTTACTCAAGAAAACTGAGTATCGGGACCGCGGCGCAAATTGCGGTTCTAAACGTAGGAACGCTTCGTACCAAAGTTGCTAGTGAAACTCATGACACGAGATGGCTTCGCGTGTTACACGACCCCATACTCCCCGAAGATCCCTCACACTCTGGAATCTACAATTTTTCGTCAGACGATGAGATTATTGCAGAATTGATTGCTCAGACGGTGCTAGAAAGATATCCAGCGAAGCGGTGAGCCGACAAGTTGATGCTGTGAAACGTTCAGAGGTAACTCAGTGCACTTTTCGGGAGTATTAATGTTTCTCTTCTGACCTCATAGCGCTCAGCCACTCCTCATGCACATCGACCCAAATCGAATCTTGGTCATGGCAACTGGAGAGTTCACTTAGATCAAACTTCACCGTATAAAGCGGACTATGCACGCCGCGATGATCGCGTATATTTTCGAGCACGCCGTGAACGGCGCCGATGACGCCGCGCTTGCCGCGAATATAGTGCGGCGTGCGCGGATTCCCGCTGGGATTTTCGACGGCGACCATGACGGCGTCGCCCACTTTGTATTTGCTACTCGTCTCGTTCATCACTTCTCAATCCGGTCGCACGCGCGGCATTTCCGGTTCGACATGAGCCGCCTCACGATCACGCAACTGCGCCGGTTCTAGCGCATATCCTGCGCCGATCAAGCTATCGACAGTAACAAGCTTGGCTAATTCTTTTTCGGACATACCCTCACTGCCGGCCGGACGCGCGGGCAGAACGAAATAGCGTACGTCGGACGTGCTGTCCCAGACACGAACCTCTTTTTCTGCCGGAACTTCCAGGCTGAACATCTCTTTGATGCATTGGCGTGGGTTTTGAACGATATTGCTTCGATAGCTCTCGTGCTTATACCACCACGGCGTATCACCGAGAATGTCATAGGGATAACAGGAGCAAAGCGTGCAGACGATCACGTTATGAACGCTGTCGGTATTCTCCACCACGACCAGTTTGCCGACTTTGCCCTGATGCACGCCCATTTCTCTCAGCGCTTCCCGCCCTGTGGCCAACAAAGCCTG
>DATGYM010000394.1:0-4989 GCA_035297925.1 Pyrinomonadaceae bacterium | reverse complement strand
GAACATCATCGTCGCCGTTGATCTCAGGCCTACCCGATGTACTGCCCGCATCACCGCCAACCATTCGTCCGTAGTGCATTTTGTCGAGACCCGCCGGCGCACTTCATCATCCAGTATCTCGCCACCGCCGCCCGGCAAACTGTAAAGGCCCGCCTCTTTCAAACGCGCCATTATTGTTTCGTAATCAAGCCCGCTGATGAGATGAATATTGTGGATTTCAGGGGGGGAAAAACAATGCAGTTGAAACGAAGGATATTTCGCGTGCAGCACGCGCAGTAAGTCCTCATACCATTCAATCCCAAAATCCGGATGCAGGCCGCCTTGCATCAAAACCCCCGTGCCGCCGAGCGCAATCGTCTCATCAATCTTCGCGCAGATTTCTTCAAGTGTGCGAACGTAAGTATCCGGAGCCCCTGGCCGCCGATAGAACGCACAGAAGGTGCAAACGACATTGCAGACGTTCGTATAATTGATATTGCGATCGATGATGTAGGTGACGACGCCGCCCGGATGGCGACGCTCGCGAATCTCGTCTGCGGCGGCTCCTATGCGAGCGATGTCCTGTGATTCGAGCAGAGTCCTACATTCCTCGGCAGTCATGCGATTGCCTGCCAGTACGCTCTTAAGAATTGATTGAACTTCTCGGGATGACATGTGCCTAGTTTAAGACGACAAACGTGATAATCAAAACCGGGCGTCCTGCACACGCCTGGTTATGACATGATGAATTGAAGTGGCCTGTTTTCCGCGATCAACCCATGTTTCAGGGCCAGCTCAAAATATAACTTCATGCCTTTCTCCAGCTTCTCATCAACGTGAAAAGTAATATTCTCGGTCAGATATTTCCGAATCTCATCGCGCTGTAGCGGTACCACGTGTTCGTAGTCTGAAATAATGTCTTCTATTTGTTCGAGTCCTTCATCGCGCGCGGCAGCAAAGTCGACATCGACAATTGCCTTGGCTGTATTCGCGACTGCCATCCACATTGCGAAGACAAAGCCCGTGCTGGTAAACCGGTGCCACAAGCCGGCAAGATCGAAGACGTGAACATCGCGGCGGGATATTCTCATCGCCGGATCGCCAATGACCAGCGCGGCGTCATTGTACTCGAGCATCGCATCGACATCGGGAACGCTCGTTTCCCATTCTGCTGGGGCCCCGACAAACTCCAGGAAAATAATCTTCACCAGAGCCTGCGAAGTTCGTGACGATACATCGAGTGCAACTTTACGGACCTTCTTTAGGTCGTCATACTTGCTGACGAGCACGACGCTACGCACGGCAGAATGCGAGCCAACACAGACGCCGGGCACAACTTGCACGTCCCGGATGCGTTGAAACTCGATGATTGGAACCAGCGCCGCTGCAACTGCTCCGCGCGCCAGCAGATCCGCACATCGCGCCGGCGCAGCATCGGTTACCAATTCAACTGCAGGCCGCTGCTTTCCGTGTTGAAAGCTCCAGATAAGTGGCGCTGTGTTTAGATAACTTGAAGCTGCAAGTTTCGGTCTTGTATCAGTGCCGGCTATGGTGGCAGTCTTCCTTTCTGAGTTCCTGGGAAGCCGGATGCTAACGAAACCATTCGCGATACCGCAAGCGACTGCGAGCGTTCTGGAACGCTTGTTGACACCTTTTGCGAGCGGCACTTACTATGCGGCCCGGAACACGAAAGGCCAGCGCGCGTCTACCGAACGCGGGAAAGTTACGACCGGTCAAGCTCACGCAAATGCGAATTTATGACGTCAGCGTGCCGCTCTCAGCGGCGACACCCACCTATCCCGGTGATCCTGGAATTGAAATTAAGCAATGGCTGACACTAGCCAACGGTGACGCCGCCAACGTTTCCCAAATTAATTTTGGCTTGCATTCAGGTACGCACGTCGATGCTCCATCGCATTTCATCGCCGGCGGTGCGACCGTAGAAACGCTGCCGCTCGAGATTCTGGTAGGTGAAGCAGAGGTAATAGTCGTCGCCGATGAGCTTCGCGTCATCGATCAACCGTTTGTCGCTGCAAACTGTGGCGGCGGTGCGAAAAGAATTCTTTTCAAGACGCGAAATTCCGCTTTCTGGAACAGCCCGGGTCAGAGGTTTCGCGAGGATTATGTTTATATCGAGCCAATGGCTGCCCGCTGGCTGGTGGAGACCGGAATTAAACTCGTAGGTATTGATTATCTTTCCGTCGAGCAGTTTCAGTCGAACAATTTCAGGACGCATCGGGAGTTGCTTTCGCACGACGTCGTAATCATAGAGGGGCTGGACCTGCGCGAAGTTCCCAGCGGGCGTTATGAACTATTCTGTCTACCGCTCAAGGTCACAGGCGGTAGTGGCGACGGGGCGCCCGCGCGGGTGATACTTCGTAGCTTGAGATAAATCAGGACGACTACTGGAGAGAACCATGCCCGTCAACGCTGACAAAGATTACCGGGAACGAGTGTTTAGAATCGTTCGTATGATTCCTCGTGGCCGCGTTATGACCTATGGACAAATTGCCGAAATCCTCGGCGAAGGCTACACGCCGCGCACCGTTGGCTTCGTCATGCACTCCTCAGACGACAAGACTCCCTGGCACAGAGTTATCAATGCGCAAGGGGGCTGCTCCACTCGCGGCCTGGTTTTACCACACGACAAACAACAACGTATGTTGGAGGCTGAGGGCGTACGCTTCAACGAACGCGGGCGGTGTGAACTAAAAGACCACCTCTGGATTCCCGATAACCTGAGCCAAAGAAAAGGGCGCGCAAAAAAAGTGAGCCTGTTCAGAACCTAGTCGCAGCTGCTAAGGAGAAGACATGAGCAGAGAACCCCTCGATCAAAGAACACCCTATGCGGTTAGTCCACCTCGTTATTCGGTTTCGCATCAAATGGTCACGACTGCCTTTGAGCTGCCTAATTTCCGCATCACACAAAACCTTGGCGTGGTACGCGGAATCGTAGTGCGTTCGCGAAACATCTTTGCGACCATCGGCGCCGGTCTACAAACCATCGTGGGCGGAAACATCACCGTGTGGACAAAACTTTGCGAGGACACGCGCGCTGATGCATTTGAAATAATGATCCAGCACGCCAGCGAAATCGGCGCCAATGCGATCGTGGCCGCTCGCTATGACGCTACTGAGGTTTCAGCAGGAGTGACCGAAGTGCTCGCCTACGGCACGGCTGTGATCGTAGAGCCGGCAAACGGTGAAGCGGGTTATCGCTCATGACGGGCACCATGATAACGCCCACCCAAATGCGACGAATTAGGAAGGTGCTGGAATCAGTTCCCTACGCTCAACTCATCGGAATTGAACTCGATGAAATCAGCAAAGGGTCGGCGAAGCTGGGTCTCACGATTCGGAAGCAGCTGACTCAAAACCATGGGGTTGTGCATGGGGGAGCAATAGCTTCCCTGATCGATACGGCGATGGCATTTGCCATAATTTCGCTGCTCGCCCCAAAAGAGAAGGTAACCACAGTCGACCTGACCATAAGTTATCTCCGTCCCTTGACGACTGGCCGGGCCACTGCGGTGGCCGAGGTTTTAAGGGCCGGGAGGCGGCTCTTCGTGGTGTCCGCGAAGGTCTTTGCCGAGGATGGAAACCTTGCAACCACCGCACTTAGCACCTATATAAAAATCTGAACCCCAAACTGTGCAGCAAAAGGTTTCCGTAGACAGACAATGTTTATCTATGTAAAATGTTTTTGGCCTTCCGTGAGGACCCAGACGGGTCGTAAGTCTCCCAATAAACTCAGTTCAAATTCGGTCGCTCCCTCCCATGTACTCTCTGTATCATTCGCTGCTGGCACAGCATCCCAGGCAACTTATGCCCGTCCGCTGTGCCGGCTCGACCATTGCACAGCTCCATCGTTATTTTGAAGACGTGGTGCTCGAAAACAATCTTGCGGCGTTAGTGGTGGAAAGCCTGCCCGTAGCGCCAGAGAGACCAGCTCGTGACGCAGCACGGCTTCAGGAACTTGATAAGGCCAGTAGAAATCTCTTTCTGTTGGTGAGTCCGCAGGACGCACTCTCGAGTCTAGTCCTCAACAGCGGCGAAGGGAAGACCAAATCCTTCGTTTTCCAACAAGTCAATGACAGTGATAAGTCTGAGCGATTCGTTGTAATCGCTGACGCTCGCTTCTCCGCATTGTTAGCCTCAGTTCACAATACTGAGGGTGAAGAATCTTCGCGAGACCTCGTGATTTGGACATTTGAACCCGACATCGTTTACTCAGCACTTGAGTATCTCATGGCGCGCGTTACCGCTGAGTATCCGTTTCACTCAAATGCTTTTTCGCAGGCGGTGCGCGTTTCGATGCCGAAAGCCACCTCACTGCAACTAACTCTGGGCGTAACAACGAAACTCGCTCGCCTGTTGCAGGAGCAGGCTGAACGTGAGATTGCCGTCAATCGGCTTGCTACCGCGATTAGAAATACGTTGGAACTTGATAGCGTTTTGCAAACTGCCGCCGACGAGGTAGGCCGCGCCCTTAACCTTCATTCCTGCGCGGTTCGAGTTAAAGGAACGCTTGTCGGTAGCCAGATGACCAAATGTTATCTGCGTCCCGACGCGGCAAGTGAAGGTCAAAGGTCTTTACTCTCGGACGTTGACACAATCAGTTGCCGCTTGACTGAATCTCCTCAAGCATACGTCATCGATGGGGACCCCTCGCAGGATCCGCCTGTGCTTGCCGACGCAGTGGTCCCGTTGATTTATCAGGAAAGCTTTATCGGCCTGCTCCTGGTGCGTTCTGATGATACGTCCCGCATCTGGGCCGATAATGAGTTGCTGCTTCTGCATACAGTCGCGGACCAGCTCGTGGTGGCGGTAAACCAAACGCACTTGTTTACTCAAATGCAACAGCAGGCGCTGACTGATGCAGTCACGGGCTGCTATAACCGGCGCTCGTTTGAGTTGCAGCTTGAGCGCGACCTGCACATGGCTATGCGCATGCGCCAGCCGCTATCGTTGATCATGATCGACCTCGACAATTTCAAACAAATTAACGAT
>DATGYM010000393.1:0-1975 GCA_035297925.1 Pyrinomonadaceae bacterium | reverse complement strand
ACCCCGCCTCTTGAGGCGGGAACAATTAAATGGGGTTTCCAAAGGGGGCGAGCATCCCCTTTGGTCACGAGCGGGGTTCAAACCCCGCTCGCGAATTCAATTTATTATCTCAGGCTGTCCAAAACCTCTTCTCTAAGCTTCAACAACAGCGCTTCAACTTCCGCCGGGCTCCAGTCTTTTTGCCGCTTTTGAGCGATAGCCACGTATCTATCCAGGATGACCTCGATCAATAAGATGTTCATCGGTTTGACCTTCCTGCGCCGGCCTCGAGATATTCATCTCGGCGCGGCTGTTGATGCTGTGGAAACTGCCTTCCATCTTACAGCCTGCTGATTCTGCACAAAACTGCTAGTTGCCTTTCTTGTGAGCTGTTTGACGCGGCCCATGGCGAATAGGCACGATGAAACAAGAGTGCATCCGCTGGGCTTTGAAAGTTGGTGTCGACAAGCTTCAGAACCGGTCTGGAGTGTTCCCGAAAGGATGCCAGCCTAGATCGTCGCCGGGTGACGGCTAGCATGTAACGGCAATGTCAGGCGAAACGTCGTGCCTTTCCCGACTTCGGTCCTATAGTCAATCGTTCCTTGATGGGCCACGATGATGTTCTGCGCAATCATCAAACCAAGTCCCGTACCCGTGCTCTTCGTGGTCACGAATGGCGCCCATATATCAACGCCTTCCGGTATGCCGTCGCCAGTGTCAGCCACTTCAATGATCGCTTGATGATCGTCGCCCGTGGCGCGCAGGGTTAACTCGCCGCCGTTGGGCATAGCGTCGACCGCATTATTGCACAGATTGAGAATCACCTGTTTGAGCTTGTCGGCATCGGCGACGACCGAGGGGAGATCAGTGGGCACGATTTGATTGATGTGGACTCCTCGGTTGATGTAGTGGGGCCGTTCCAGCGAAAGAACTTCCCCTATCACCATGGGGAGGGAAACAGGTTTGAAGTCAAAACGTTCAGCGTGTGACACGGAGCGAAACTCAATCAGCAGCGAATTAAGGCGCTGGATTTCTCGGTAGAGTGAATTAACCGTTGCCGTGATTTTTGCGTCCGGTAAGCTTGTTTGCTTGTTGACCAGCCGCTCCAGGAGTTGAGCGGTAATGTACATTCCGTTCAATGGGCTGCCAAGCTCATGGGTCAACTTGGTCACGGTTGCTCCGATGGAGGCGAGCCGGGCGTTTTCAGCGAGATCTCGTAAATGCTTGGCTTTATCGGAGACATCTCGAATGAATGCGGCATAGTTGACCTCTGCGCCGGTAGCTACTTGGGTTACCGACAACTCAATCGGAAAGATTTCACCGTTCCGCCGTTTTCCCGCGACCGTGCGGATGTATCCGATGGCGCGCTTCTCGCCGGTCTTTTCATAATGCTCGATATATTGGTCATGCTCGCCGGCGTAGGGCTCGGCCATGAGCATGTTGACCTTCTGTCCCAGGGCCTCAGCTTGAGAGTAACCGAAAATTCGCTCGGCGGCGGGATTGAAAATGACGATGCAAGCTTGCCGATCGATAAAAATGACCGCGTCTTGGGTCGCCTCTACCAGAGCGCGGAGAGAGTTTTCTGTAGCATTGTCTGGAAACCGATCGGCGATTTGTTCAGCGGGTCGTTCCATGGGTTCTAGACCTCCGTTCCTGCCGGTCCAATAACATAACGCCCGCGCCTCTAAGTTACGGCAGCATGAAATCCGCGACAAATTATAAATAACTCTTTGTATGACACGTCGTCTGGGACCACTTCTAAGTTATATATAAGGTTGAATCTGACTAAGCAATCGCCATTTCGCGATCGCAATGCCTGCGTGCGTCCAACTTCCAGGGAAAACAATCAGAATCAGAAGCTTCAGGCTCAAAGACAAAATTATCGCAACCGACATGGTTTACTTCTTGCACGCTAACGCATGTGAACCAGAGCGCGGAGATGTTTTTCCCAAGCGTCGGAAAACGAACGGTAATGAAGTATCACCAATGATAATCG